>JBEROH010000025.1:0-115541 GCA_041234785.1 Candidatus Actinomarina sp. | reverse complement strand
ATATAGTTTTATTGCACTAGTATTAGATTCTCTCACTTCTAACAAAATTTTTGTATAAATACTTTCGTTAAAATATCGAAGTACTTCAGTAAGTAATTCTTTTCCAATTTCAAGTTTCCTGTAATTTATACTTACTCCAATACCGAGAAGATGAATCTCATTACCAGTTAAATGGATTGCACTATAGCCAATAAAATTTTTATCAACTTCAAAAATCCAATAGACGAATTCTCCTAAATTAATTTTTTTATTTATTGTTTCTTTATCCCAAGAAGTTTCAAATATATCATGTTCTAATTTTGATAATCTTTCTGCGATTTGAAAAGTAGAGTTACTTATTTGTTTAATCATTGAAAAGAATCTCTCCATCAAGGTTTTTAGTTGAAAATGATATATCTGGTTCTCTCATGTAAGCAAGTCTTATCTCATTAAAATTTGGAAATTCTCTATTTTTATATATTTCCTTACCTACTTGAAAAATATGCTCAGAGTTTACATACTCAGGTCCACCAAATTTTAAATTTTCAGTTTGCATAATGTATTTTTTTTCAATATTAAACCAGTCACCCACAATTAACTTTTTTTCATTATCTTCATTCAGTTTTTCCTTAAGATTTGATTGATGAATTACTACTGGTTTAGATTCTCTTACTACTCCACCTGGTACAGGCTTATAAGTACAGTATGCAAATTCCTCTCTCTTTATGTCTATCAATGAACAAATTTTCCTATGGCCCGTATGAGCAGCAAATGCTAAGGCATCAAGACCGTTTACAGGAACAAGGGGGATCCCTAATGTTGCACAGATTCCCTGAGCAACAGCTAAGCCAATTCTTAAACTTGTATAATAACCCGGACCTATATCAAAAAAAACTACATCTAAATCTACTTTATTGAGTTTTGATTTTAAAAACACATCATCCACAGATTTCATAAGAAGATTTGTTGTTCCGTTTTCAGATAAAGTAGATGTGCTAGAAATTAAACGTTCTTTAAATATACCTACAGAAATATACTTACCTGATGTAGAGATAGATAAACTATTCATTGATGTAAATCTTTCTAGTTGTTTGATCTACAATTTCAATCTTAATTAAGTCAATATTTTTCATACTTTTTTCAGGCAAAATATCAATCCACTCAATTAGAAAAAGTGTATTACTTTTATTTAGTGGTAAATCTAAATCTAAAAATTCAGACCAACTATTTAATCTATATAAATCAACATGATATATTTCAATATCATTAACAATATAGGTTCTTACAATATTAAAGGTTGGTGAAGTAACAATTTCATCACATCCAAAAAACTTTATAATTTTTTTTGCTACTGTTGTCTTCCCTGCACCGAGCAACCCAGATAGACCTATTACCTTAGGAAGGTAAATACTTTTTAAATACTGATCTAAAAATTTATCTAGGCCATCCTCAGTAACTAGACTATTCAATTTCGTACCTTTCAAGTCTTAGTGACATATTTGTTAATATTTCCCACTCGATTGTTTTGTTCCACTTTGCAATATCTGAAACAGTAATTTTAAGCTTATCATCATTTGAACTACCTAAAATAATTACTTCATCACCAATGCTGGCACTTAAGTCAGTAACATCAAACATTATTTGATCCATTGTCACTCTTCCAACTAAATTACAAAAATTATTTTGAACAATTACTTTACCATCAGGAAAAGAATTCCATGGATACCCATCCCCATATCCAATTGGTGCTGTCGCAATGATAGAATCTCTCATTAAAGTAAATATTTTACCGTAAGAAACTGCATCACCTTTTTTTCTAAATTGTAAATTTGAAATTCTAGTCTTTATTGCCATGGTTGGCTTTAACTCGTGTTCAATATTTGGAATAGATTTATAAATACCATACGCTGCAATTCCAACTCTTGATAAGTTGAAAGTAGAATCTAAGTTATAGAAAGTTGAAGCTGAGTTATCAACATGTATAACTAGATTCTCTATATCTAAAGGTTTTAATAAGTTTTTAAAAATACTAATTGCACTCTTCGTATGTTTTGTATCTGTCTCAGATGTTGGAAAATGTGTACAAATTCCAGTTAGATTTAACTCAGAAGTATTAATTTTTTCAACTAAAGTTTGAAATTGAACTGGCTCACATCCAACTCTATGCATGCCAGTATCAACTTTTAAATGAACGTTAAAAGGTTTTTTGTAATTAATTAAAGAATTTATAAAATTTTCGTTATAAACAGTTATATCAAGATTATTTTTCCATAAAGAACTAATTTCGTCTTTTGATGGTTCTGACAATAGAAGAATTCTAATATTTTTTGATATCTTTCTAGCGTGAATTCCTTCTTGTATCGATGCAACAGCAAACCAAGACACGCCTGCTTGCATAGCATTTCTAACTGCCCACTCAATACCATGGCCATAAGCATTGGCTTTGACTACAAGGCAGATTTCTTTGTTTGATATATTTTTTAAATACTTTATATTGTTAATTAAATTAGTTTTATTGACATAAATGTATCCTCTATCCATGTCTATTATTTACTCCACCTTCAATTGAAATATTGGATGAGCGCACTACTCCACTGTAACAGATTTAGCTAAATTCCTTGGCTGATCGATTGACTCACCATTTAATTCAGCAACATGATAGGCAATAAATTGTAGTGGGATAATAGATATTATTGTAGATAATAAAGTGTTTGCTGAAGGTAGGGTTACATAGCTATCTGAAATATCTTTAAGCTTTTTTGAATTGTTGTCTCCAATTGCAATTACATAGGCCCCTCTTGCTTTAACTTCTTGAACATTACTAGTGGTCTTATCAAGTAAATGGGTCTGGCTAGCAGTCACAATAACTGGTGTTCCCTCTTCAATTAAGGCTAGGGTACCATGTTTTAATTCTCCTGCTGCTAATGCTTCTGCATGAAGATAGGAAATTTCTTTTAGCTTTAATGCGCCTTCGGCTGCAAGAGCATAATCAAGCCCTCTCCCTATAAAATAAATATCTTTGTTTTGATAAATATGTTTTGAAATTTTTTTAATTTCTTCTTCACAATTTAAAGCTGTCTTAATTATTTTAGGTAAAGCACTTATTTCCTCAAAAGTAATTTCAAGTTTTGAATGTGTATCCCAATGCTTTGCAAAAAGAAGCTGGGCTACAAGCATTCCGAGATATGCTTTGGTCGATGCAACACCAATTTCTGGACCTACATGTAAATAGAAGACGCTGTCTGACATTCTAGCTAATGAACTCCCAACAACATTAACTAGTGCTAAAACATGCGCTCCATGTTCTTTAAGTAGCTCAGTTGCTGCAATTGTGTCCATAGTTTCACCAGACTGTGAAATAACAATTCCCAAGTCATTCTTCCCAACAATAGGCTCTCGATATCTAAACTCTGATGCTAGTTCAACACTCACAGGAATCCCTAATACCTTTTCAAACAACTCTTTACCAAATAAACCCGCGTGATAGGCAGTTCCACATGCAACAATCCAAATTTTTTCAAACTCTTTTGCTTTTAGAACATCGATAGGGATTTGTTCAGATCTTAAATCTAATCTACCAGATAAAGTTCTCTCAATGACTTCTGCTTGTTCAAGAATTTCTTTATACATGAAATGCTTATATCCTCCTTTTTGAGCTTCAGAAACTTCCCAGTCAATAATTTGAATATCTCGAACGATTTCATTTAAATTTATATCAAATAATTTATAAGTACCATTTTTGATCTCAACAAAATCACCATTTTCTAAAAAAATCATTTTCTTGGTATGCTCTAAAATTGCTGCAGAATCAGATGCCAAAAATACTTCATCCTCTCCAATTCCTAAGACTAAAGGACTCATTAACCTTCCTGCAATAATTGTATCTGGTTGTCTCGTTGATGTTACTACTAAGGCATAAGTTCCTTCTAAACCTCTAGCTACATCAGTTACAGTATTAAGCAAATCTCCATTCCATTTTTTACTTAATTGAACTGCTACTACTTCTGTGTCTGTATCTGACGAAAAACTGTACCCTTCCTCAGCAAGCGTTTCTTTCAATTCGGCATAATTTTCTATAATTCCATTATGAATTATTGCAAATTCTTGATTGTTATCTGAATGAGGATGGGCATTCAAATCACTTGGAACTCCATGAGTTGCCCATCTTGTATGACCTATGCCTATATTCCCATTTATTGTTTTACTTTCAAGATGTTGTATAAGATTTTCTAGTTTTCCTTGTTTTTTTTCAATTTCTATTGTTTTTCCATCAAGAATTGCTATGCCTGCTGAATCATATCCACGATACTCTAACCTCGAAAGTCCGTTTAATAATATAGGTAATGTCTTCTTAGGGCCAGAATAGCCTACTATTCCACACATTTTATCTCCATTCCAACGAGCAAGTTGAAATAAGACTGCTTTAAATTGCTTCTGTTCAGCAATTGCTTGCTGTTTTTAACAATTTATTACGACCGCAGGGCCGAGTATGCATCCGCCGAATTTTCGATAACATACTTCCTCGTCACCTTTTTCAAGGTCTGGCGCTAAATTGCTCGTTACTTTATTATAAAAGGTTAATTACTTTTGTAAGTGTTTTTTAATTTTATGAATTAGTTTCTCGCTATAATTTTCTAAAATATCTATGTCTTTAGCTTCAATGAGAACTCTTAAAATTGGCTCAGTACCAGAATTTCTTATTAAAAATCTACCATCTAAATTTTCTACTTGAACTAAATTACTTGCAAGAATATTTAGTTCTTCTAATTGCTCTAAGTTGAGTTTTGTTTCAAGTTCTAAATTTATTAGTTTTTGAGGATACTCAGTAATATTGTCAACTCGGAATTCATGTAAAGAGATATTAAAAAATGATAAAGCTTTTAAACAAAAAATCATTGTAAGCAACCCATCACCAACGGGTAATAACTCAGAGATAATAATATGTCCAGATTGTTCCCCACCTAAAGAAGCGTTATTCTCAGCCATAGCTTCAGCAACATACTTATCTCCTACATCGGTTTCAATATTTTTAAAATTATTTTTTTTCATTGCATTTTTAAATCCAAAATTAGACATAACGGTAGAAATTACTATATTATTATTTAATTGATTAGTAGCTGCAAGATACTTAGCAATTAACAGTATTAATATATCTCCATTACAAACATTTCCCATTTCATCGATCATAATTAATCTGTCGGCATCTCCATCAAATGCTACTCCTAGTTGTCCAGATTTTAGATTATCTAAAAGGTTTTGGGTATATGTTGCTCCACAGTTTTGATTTATATTATTTCCGTCCGGAGAATTAGAAATTAATTTATACTTAGCTCCCTTAGTAGTAAATAAATCTTCCATAACTTTAGAAGCTGACCCATTTGCTGTATCGACAACAAAATCAAAATTTGAAAGGTCAAAATTAAGAAAATCATTTAAGAATTGTAAATAAACTTCATACCCATTGTCTGAATTTTTGAATACTGAACGAACTACTGGTAATGTAACTTGGGGAACTAGATTTTCAATTTCCAATTCAAGATTATCATTAAGTTTTGAACCATATTTATCTATTAGTTTTATACCATTATATTCACTTGGATTGTGTGAAGCCGAGATAATAACTCCAAGTTCATGATTGAATTCTTTTAGTAAAATTGGCATTGAACCCGAAGGCAGTATTCCGTAATTAACTACTTCAGTATCTTCAGAAAACCCTTCACCGACCCAATCTAATATCTCAACTGATGTTTCTCTTGTGTCTAAAATTACAGCAACAGATTTTGGTTTTAATATTTCTTCAACAGCAGTTGCAATTTTTGAAACAATATCGCTTGTAAGAGTTTTATTAGGAATACCTCGGATTCCATCAGTACCGAAATATTTTTTCAATTTAGAATTATCTCTTAGTAAATTGTTCTGCTCTTCTTGCTTTTTTCAGACCGTATTTTTTTCTCTCCACTTTACGAGCATCCCTGGTCAAAAGTCCGGCTTTTTTTAGTTTTGGCCTTAATTCAGGGTCCATTTTTATAAGAGCTCTTGAAACACCAAGTGCCACTGCATCAGATTGAGAAGATAATCCGCTACCAGAAACAGAAACAATTAAATCAAATTTATTTTCTAAATTTACAATTTTAAAAGGTTTTTCAATAGCCATTTTCATAGATGGGCTTGGGAAGTACTGAGCAAAATCTTTTCCGTTAAACTTGAAATTTCCAGTTCCCTCGATAATTGTTACTCTGGCTACAGAAGACTTGCGTCTTCCAGTTCCATAATACTTTTCAGCCATTGTCTTCAACTCTCTTTATATTGAAAACAATCTTTTTTGGACTTTGACTTTCATGAGGGTGATTTGCATCTGAATAAACGTGTAATTTTTTTAAAGTCGCTCTACCAAGTCTGTTTTTAGGTAACATTCCCCATACTGCTCTTTCAATTATTTTTTCAGGTTTTCTTTGTCTCAAAGAATTAAAACTTTCAGTTTTTAACCCTCCAGGGAATCCCGAATGTGAGTGATACATTTTTTGTTCAGGTTTTTTTGAAGTAATTGAAATTTTTTTTGCATTTATAACAACAACATGATCTCCAACATCAAGGTGAGGTGCAAATTGAGGTTTATGTTTTCCTCTTAAAATTTGAGCAATTTCACTTGCCAATCTACCAATAGGTAAATCAGTAGCATCTACAATATGCCAACCACGCTCAGTAGCTTCTATTCCATTAAAAGTTGTTTTTGTATTCATTTACCAATCTTATGAATTGTAACGAACTACTAGTATAAAGTGGATTAATATTTATGAAAACTAGTATTTTACTTTCCACAATATTAACCCATTAGGTGGGGCAATATAATTTAGACGATTCTTAGGTTTTCTTAAATTTAATTCAATTTCTTCTATAGAAATTTTTTCTTCCATAAAAGCAATTTGAACTCCGACAATGTTTCTTACCATATTTCTTAAAAAAGAGTTACCAATAATAGTATATTCAAAATAATCTCTCTTGTTTGACCATGAGCTTTTGTAAATAGTTCGTAATGGATTCTTCTCTTTGGTAAATTTAGAAAAAGCAGTAAAGTTATGTTCTCCGACAAATAGTTGCGCTACATTATTTAACTTTTTAATTGATAATTGATCCGGGTAGATGTAGCAATGGTTTCTAAGATAAGGTTGTAATTGGGTAGAGTTCGAAATAAAGTATTTATAAGTTCTTTTAGTTGCATCATATCTAGCGTGAAATTTCAAAGATGTTTTGACAAACTTGTTGATTGAAATACTTTCACCTAAAAGTTTATTCATTGATCTGATTGTTTTAAGATCTAAAGAATAAGGTGTTGATAAACTTAGTACTTGTTCTTTAGCATGTACTCCAGAATCGGTTCTGCCTGAATAATCAAATTTATAATCTTTTAAAATAGTTTTAAATACTTTTTCCAATTCCCCTTGAATTGTTGGTTTATCTTTTTGTTGTTGAAACCCATAATAGTTTGAACCATCATATGCAATATTTAATCTGTAGTGGTGCATCAAATAAAAAGTTTTAAGGGGTCAGAAAACCACGCTAAAATTACTAAAAAAGTTACAGTGGCAATACTTGATTCTCTTTTATCTAAGGTAAATACATACCTCATAGACTTTGAAATTAAAAAATACATCCAAACAAATATGACTAAACTGAGTACTTGTATTATGTTCGAGGAAAGGTCAACAAATCTATTAACTACAACAATCGCACCGAAAAATCCTAAAACACCATGAGAGTAACCGGTAAATATCATTAGATTTGATATTTCTATATTTGTGTTAAATGCTCTAGATAGTAAAAACCACATGGCAAGGTTAGCAAATAGCCACGCAAAAATTCCATCTACAATGCCATAAAAAACAATATCACTTACATTAAGGTTTTGAGATTGAATAATTATTGGAATGTAAATTATGAGAATACTAAAGACAACAATAATTAAGGCATTTGCCGATTCGTACCTATCGTTACTAATTTTTAAGAATAATGAATTGTCAAAGCGAATAAACTTTTGAAATTGTAACCAAATATTTTTAATAGAATTCAAATTTAAACGAGTTCTATTACAGCCAACTCTGTTCCGTCACCTTGTCTAGATCTAGTTCTAGTAATCCTAGTATATCCACCATCTCTGTCTTCATACTTTGGACCAATTTCTTCAAATAATTTTGCGACAACAGCTTTATTCTGTATCATTTTTAAAACCTGTCTGCGATCATGAAGCGTTCCATTTTTAGCTTTAGTGATAACTTTTTCAGCATAAGGTTTTACTACTTTAGCTTTTGTAATTGTAGTTTCAATTTTTTCATATTGAATTAACGAAGAAATTAAATTACTAATAATTTGGTCTTCATGGGAAGCAGAGCCTCCTAATCTTTTACCTTTAGTAGGTTTAGGCATCTGACATATCTCCAGAATCTAAGTCAGAACTTGTTGGTAAGCTTAATCCTAACTCATCCAACTTTGCTACAAGTTCATCTAAACTTTTCTGTCCAAAGTTTGTTAAATTAAGTAAATCATCCTCTGTATATTCTAAAATTTGACCGACAGTAGTAATATTTTCTCTTCCTAAACAGTTTCTAGGTCTCTCCGAAAGGTCTAAGGCATCTACGGATAATGACAAATCCGGAGAACTTCCTTCTGATATCGTAAGCTCACCTAATTCAAGCCCAACACCTTCGTCAATATCAGCAAATAATTTCCATAGTTCACCAAGAGTTTTACCAACTGAGGAAATTGCTTCACTAGGAGCTATAGAACCATCTGTTTCAACGTCAAGTGTTAACTTATCATAATCAGTTACTTGACCAACCTGAGTTGGAGAAACGCCAAAACTAACCTTAACAATTGGAGAGAAAATTGAATCAATAGGAATAAAATTAACATCACTTGTCTTATTTTTGTCAGCTAGCCTGTAGCCAACTCCATGTGCAATAGATACTTCCATATCTAAAGTAGCATTTTCAGCAAGTGTACAAATTTTTAAATCAGTATTTACAACTTCTACTCCTGATGGGCATTGAATTTGGGCAGCTAAAACGTTACCAGGTCCTTTAGCTTTAACAGTTAAAGTATGGTTTTCTTGGTTTTCAACATTTAGTACAAGTCGTTTTAAATTTAAAAGCAAGTCTAAAACATCTTCCACTACTCCAGGAACAGAAGTAAATTCATGATTTACGCCAGATATCTTTATGCCTGTGACTGCAACACCTGGAACGCGTGAAAGAAGCGCTCTTCTCATAGTATTACCAAGGGTTAAACCAAAACCAGGTTCAAGTGGTTCAATTATAAATTTTGTTCTATTTTTTCCAAGATCTTCTTGGGTGATCTCAGGTCTCTGTAGCATTAACATTATTGTTCTCCTCTCAAATGCTTACTTTGAATAAAGCTCTACTATTAATTGTTCTTCAATCTGTGAACTTGCATCACCTCTGGACGGTGAAGAAATAATTTTTACAGATTTTTTCTTATTATCAACATCTATCCAACTTGGTACAACTTTATCTTGACCTGTGTCAATTGTATGTTGAATAATTATTAAATCTTTACTTCTGTCTTTAATTTCAATTACATCACCAGGTTTAACTTGATGGGAAGGTACATCTACAAATTTACCATTAATTTTAAAATGCCTGTGTGAAACTAATTGTCTTGCCTGAGGTCTTGTAGAAGCAAAACCAGCTCTGTAGATTACATTATCAAGTCTTGACTCTAAAAGAATCAGAAGATTTTCTCCAGTAATCCCAGACATTCCTGAAGCTTCTTTGTAATAATTTCTAAATTGTTTTTCAAGAATTCCATACATATAACGAACTTTTTGCTTTTCTTTTAACTGAGTTCCATAATCAGTTTCTCTGACTCTTTTTCTACCGTTTTCTCCTGGAGGATATGGCCTGTCCTGTAGAGCCTTATCTCCTTTTTTATTTTCAAAAACGTTAAAACCAATTCTTCTTGAGATTCTAACTCTAGGTCCAGTGTATCTAGCCATTATCCTCTTCTTCTTTTCTTTGGCCTACAACCATTATGAGGCGTAGGTGTTATGTCTTTTATAGTTCCTACATCCATACCCATATTTTGTAATGTTCTAACAGCAGTTTCTCTTCCAGCTCCAGTGCCACTAATAATAATGTCTAGCTTGTGTACGCCATACTCTGTTGCTCTCCTTACAGCCTCTTCAGCCGCAACTTGTGCAGCATAAGGGGTTGACTTCCTAGATCCTTTAAAACCTACAGAACCTCCTGAGGTCCAAACTATTGTTTGTCCGGATGTGTCGGAGATATTTATAATTGTGTTATTAAAACTTGCTTTAATATGAGCAACACCTGTTGGTATATTTTTCTTAATTTTCTTTTTTGTTTTTTGATCAGCCATTATTTAGTTGCTTTCTTTTTACCAGCAATTGCAAATCTTGGTCCTTTTCGAGTTCTTGCATTAGTATGAGTTCTTTGTCCTCTAACTGGTAATCCTGTTCTGTGTCTCATTCCTTGATAAGTACCTATTTCAGTTTTTCTTCTAATATTTTGAGAGACATCTCTTCTTAAATCGCCTTCTACTCTAAAGTTTGCTTCAATATATTTTCTAATTTGAGCAACTTCGTCATTTGTTAAATTACTAACTCTTGTGTTAGGATCTATTTTTAAATCATTACAGATATCTTCAGCTCTTTTTTGGCCAACGCCATGAATATATTTGAGCGATGCAATAACTCTCTTTTCTCTGGGAATATCTATACCTGAAATACGTGCCATTAATTTAACCTTGTCTTTGCTTATTTCGAGGATTTTTCTTATTTATAACATAAAGCTTTCCTTTTCTCCTAACAATCTGATCATTAGGACCACGTTTCTTTATGCTCGATCTTACTTTCATTTATGTCTCCAAATTATCCTACCTCTTGTTGGATCATAAGGTGAAACTTCCATTTCAACCTCGTCACCAGGTAAAATCCTTATATACCTCATCCTCATTTTTCCAGACACATGAGCTAATATCTCTGCTCCACTTTCAAGTTTCACCTTGAAAGATGCATTGGGTAAAGTTTCCATAACAGTTCCTTGAACTTTAATTATGTTTTTCTCTTTATCTACCAAAATTAGCCTTGATTATGTGACCGATTAACTAGATTAGTGCGATATGAAACTATTACAAACACAATTTTAAAATAAGTTTTCTGTAAATACACTTGTTCCTTCTTCTGTCAATCCTATAGTGTGTTCAAAATGAGCTGACTTTTTTCCATCCTCAGTTCTTACAGACCAGCCATCTATATCTACTTTTGTATTTTCTGTACCTAAATTAAACATCGGTTCAATACAAATTGCCATTCCAGTTTTTAATTCAAACCCTTTATTTTTTTTTCCATAATGAGGTACTTGGGGCTCTTCATGCATTTCTAACCCAATTCCATGTCCAACATAGTTTTTAACATTTCCCAAATTATTTTTTTTAGCAATTTTATCTATTTTGTTACCAATGGTTCCAAGTCTTTGACCATCTTTTACAAGTTTTATCGATTCACTTAAAGCAAATTTTGTTTTTTCAATTAAAAATTTATCTTCATCTGAAATATCACCAATCCCAAAAGTAAACGCAGCATCTGCATGAAAGCCTTGATACGAAACACCGGCATCTATAGATATAATATCTCCATCTTTCATAATGTAATCATTAGGAATGCCATGAACTATAACATCATTTGGAGAAGCACAAATATAAGCTGGAAAATCACTAGTTCCGGGTTGTGGGTAACCTAAAAAACTAGATACAACATTTGAAGATTCAACAATTTTCTTTGCTATATCATCTAAGGATTTAAGTGTCATACCAGGTTTAGCTTTATTGAATATTTCATAATGTATATTTGAAACAACTGCTCCAGCTTTTCTCATTTTATTAAAATCTTCAGAGTTTTTGTAAGTTAGCATTTAAGAATTTAACAACTTTGATGAGATGTATTCATGAATTTCATCTACATTACCAACAGCATTTATTTTTTCAACTATGTTTTGTTTCTCATAATAATCAACTAGTGGTTGAGTATCATTTTTATAGCTATCTAATCTCACTGATATGGATGATTCGGTATCATCACTACGACCACTAATTTCACCTCTGTTTAAAATTCTTTTAATCAATTCCTCTTCAGCCGCCTCAAAAACTATAACTTTTTCAATTGGGAAATAGCTTTGAAGCTCATCTAAACTTATTGCCTGAGGCAATGTTCTTGGGAAACCATCTAAAATTGCTCCATTTTTACAATCATTTTCCTCAAGACGTTCTTTTAGCATTCTTATAACTAATTCATCTGGAACTAATTTTCCTTGATCTAATAAAGACTTTGCCATTATTCCAAGACTTGTATTGTTAGTAACATGATTTCGTAACATATCCCCAGTAGATATATGAGCTAAGTTAAATTTTTCAGCAATCTTGATAGCTTGAGTACCTTTCCCAGCTCCCGGAGGACCTAGAAATATAATTAATCTACTCAATCAATAAATCCTTCATAGTTTCTCATGCTGAGTTGACTTTCGATTTGCTTCATAGTCTCAAGTGCTACACCAACAGTTATTAAAATTGATATTCCGCTAAATCCAAGTGGAATATCCCAAATGGCAGAAGCAATTGATGGCAATACAGCAACAGAAGCTAAAAATACTGATCCAGGCAAGGTAATTCTGTTAATAATGTGTGACAAATAATTAGTTGTAGATGTTCCAGGTCTAACACCTGGTATAAATCCACCTTGTCTTCTAATCATGTCTGATTGTCTGACAGGATCAAATTGAATTGTTGTATAAAAATATGTAAAGAAAATTATTAACATACCTAAAAAGAAAATATAGAACCAAGTAGTACCTTGAGAATTTGCTAAATTGATATCTATCCAATTTCTTATGGCAGCAGTAACACTGTTGTCTTGAGGTAGTGAAGTGGCTACTAAAGCTGGGAAAAATAAAATACTTGTAGCAAAAATAACAGGAATAACCCCAGCACTATTAACTTTCAAAGGTATATATGTGCTTTGTCCCCCCATCACTTTTCTGCCTCTAACTCTTTTAGCAAACTGTATTGGAATTCTTCTTTGGCCTTGTTCAACAAATATAATGCCAACAATCATCAAAAAAAACATAAGTGCGAGAAATGAAAATTGTCCAATTCTTCCTTGGCCAGCGGTTACTTGGTATGCGCTTCCAAACTGTGAGGGAAGCTGACTGACAATACTAGCAAATATAATAAGAGACATTCCATTACCAACTCCTCGTTGAGAAATTAATTCTCCTATCCACATAATAAAAGCAGTACCTGCGGTCATTGTAAGAACTATTAAGCCCACCCTAGATGGTGTATAGTTTGGAATTAAAGAAATACCACCTGTTAAGCTACCTCTAGAAAACAAATATGTCAGCGCTGTTGATTGTAAAAGTGCAAGGACTACTGTAATATATCTTGTCCACTGAGTAATTACTTTTCTTCCAGATTCTCCTTCTTCTTGGAGTTTTTGTAGTCTAGGTATCACAACTGTTAACAGTTGAAGAATAATACTTGCCGTTATATATGGCATAATCCCTAAAGCAAATACTGAAAAAGTTTCTAGCGCACCACCAGAAAATAGATTTAATAGACCATAAATTCCTGCTTGGGAACCAGACTCAGTTAGTCGTTGCACAGCAAGCAGATCAACACCTGGTACTGGAACTGAAGCTCCTAGTCTATAAACAGCAAACATAAACAAAGTAAAAAATATTCGTTTTCTTAAGTCCGGAATTTTGAACATATATCTAAAAATAGATAACTTCATATTTACTCTTTAATTATTTCTACAGTGCCACCAGCATTTTCAATTTTAGTTTTTGCAGTTTCACTTATTGCATGTACCTTCAAATCTAGCTTTTTAGACACATCTCCATCACCTAAAATCTTTACTAGTCCTTTTTTTCTAGTTAATCCTAATTCTCTTAAAGTATCTGGAGTAACTTCACCTTCAATTTCTCTAGATTCTAACTCACTTAAGTTGACAACAACATAAGACATTTTAGGTCCATTATTTAATCCTCTTAGTTTAGGTATTCTCCTGTAAAGAGGGATTTGTCCACCTTCAAAATAAGCAGGAACTGTTTTTCTTGCTCCTGTACCTTTTGTACCTCTACCAGCTGTTTTTCCTCTTTTACCAGCTTCACCACGACCTTTTCTTAATTTTGTCTTTGTTGAACCTGGAGTTGGTTTTAAATGGTGAAATCTTAATTTTTTCATTATTTAATTTCCTCAATTTCAACTAAATGTAGAACTTTGTTAAGCATTCCTTGAATCATAGGATTTAATTCTCTTTCAGTAGAAGAATTAATTTTTTTTAAACCAAGACTACGAACGGTTTCTCTAGCTTTTGGCTTTTCTCCAATAAGGCTTCTTTTTAAAGTTATCCTAACTTTCATTAGCAACCTTTAACTTTTTTTCAGCCTTAGTTTTTTCAAAAGCTTCTACTAAACCAGGGGGTGCCACTTCAGAAGGTTTCTTTCCTCTTAAGCTTGCAACACTATCGGGTGTTCTTTGGTTGAGCAAACCGTCTATTGTTGCTTTTGCTACATTTAAATGGGTTGGGGATCCTAAAGATTTTGCTAAGATGTCTTTTATTCCAGCAACTTCTAAAACTTGTCTAGCAGCACCACCTGCAATAACTCCTGTTCCAGGTGCAGCAGGTTTTAAAAGAACTTTTGAAGACCCATGTTTGCCAATTATTGTATGAACGATAGTAGAACCAGCCATAGGAATTTCAGCAATATTTTTCTTTGCGTTTTCTATTGCTTTTTGAATAGCAAGCGGAACTTCAGAACCTTTGCCGTATCCAATTCCTGCTTTACCATTACCATCCCCTACTGCTACCAATGCAGTAAATGAAAAATTACGTCCACCTTTTACAACTTTTGCAACTCTATTAATATGGATTACACTTTCCTGATATTCTAATTCAGCCATTAAAACTTAATTCCTTTTTCTCTAACTCCGTCTGCTACTGCTTTAACTCTTCCATGATAAATATAACCACCTCTATCAAAAACCGCAGTTGTAATGTTAAGCTTAGATAGCTTTTCACCCATTAATTCTCCTACTTTTTTTGAAACATCTACTGAAAGACTTTTAGATTTTATTTCTTTAGATAATGTACTAGCAGTAGCCAAAGTTACTTGATTCACATCATCAATTGCTTGAACGTAAATATTGCTATTACTTTTAAAAACAGCCAAACGTGGAGTTGTAGATGTCCCAGAAATCTTTTTTCTGATTCTAATTTTTCTATGGGCTCTTTTATCTTTTATTTTCATTGATTATCCTACGCTCCAGCTGCCGCTTTACCAGCTTTTCTTCTTACATATTCATTCTGGTACCTTATCCCTTTGCCTTTATAAGGCTCTGGAGGTTTTACAGCTCGTATATTTGCAGCAACTTGTCCAACCAAACCTTTGTCAATGCCTGAAACTATAATTGTATTTTGATCGGGAACATCAAAAGAGATTCCTTCTACTTTTGAAAATAGTACCGGATGAGAAAAACCACAGAGAATTTCTATGTCGCTTCCTTTAAGTGAAGCTCTATGTCCGACACCTTGTAAAATAAGTATCTTCTTGAAACCTTCTACAACACCCTCAATATTGTTTGCAACTAATGACCTATACAAACCATGTAAACTTTTTACAGTTGTTTCTTCAGATGTGCGCGTAAAAAAAAGATTATTTTCATTAAGTTCAAATTTGATACGTTCATCAACTATCTCTGTTCTTAGTTCTCCCTTGGGTCCCTTAACGACAACAGTTGAATCATCAAACTTTACTTCAACATTTTCTGGAATTGTAATTGGTTTGTTACCAACTCTACTCATGACCATACCTCACAAATTAACTCTCCACCAAGCTTTCTTTTTCTTGCTTCAGAATCAGGTAATAAACCTCTTGATGTGGAAACGATTACGGTACCTAGACCACCATTGTTTCTTGGAAGAGTTCCAGAACCAACGTACAACCTTCTTCCAGGAGTGCTTAGTCTTTTTAGACCTGCTAAAACTGGTGAGCCTTCATCAGAATACTTTAACTCAATCTCAATAGTTTTTTTAACTGAATCACTACTGACTTTTACATCACTAATATATCCTTCAGATTTCAAAAGTTTTGCTAGTTCCAACTTAAATTTAGAATGAGGAATAGAAACAGATGGCTTATTGACCATTGAGGCATTTCTTATTCTCGTTAAAAAATCGGAAATTGGATCAGAGTTCATAATTACCAAGAAGCTTTCTTAATTCCAGGGAGTTCACCATTTAATGCTAAGTGTCTAAAGGTATTTCTAGACATACCAAATTTACTAAGAGTACCTCTAGGCCTTCCGGTCACTTGACATCTATTTCTATGACGAGTTGCAGAGGCATCTCTAGGCATTTTAGCAATTTTTTTCTGGGCTTCTCTTTTCTCATCGTAAGATGTATTAGGATCTTTGATTATTTTTAATAACTCATTACGTCTATCAGCATAAACACCAACCAAGCGTTCTCTCTCGTTATTTTTAACTACTTTACTTGTTTTTGCCATAAATTAATTCTCCCTAAATGGAAATCCTAGCGATTGTAATAATACATACCCTTGGTTGTTATCGTTAGCAGAAGTACAAATAGTAATATTCATACCTCTAATATCTCTTACTTTGTCGTATTCAACTTCTGGGAATACTAACTGTTCATTTAAACCTAAGGTGTAATTACCTTTTCCATCGAAAGATTTTTTATTAAATCCTCTAAAGTCTCTAATGCGAGGAACAACAACTTGGACAAATCTGTCATAAAACTCCCACATTTTATCACCACGCAGGGTAACGCTTACAGCAATCGGCATTCCTTCCCTGAGTTTAAATCCAGCTATTGATTTTTTAGCACGTCTTATTACCGGCTTTTGACCAGAAATTGCGGTTAGTTCGTCAACCATTGACTCTAACGCTCTTCCATCTGTCGCAGCTTTTCCATCACCAATATTGATAACTATTTTTTCTAAAGTTGGTATTTGATTAACATTTTTCAAATTTAAAGAAGACATAATATTCTTTTTAAGTTCTTTGTTAAATTGATCTTTTAATCTAGGAATCATACTTCTTCACCAGTTTGGGTAAGAACCCTAAACTTTTTTCCATTCTTATCAAATTTATAAGATACTCTCCCAGCCTTCTTTTTAACTACTAAAGCTACATTAGAAACATTTACAGGCATACTTTTATCAATTACTCCACCCTGCATTGTTTGCCCTTGAGGTTTTTGATGTTTTTTTGTAACATTGACTCCTTCTACAAGAACCATACCTTTTTTAGGAAATGCTTGTAATACTTTTCCTTGCTTACCAGAATCTTTACCAGAAATTACTTTTACTAGATCACCTTTTTTAATTTTCATTATATAACCTCAGGAGCTAGGGAAACAATTCTCATAAATTTTTTCTCTCTCAACTCTCTTCCAACTGGACCAAAAATTCTAGTTCCTCTTGGTTGATCTTGTTCATTAAGAATGACACAAGCATTTTCATCAAACCTAATATAGGTCCCATCTTTACGTCTTGTTTCTTTTTTTGTTCTAACAACAACAGCTTGAACAATATCACCTTTTTTTATTTGCCCTCCAGGAATCGCATCTTTTACAGTAGCAACAAACGTATCACCTAATCCTGCATACCTAATTCGAGAGCTACCTTTTACTTTTATGCAAAGAACTTCCTTAGCTCCGGAATTGTCAGCAACTTTAAGCCTAGATTCTTTTTGTATCATCTTGCTCTCTCAACAATTTCAATTACTCTCCACTTTTTGGTTTTAGAGAAAGGTTTTGTCTCCATTATTTTGACAGTGTCCCCAATTTTTGCATCAAATTGATCATCATGAGCATGATGTTTTCTTGATTTCTTAACAATTTTTTTATATTTTGGGTGAGGAAACTGCATTTCAATAGAAACTGCTACAGTTTTGTCTCTAGCATCAGAAACAACTGTTCCGATTCTAACTTTCCTTGAAGTTCTATCAGAGTCAGTCATTATTCAATCACCTCATTGCTTTCTTTTTTAATTTTTTCAGTTAAAACTGTATTGGCTTGTGCGATTTGTTTTTTTATTTTTTTAAAAACTGACGTATCTTCTAATTGACTAGTTGCAAGTGAAAACCTTGATTCCATTAAATTTTTTTTCAATTCCACTATTTTTGTTTCTAACTCATTAATAGATAACTCTCTATAATCGTTAACACTCATAAAGTATCCCTTGCTACAAATTTAGTTTTCATTGGTAACTTATGACCAGCTTTTCGCATAGCCTCTCTTGCTACTTCTTCTGGGACTCCTGAAATTTCAAATAATATTCTGCCTGGTTTCACAACTGCAACATAATATTCAACATTACCTTTTCCAGATCCCATTCGAACTTCAGCAGGTTTCTTTGTTATAGGTTTATGAGGAAAAATATTAATCCAAACTTTTCCACCACGCTTCATAGTTCTTGTGATTGTTATTCTTGCAGCTTCAATCTGTCTACCTGTAACATAAGATGTCTCTACTGCTTGAATTCCATAATCACCAAAAGATACCGTATTTCCACCTTTTGAGTTGCCTTTTCTTCTACCTCTATGAGATTTTCTATATTTTGTTTTTTTTGGCATTAACATAATTTACTCTTCTTCTAAAATGGATTTTTCTTCTTCAAATACTGCTTCGGCAACAACTTTTGTCAGTTTCTTGCCACCGCCAGCTTCGATGATATTGGAAACTTGATCTTTTCCAGCTTTTTTACCTCCACCAGCTTCAAGGATTCTTGGTTGTTTTTTCTCGCCTACAGCTGCTTCAGCTCTGGATTTAACTGACTTAACTCTGCCAACTGAAGGTCCTCCACTTGCCAAGCTAGCTTCTGCTGAAATTTTTTCCTGTCTTAGCTTATTTGAACCAACAACATCACCTTTGTAAACCCAAACTTTTACTCCAATTGCGCCAACAGTTGTATGTGCCGTTGCTCTTCCGAAATCAATATCGGCTCTAAGAGTATGAAGAGGTACTCTACCTTCTCTATACCATTCTCTTCTACCCATTTCAGCACCGCCCAATCTTCCTGAAGACTCAACTCGAACACCTTCAGCTCCAGCTTTTAATGCAGCTGATACTGCTCTTTTCATTGCTCTTCTGAATGCAACTCTATTTTCAAGTTGGTCTGCAACTCCTCTAGCTAAAAGCTGAGCGTCTAATTCTGGATCTCTTATCTCAATAATATTTAGCTTTACCGGTTGCTTTGAAAGTTTTTCAACACCTAGTCTTAACCTGTCAGCTTCAACACCTTTTCTTCCAATAACTACTCCTGGTCGAGCAGTATGAATATCAACAGTAAGAGTTCCACCTTTGTCTCTTCTCTCAATGTCAATTCTAGATACTGCAGCTTTAGGTAGCTCTTTAGACAAAAAATTTCTTATTTGATAGTCTTGATTAACGAGTTCTTGATAATCTTTACTATTAAACCAACGAGATTTCCAATCGTTAACGATTCCTATTCTGAACGCATATGGATGTGTCTTTTGACCCATTATTTACTCAAACTTTCTAACTCAATCAATAAATGAGTAGTTCTTTTATTAATTTTTCCTGCTCGACCTCTTGCTCTTGGTCTAAATCTTTTAAGAGTCGGTCCTTCATCAGCTATTGCTTTTGATACATAAAGATCAGAGGCATTTAAATTATAGTTAGCTTCTGCGTTTGCGATAGCACTTTCTAATACTTGTTTGATTTCAATAGATGCTTTTCTTTTGGTAAAAGTTAATATATTTAAAGCGTCTTGCACTTGAGCTCCTCGAATTAAATTTAAAACAAGCCTCATCTTATAAGGAGACTGTCTTATATATTTTCCTTGAGCTTTTACTACTGTATTTTCCATTAATTCTGTCCCGGATGTCCTCTAAAAGTTCTAGTAGGTGAAAATTCACCCAATTTATGACCAACCATTGCTTCAGTGACAAATATAGGTAAGTGCTGTCTCCCATTATGGACAGCAATAGTTAATCCAACCATTTCTGGAACTATTGTGGATCTTCTACTCCAAGTCTTAATTACAGTTTTTTTACCTGTATTCTTTGCGTTCTCTACTTTTTTTAATAAGTGTTCGTCAACAAATGGACCTTTTCTTAAACTTCGTGCCATATTACTTTCTACCCTTTTGAGATCTTCCTCTTACAATTGATTTGTTACTGTATTTATTTTTATTTCTAGTTTTTTTCTCTCTTTGTCCCCAAGGGCTTACTGGTACTCTACCACCAGAAGACTTTCCTTCTCCACCACCGAGTGGGTGGTCAACGGGGTTCATTGCAACACCTCTTGTTTGAGGTCTTACACCTTTCCATCTATTTCTCCCAGCTTTTCCAAGTTTAGTTAACTCGGCTTCAGCGTTACCTACAGTTCCAATAGTTGCTCTGCAATCCATAGGTACATTTCTCATTTCTCCAGAAGGTAATCTTAAAAGTGCTACATCTCCCTCTTTACTCATTAACTGAACTGATGATCCTGCAGATCTAGCCATTTTTGCTCCACCCCCAGGGCGAAGTTCAACTGCGTGTACAAATGTTCCAGAAGGTATATTTCTCAATGGAAGGCAATTTCCGTCTTTAATATCAGCTTTAGGTCCAGATTCAACAACTGCATCTACAGATACTCCATCAGGAGCAATGATGTAAGCCTTTTCTCCGTCAACATAATGTAATAATGCTATTCTTGCATTTCTGTTTGGATCATATTCAATCCCCGCAACTCTAGCAGGAATGCCATCTTTAATTCTTTTAAAATCAACAATACGATATTTTTGTTTGTGACCCCCACCTTTATGCCTAGAAGTAATTCTTCCTTTGTTATTTCTTCCACCAGAAGATTTTTTAGATTCTAATAAAGATTTTTCTGGTTTCTTTTTTGTAATTTCTCGAAAGTCAGTAGTAACTAGTCCTCTCATGCCTGGAGTTACTGGTCTAATTTTTTTTGATCCCATAATTAAACTCCAAACACCTCTATAGTCTCACCTTCTGCGAGGGTCACTATTGCAATTTTTTTTGTACTTTGCTGTCCGAGAACATATCCGAAGCGTCTCTTTTTACCTTTACGATACATAGTGTTTACCCTTACAACATTTACATCGAACATTTGTTCAACAGCTTTCTTAATTTCAGGTTTATTAGTCTTAGGGTGAACAAAGAAAGTATAAGAATTTGAATCTGAGATTCTATCATAAGATTTCTCAGAAATTACAGGTGCAATTAGTACGTCCTCTAAATATTTCATTTCTTATCACCAAGATGTTCATTAATTGCATTTATAGAAAATACTGTATCGTCAGTAGATATTATATCAATAGCAGCTAATTTTTTAACGGATACTAATCTAGAATTTTTAAGATTTTTATAAGATTTAAATAAATTTTCATCACCGGATGTATACACAAACGTAAACTTTTTATCTATACCAAACTCTTTTAATGTGCTTGCTGCAATTTTGGTAGAGGCCTTTTCATATCCACTTCCATCAACAACAAAAACTGAGCCTTCCGATACTCTTTGAGAAATTGCCATTTCTAAAGCTTTCCTCTTCATTTTTTTAGGAGTACGATCTTGGTAAACTCTTGTTCCAGGACCGTGTGCAATTCCGCCACCGGTAAATTGTGGTGCACGTAAAGAACCTTGTCTGGCTCTACCTGTACCTTTTTGAGCCCATGGTTTTGCTCCAGTACCAGAGACTTGTGCCCTAGTTTTAACTGACGCAGTATTATTCCTAAAATTTGTTCGACTTGCTTTTACTACTTGATGTAACAATCCTAGATTTATATCATCATGTAGATTGAAGTTATATTCTTTTTTAGAAATTTTATTTTCTTCAATATTTAAGGTATCAATTTTTATACTCATGATTTTACCTTTACAGATTTCTGAATTTTGACAATATTTCCCTTGCTTCCGGGAACAGCTCCATTAACTAATATATAGTTTTCTTCTTCATTTAGAGCAACAATAGTTACAGATTGAGTTGTACTTTTTTCTTTACCCATTCTTCCAGGCATTTTTTGACCTCTGAAAACATGTCCCGGAAATGAGGCGTTTCCTATAGAGCCACCATGTCTATGCACTTTGTGAACACCGTGACTTGCTTTCTGTCCCGAAAAGTTATGTTTTTTCATAACACCAGCAAAACCTTTACCCTTAGTAATACCTGTTATGTCGACTTTTTGACCAATTTCAAAAATGTCTTTAACGTTAATTTGCGTTCCAGGTTTTAAACTAAAGTCATCATTAACTTTTACTTCAAAAACTGCCTCACCAGGTTCTGAATTATTTTTTTTAAAATGATTCTTCAAAGGTCTTGTTACATTTTTCTTTGTTCCAATCGTCAACTGAACAGCAGAATAACCATCGGATGTTAAATTTTTAACTTGTACAACTCTACAACTTGATACATCAAGTATTGTTACTCCAAGTGCGTTTGAATTTTCATCAAAAATTTGAGTCATACCTACTTTTTTAGCAATAATTGTGTTCATAACTTTATCTCAACTTCAACGCCTGCGGGAAGGTCTAATCTCATAAGCGAGTCGACTGTTTTTGGAGTAGGGTCAATTATATCAATTAACCTTTTATGAATTCTCATTTCAAAATGTTCTCTAGACTTTTTATCAACATGAGGAGATCTAATAACACAGTAGCGGTGAATTTGAGTAGGTAAAGGAACTGGCCCTTTTACCTTTGCTTGTGTTTTTAAAACTGTTTCAGCTATTTTACGCGCAGACTCATCAACGACATAATTGTCGTAAGCTTTAAGCTTTATTCTTATCTGTTGTTGTTTTGCCATTTTTCCTCAAAAAAAACCGGGAGTTCGAATTCTACTCCCGGTTTTTTTTTATTATTCAATAACTTTAGTTACTTGTCCTGCTCCAACGGTACGTCCACCTTCTCTAATAGCGAACTTAACACCTTCTTCCATAGCAATTGGAGAAATTAATTCCACTGTTACGGAAACATTATCGCCAGGCATTACCATTTCAGTACCCTCAGCTAAACTGACTTCACCTGTTACGTCTGTGGTTCTGAAATAAAATTGTGGTCTATAACCCTTGAAGAATGGATTGTGCCTTCCTCCTTCTTCTTTAGTTAATACATAAACTTCAGCCTCAAATTTTGTATGAGGAGTTATAGAACCCGGTTTTGCAATTACTTGACCACGTTCAACATCTTCTTTGTCAACGCCTCTTAAAAGTAAACCAACATTATCGCCTGCTCTACCCTCGTCTAGTAATTTTCTAAACATTTCTACACCAGTACAAACTGATTTTGATGTTGCTCTAATACCAACAATTTCAACTTCATCATTGACATTTACAATACCTTGTTCAATTCGTCCTGTGACAACAGTACCTCTACCTGTAATAGAAAATACGTCTTCAACAGGCATTAAGAATGGTTTGTCTACAATTCTCACTGGTTCTTCAATATAAGCATCTACTTGTTCCATTAATTCAAGAACAGCTTTTATGCCTTCTTCTTTTCCTTCAAGAGCTGCAAGTGCTGAGCCTCTAACTACTGGCACATCATCACCTGGGAAATCATAAGCAGTAAGTAATTCTCTTACTTCCATTTCTACAAGATCTAAAAGTTCTTCATCATCTACTTGATCGACCTTATTTAAGAAAACAGCAATAGCTGGTACTCCAACTTGTCGAGCTAATAATACATGCTCTCTAGTTTGGGGCATCGGACCATCAGCTGCAGACACAACTAAAATGGCTCCGTCGACTTGCGCAGCTCCAGTAATCATGTTTTTAACATAATCAGCATGGCCAGGCATATCAACGTGTGCATAGTGCCTATTAGCTGTTTCATACTCCACGTGAGCAATCTGAATTGTTATACCTCTTTCCCTCTCTTCAGGGGCTTTATCAATATCTTCAAAAGCTGTTGCAGAACCTGAACCAGCTTCAGCTAAAACTTTTGTGATAGCGGCCGTCAATGTGGTTTTACCGTGGTCAATGTGTCCCATTGTACCCACGTTCACATGAGGCTTGCTACGGTCAAATTTTTCTTTTGACATTTTTTCTCCTTTATTTTAAGTTAAAGCAATTTACTGCTTAAACTTCTACCTCTACTCCACGAATACTTGCAGTGATTTCTTTAGTTATAGAGTCTGGAACGTCTTCATAACTATCAAACTGCATCGTAAATGTTGCACGGCCCTGTGTTTTTGAACGCAAGTCAGTTGCGTAACCAAACATTTCTGATAATGGTACTTTAGCATTAACGACCTTTGCAGATCCTCTTTGTCCCATTTCAGCAATCTTTCCTCTTCTAGAAGAAAGATCTCCGACAACATCTCCCATAAAATCTTCTGGTGTAACAACCTCTATAGACATTACCGGTTCAAGTAATTTTACACCTGCTTTTTTCGCACCATCTTTTAATGCCATAGAGCCAGCAATTTTGAAAGCCATTTCTGAAGAGTCAACATCATGATATGTTCCATCTAATAGTGTTGCTTTAACATTTACCAGTGGATATCCCGCTAATACTCCTGTTTCCATTGCAGCTGAAACTCCAGCATTTACTGAAGGAATATACTCTTTAGGAATACGTCCACTTTTTATTTGATCTACAAATTCGTATCCATCATTAATTGGCTCGAACTCCATAACAACATGTCCGTATTGACCTCTACCACCACTTTGCCTAATATATTTAGCTTCAACATTAGCTTTAGTTTTTAACGCTTCTCTATAAGCAACTTGTGGTTTTCCAATATTAGCTTCAACTTTGAATTCTCTTTTGAGCCTGTCAACAAGAATATCTAAATGAAGCTCTCCCATGCCGGATATTATTGTTTGACCAGTTTCAATATCTGAATTTACTCTGAAAGTTGGATCTTCTTCAGCGAGTTTTTGTAATCCTTCAGACAACTTTTCTTCATCTGCTTTGGACTTAGGTTCAATCGCAACAGATATAACTGGTTCAGGAAATGTCATTGATTCAAGTTGAATTGGTTTTGAAGGGTCAGCTAGAGTGTCACCTGTTTTTGCATTTTTTAAACCAACTCCAGCAACAATGTCACCAGTCCCAATAAAATCTATATCTTCTCTTGTGTTTGCATGCATTCTTAAAATTCTTCCTAGTCTGTCATCTTTACCAGTACTAGTATTTAAAACTTTATCTCCTTTTTTTAAAGTCCCCGAATAAACTCTGAAATAAGTTAGTTTACCAACATGGGGATCGCTTACTACCTTAAATGCTAGAGCAGAGAATGGTTCTTGATCGCTATGTTTTCTTTCAATTTCATTCTCTTCATCTCCAGGTTTAAAACCTTTAACAGGATCAATATCCATAGGTGATGGAAGATAGTCAACAACTGCATTTAACAATAACTGCACACCTTTATTTTTAAATGCGCTACCTGCAAGAACTGGTACAAAAAGCCCTTGAAGAGTACCTTTTCTAATTGCTTTTTTTATATCTGCAGTAGTCAACTCTTCTTCTGAAAAATATTTTTCTAAAACATCATCATCAGCCTCAGCAACTACATCCAATAATTCTTGTCTTTTTAATTTTGCCTCCTCGATCATGTCTTCAGATATTTCACTAATATCCCATTCAGAACCATCATCTTTAGACCAAATATGAGATTTCATTTCTACAAGATCAATTACCCCAATAAAATCTGATTCAGTGCCAATAGGGATATGTAAAACAGCTGGTTTTGCGGCAAGCCTGTCAATAATTGATTGCACGTCAGCATCAAAATCAGCACCAGTACGATCAAGTTTGTTAATAAAGCAAATTCTAGGAACATTGTACTTATCTGCTTGTCTCCAAACAGTTTCGGATTGAGGTTCTACACCTGCAACACCATCAAAAACTGCGACTGCACCGTCTAAAACCCTTAAAGATCTTTCAACTTCCACAGTGAAATCGACGTGACCAGGGGTATCGATTATATTAATTGTATGTTTATTCCACATACAAGTTGTAGCAGCTGAGGTAATTGTAATACCTCTTTCCTGTTCTTGTTCCATCCAGTCCATAACAGCAGCTCCATCATGAACTTCACCGATTTTGTAAGTTTTACCGGTATAATAAAGAATTCTTTCAGTTAAAGTTGTTTTACCCGCATCAATATGGGCCATAATGCCAATATTTCTAAGTTGCTTGAGTTCTAATTCTCTAGACATAATTTACCATCTGTAGTGAGCAAATGCTCTATTAGATTCTGCCATTTTATGTACATCTTCTCTTTTCTTGACAGAAGCACCAGTTTTATTACTGGCATCTAAAATTTCTCTTCCAAGCCTTTCTGCCATAGTATTTTCTCCTCTTTTTCTTGAAGAAGTTATCATCCATCTAATGGCTAAAGTTGTACTTCTTCTTTGAGGAACTTCCATTGGAACTTGATAGTTTGTGCCTCCAACTCTTCTTGATTTGGTCTCTATTTGAGGTCTAACATTTTCAAATGCATTTTTTAATGTAGTAATTGGATCGCTACCGGTTTGTTTTTGAACTAAATCTAAAGCAGAATAAACAATGCTACTTGCAGTGTCTTTTTTCCCATCCAATAAAACTTGATTGATTAATTGAGAAACTAAAACACTATTATATATAGGGTCAGGTATTGGCTTTCTTTTTAAGGATGGTCCTCTTCTCATTTAATTAACCTTTTTTACTTCCATAACGAGACCTTGCTTGTTTCCTATCAGACACACCAGCAGTATCAAGTGCGCCTCTAATCACTTTATATCGAACTCCAGGTAAGTCTTTAACTCTTCCACCTCTAACTAAAACAATTGAATGTTCTTGTAAATTATGACCTTCACCAGGAATATAGGCTGTAACCTCTGATCCTGTTGAGAGCCTAACTCTACATACTTTTCTTAAAGCAGAGTTTGGTTTTTTAGGAGTAACAGTGTACACACGAGTACACACACCTCTTCTTTGAGGTGAACCCTTTAGTCCAGGTGTCTTTTCTTTCGACACTTTAGACTTTCTACCTTTTCTAACCAACTGTTGAGTTGTAGGCATAATTGTTCCAATCTAATAAATTATATTTTTGGCTTACCGAAAAAGAAGTATATGACGAATTTAAACTTACAACAACCTATAATTTATAAGTTTTTTATTCATCCTCCTGTTCTTTTTCTTCACCTAACATAGCTAGCCATTGAGCTGGATTTGGTAAGGCATCGTCTTCAGAATCACCAGAAGTTGAAGCCATAAATCCAAGTTCAGAAACTTGCGGAGCACCTGGTAAAGAAGGCATTAATTTTTGGTAAGCAGTTGAACCTGTTCCAGCAGGTATTAATGTACCAATAATCACATTCTCTTTCAAACCGCTTAGCGAGTCTGTACTTCTCTTCATCGCTGCCTCAGTTAGTACTCTTGTTGTTTCTTGGAATGATGCTGCTGATAACCAGGAGTCTGTTGCAAGGCTAGCTTTTGTGATACCCATAAGCTCAGGTCTTCCTTCAGCAGGTACTTTCCCATCTTTGACTAACCCTTGGTTAGTCTTTCTAAATAGTGTTGAGTCAACAAGTTCATTTGGCAAAAATTCAGAGTTATTAGATTTTACAATTCTAACTCTTCTCAACATTTGTCGAACTATCATTTCAACATGCTTATCATGAACTTCAACTCCTTGATCGCGGTAAGTCTTTTGGACTTCGCCAACCAAATATTCTTGACAAGTTTTTACACCATTAATTTGTAGAACTTCTTTTGGATCTTTAGGACCTGTGGTTAAAGCTTGACCAGCAATCAGATTGTCTCCTTGATTGACTAACAACGTTTGTCTTCTTAAAACTAACAGTTCTACATCTTCTTTTTCATTTGAAATAAGAACTGTTTTATTACCTTCAGGAGTTGAGTCTATAGATTTTATCTTTCCTTTAATCGGAGATAGAACTGCTTTTCCTTTTGGAGTTCTGGCTTCAAAAAGCTCCACAATTCTAGGAAGTCCTGAAGTAATATCTAATCCAACAACTCCACCTGTATGAAAAGTTCTCATAGTCAATTGTGTTCCAGGCTCACCTATTGACTGAGCTGAAATAATTCCTACTGCTTCGCCAACTTCAACCGGCTTTCCCGTTGCTAAGCTAAAACCATAACACAAAGGATCCATTGATTCAGGATGCAAAGAGTTGAATGGGGTTAATACATTTAGATCTTCCACTCCTGATTTAGCTATACCGTCAAGAACTTCAGCATCGATATAAGTTCCTTTAGTTAACTTTGTACCATTTTTGAGCTCTACAATCTTTTTATTTACTTTAACATCTTCTGCTAACACTCTTCCATAGAGTGATGAGTGAAGGTAACGACTAACTTTTCCGTCTATAATAACTTTTTTGTTAGTTCCTCTCCAGTCAATATTTTCATCTCCTAATTCTTTTACTACAATTCCAGCTGCAACGTCAACAAGCCTTCTGGTTAGATATCCAGAGTCAGCTGTTCTTAAAGCTGTGTCTGCAAGACCTTTTCTAGCACCGTGAGTTGAGATAAAATATTCTAGTACTGACATTCCCTCTCTAAAATTACTTTTTATTGGACTCTCAATAATGTCACCTTTTGGATTTGCTACAAGTCCTCTCATTCAAGCTAATTGTCTTACTTGCATCATGTTTCCTCTTGCACCAGATTTAACCATCATATCAACAGGATTAAATTTTTCTCTTTGAAGCTCTATTTTCATAGCTTCCATGACTTCTTCTGTGGCTTCATTCCAAATTTCTATAGTTTTTTGCTTTCTTTCGTTTTCAGTTATGATGTCATCTTTAAAAAGTTTTTTGACTTTTTCAGCTTCAGCTTCATATTTTTCTAAAATTACACTTTGACTAGGAGGTGTTTTAACATCATTCATTGCAACAGTAAGTCCTGATTTAGTACCAAAAATAAAGCCAACAGACTTCATCGCATCTAAAAATTCTCTTAATTCTGCTTTGTTGTATCTTTCTATAATTTCAGAAATAATTTTTTTCATTTCTGGTTTTCTTACCGTTGATTGAATATAGGGAAAATCCTTTGGCATAATTGAATTAAAATGAAGTCTACCAAGAGTAGTTTTTGTTAATTTAGTGCCATCTATAGGCTCATCAGTTATTAATTCTGAAAATCTTCCTTTTAGTTCATTATGCATTTCTGGACTTCCAGCAAGATCTCCGATTCTTACACTAATTGGAGTTTGTAACTTAATATGACCATTTTCATAAGCAATTTGTGCTTCATTAAAATCTACAAAGTTATGTTTAGCTATTGAAAGATCATCATGACATTCTGTTATATAGTAGAGACCAATAACCATATCTTGGCTTGGAGAAACTATAGGATTTCCTGAGGCAGGAGAAAGAACATTATTAGTAGATAACATCAACACTCTTGCTTCAGCTTGTGCTTCAGCAGAAAGTGGTACATGAACAGCCATTTGGTCTCCATCAAAGTCTGCATTAAATGCCTCACAAACTAACGGATGAACCTGAATAGCTTTACCTTCAACTAAAATTGGTTCAAACGCCTGAATACCTAATCTGTGAAGTGTAGGAGCTCTATTTAAAAGTACTGGATGTTCTTCAATGACTTCTGCTAAAACATCCCAAACTTGAGCTCTGGCTCTTTCAACCATTCTTTTTGCCGATTTAATATTTTGAGCTAACCCAAGTTCTACCAACCTCTTCATAACAAAAGGTTTAAAAAGTTCAAGTGCCATCATTTTTGGCAATCCACATTGTTGAAGCTGTAAATGGGGGCCAACAACAATTACAGATCTAGCAGAGTAATCTACTCTTTTTCCAAGAAGATTTTGTCTAAATCTTCCCTGTTTACCTTTCAACATGTCAGAAAGTGATTTAAGTCCTCTTCCGCCTGCTCCGGCAACTGCTCTACCTCTTCGACCATTGTCAAATAATGCATCTACAGATTCTTGTAGCATTCTCTTTTCATTACTAATAATGATGTCAGGTGCGCCAAGTTCAATAAGTTTTTTTAACCTGTTGTTTCTATTGATAAGTCTTCTATACAAATCGTTTAAATCTGAGGTAGCAAAACGTCCTCCATCAAGTTGAACCATAGGTCTTAACTCTGGAGGAATGACGGGAATTACTTCTAAAATCATTGCCTCAGGAGGATTTTTTCCATCAGCAAATGGTTTTATTACTTTCATTCGTTGAATTGCTCTTTGTCGTCTTTGAGCAGATTTTGATTCTAAATCTAATTCTAACTTTTCCATTTCAGCTTTTAAATCTACTAATTTAACCAAATCTCTTACGGCTTCTGCACCCATTCCACCAGTAAAATACTCATCATATTTATCTATCATTTCACGCCATAGAGTGTCATTTTCTATCAGCGTTCTTGGTTTAAGAGATTTTAAGGTTGAAAAAGCTTCTTCAATAATTTTAATTTCTGCATCTGATTTTGCTTTTTTCTGTTTGATTTCTTTTTCTACTTCTTTTTTTCTGATTTGAATTTCAGCATCAGAAATTTTTGCACTTTCCATTGCTTTAATCTCAGTGTCCATTTGTTTTACTCTTTTTTGTTCCCACTCGTCAAAATCTTCATTTACGATTTCAACCTCTGCAACAACTGCTTCCTCGAGTTCTGCTAAATCCTTAGTTCTTTTTTTACTGTCGATAGATACAACTAAATATGCAGCAAAATAGATAACTTTTTCAAGTTCTTTAGGAGACATGTCTAAAAAATAACCTAGACGACTTGGGACACCTTTGAAATACCAAATGTGTGTAACTGGTGCTGCTAGTTCGATATGACCCATTCTTTCACGACGAACTTCTCTTCGAGTAACTTCAACACCACATCGCTCACAGACAATGCCTCTATATCTAATTCTCTTATATCTACCACATGAACATTCCCAATCTTTTGTTGGTCCAAAAATTCTTTCATCAAATAGGCCATCTTTTTCTGGTTTTAAAGTCCTATAATTTATGGTCTCTGGTTTTTTAACTTCTCCAAATGACCAGCTTCGCATTTGATCAGATGTTGCAAGACTTATGCTTAATTGGTCAAAAACTTTATCCATTTTTTATATCCCCACTTCGTCTTGTTCTGGTCTAGTCATGTCAATACCAAGTGTCTCAGCGGTTTTGACATATTCGTCACTAATATCCTTCATTGAAATTTCTTCACCAGCAGAAAGAATCTCAACATTTAAACACAAACTTTGCATTTCTTTTAACAAAACCTTGAAAGATTCTGGAATTCCTGGTTCAGGAATATTATCGCCTTTAACAATAGATTCATAAACTTTTACTCGACCTACTGTATCGTCAGATTTAATTGTTAATAATTCTTGGAGAGCATAACTTGCACCATAAGCTTCCAAAGCCCATACTTCCATTTCTCCAAATCTTTGTCCGCCAAATTGCGCTTTTCCACCCAAAGGCTGTTGAGTAATCATAGAATATGGTCCAGTAGATCTTGCATGAATTTTTTCATCAACAAGGTGGATAAGCTTTAGGATATATGCGTATCCAACAGTAATCTTTGCATCAAATGCTTCACCTGTACGTCCGTCATACAACATGGTTTTTCCATCTTCATCAACCATTAATTGACCGTCACGATTAGGGTTTACATTTTTTAAAATTTCATGTATCTCATCTTCACTAGCACCATCAAAAACGGGTGTAGAAACTAAAGTTCCCGGTTTAGCCCCTTTAGATGCATTTGTGGACCCTTTAAATTCTTTCCATCCTTGATTTGCTGCCCATCCTAAATGTGTCTCTAGAATCTGACCTAAATTCATTCTGCTAGGAACACCTAAAGGTGACAACATAATATCTAGTGGTGTACCATCTTCCATATAAGGCATATCTTCAATAGGTAGAATTTTAGATATAACACCTTTGTTTCCATGCCGTCCTGAAAGCTTGTCTCCTACTTGAATTTTTCTTTGTATTGCTACATAAACTCTAACTTTTTGATTTACTCCTGGTGGCAAATCTGCACCATCATCACGTTTTAAAATTTGGACATCTATTACTTTTCCTCTTTCACCATGAGGAACTCTTAAAGAAGTATCTCTAACTTCTCTAGCTTTTTCTCCGAAAATAGCTCTTAATAATCTTTCTTCTGGGGTAAGCTCGGTTTCGCCTTTTGGAGTTACTTTTCCAACTAAATAATCACCAGGAGAAACTTCTGCGCCAATTCTGACTATTCCCATTTCGTCTAAGTCCATTAAAACTTCTTCTGCTACATTTGGAATGTCTCTAGTTATTTCTTCCTCACCAAGCTTTGTGTCTCTTGCTTCAATTTCATGTTCAGCAATATGAACAGAAGTTAATACATCCTCTTTCACAAGTCTCTCAGATATAACTATTGAATCTTCAAAGTTATAACCATCCCATGGCATGTAACCTACAAGAAGATTTTTACCTAGTGCCAGTTCTCCTCCTTGAGTACTTGGTCCATCAGCAAGTACGTCACCAGGTTTTACTTTTGTCCCAATTTTTACGAGGGGCTTTTGATTCCAGCTTGTAGCTTGATTTGATCTTTTAAATTTTAAAACTTTAAATCTAAACTTTTGATTAGTTCCTTCTTCTTTAACAACAATTTCATCTCCTGAAACTTCTTGTACTTCACCGTGAATATTTGAAATTAAAGCTTCTCCTGAATCTCTAGCTACATTTTCCTCCATACCGGTTCCAACATATGGAGCTTCAGCTGTAACTAAAGGTACAGCTTGTCGTTGCATGTTAGAACCCATTAAAGCTCTGTTTGCATCATCATGTTCTAAAAATGGTATAAGGGCAGTAGTTACTGAACAGATTTGTTTTGGACTAACATCCATAAAATTAATTTCTTTATCGGTGACGTATGCAACCTCTCCACCATGTTGTCTTGATAAAATTCTTTTATTTTTAAAAGTACCGTCATCATTTAGAGGTGCGTTAGCCTGTGCAATGGTAAATTCATCTTCTTGAGCAGCAGTTAAATAAACTGCTTTGTTAGTTCTTACAACGCCATTTTCAACTTTCCAGTAAGGAGTTTCAATAAATCCGAATTTGTTTACCCTTCCATAAGTTGCAAGAGTTCCAATAAGTCCAATATTTGGACCTTCCGGTGTTTCAATCGGACACATTCTTCCATAATGAGATGGATGCACGTCTCTAACTTCAAACCCTGCTCGTTCTCTAGAAAGACCACCGGGACCTAAGGCAGAAAGTCTTCTTCTGTGAGTTAAACCTGCAATTGGGTTTGGTTGATCCATAAATTGACTTAACTGACTTGTTCCAAAAAATTCTTTTAGCGCTGCCTGAATTGGTCGGATGTTAATTAACGATTGAGGAGTAATTGCCTCAGGTTCTTGAGTTGTCATTCTCTCTCTTACAACCCTTTCGAGCCTGCTTAAGCCTACTCTAACTTGATTTTGAATAAGCTCTCCAACAGTCCTTATTCTTCTGTTTCCAAAATGATCAATATCATCAAGTCTTACTTGAATTTCTTTACCTTTATTATTTATAAAAGTTTTTTCTCCAGCGTGTAAAGCAATCACATATTTAATTGAGTCAATCATGTCATCGACCCTTAACATTCCATCTACTTCAGTAGTGTAAGTTTCTGCATCTTTTTCACCATATTCACGACCAAGTTTTTGTTCAACTTTATATCTACCTACTTTTGTAAGATCATATCTTTTAGGGGTATAAAACATTTGTTTAACAAGATTTTTTGCAGATTCAACAGTAGCTGGTTCTCCAGGTCTAAGCTTTCGATACAAGTCAATTAAAGCAGCTTCTCTAGAAGTGTCTGGATCTCTTTCTATGGTATTTCGAACAGATGGATAGTCTCCTAAAAGATCTATTGCTTGATCTTTGTTCTCAATGACATCTAAAGCCATTAAAAATCCGGTGATATGTTGTCTTCTTTTTCTGTCAACCCTAACGCCTAGCGTGTCACGTTTATCTGTGTCAAACTCTAACCAAGCCCCACGACCAGGAATCATCTTTCCAATAAAAACTTCTTTATCAGAAGTTTTGTCTATTTCTTGTGAAAAATATACTCCGGGAGATCTAACTAACTGACTTACAATAACTCTTTCAGTACCATTAATAACAAAAGTTCCTGTATCTGTCATTATTGGAAAATCACCCAAGAAAACTGTTTGTTGTTTTATCTGACCTGTTTCCCTATCTAAAAACTGGGCAGTAACATAAAGTGGCTGAGAATAAGTTGAGTCTGTTATCCTACAATCATCAAGAGTTTTAAGTGGTTCTTCAAAGTAATGATTTAAAAATTCTAAAGAAAATCTTCCTGAAAAATCTTCAATAGGTGAAATTTCATCTAGCATTTCTTTGAGACCTTCTTCAATAAACCACTTGAATGAATCTTTTTGAATAATAAGTAAATCTGGAATATCTAGAACTTTAGGAATTTTTGCAAACGAAAGTCTAGAATTCTGAACAGCGGACAACAAGCCTCCTCAAAAATAAATTAACAGCTACCGAATGATAGATTATATTAGCACTATGTAATTAAGCAAACAAATAATTCTAAAAATTATTTGATTTCTACAGTTGCGCCAGCACCTTCTAAAGCTTCTTTGGCTTTATCTGCAGCTTCCTTGGAAACTCCAGTTAGGATGTCTGATGGTGCACTGTCAACAAGATCTTTCGCTTCTTTTAATCCAAGACTTGTCAAACCTCTAACTTCTTTAATTACTTGTATTTTTTGTGATCCAGCACTTGAAAGTACTACATCAAAAGAATCTTTTTCAGCCTCTGCTCCTCCGTCTGATCCACCACCAACTGGTGCAGCAGCAACAGCTACAGGGGCTGCAGCAGATACATCAAATTTTTCTTCAAAAGCATCTAAAAACTCTTTTAACTCTAAAACAGTCATTTCTTCAAAGATGCTAAGTAACTCATCAGTTGTCATTTTTGCCATTTTTATTCCTCCTCGTTTTTAACTTCATCAGAAACTACATCCTCTTCATCAGATTTAACAGTTTCAGAAACTTGTACTCCAGATGCTTTTTTTTCTAACAAAGCATTCCATGCATACCCAGCCTTACTCAATATAGCTTTAGCACCAAAAGCAACTTTAACCATGGGTGCATTAAATCCGCTAGCAATTTTTGCCAATAGAATATCTCTGGGTTCAATATCCGCTAAAACATTTAACTGTTCAACTGTTAATGGTTGGTCGTTCATTAGTCCACCTTTAACTACAAATGCTTCGTGCTCTTTTGAAAACTCTTTTAATACTTTTGCTGCTTCAACAGGATCAGATTCAATAACTGTGACTCCTGTTGGCCCAGAAAAGAAACCTTCCAGTGATTCAAGACCTATGTTTTGTGCTGCTCTTTTTGCTAAACTCATTTTTACAACATTAAAAGATGCTCCAGCATCTTTTAATTTTCTTCTTAGCTTTGTTTGTTGAGTAACAGTAAGTCCTCGGTATTCAGCTAATACTATGGCATTAGCGGATTTAAATAAGTCTTCAAGACTTTTAACAACTTCAACTTTGTTTTCTCTTACCATAAAAAAAATCCTTAAACCAAGGACCTTACACTCTACCTACGTTAGATTTACAAATGCTACTAACGGTCTTTGGTTTTAATTATCAAATTACAATATAAACGTATTGTATTTATAAGTACGAAATATTTTATAAATTAATATCAATACCAATAGAAGGGCCCATTGTAGAAGAAATATAAAGACTTTTTATATACTCTCCTTTTGAAGATGCTGGTTTAGAACGTAATATTTCTGCAATAACTTCTTCTAAATTTTCTAATAGGGCTTCAATTGTAAATGACGATTTACCAATTGAAAGATGTAAATTTCCTAGCTTGTCATTTTTAACTTCTACCTTACCCTTTTTAAAATCTTCAACTGCTTTAGCAACATTTTGAGTAACTGTACCTGTTTTTGGATTTGGCATCAATCCTTGAGGTCCGAGAATCTTTCCGAGTTGTCCAACTTCAGCCATCATTTCAGGTGTTGAGATAACAATGTCTACATCAAGTTTTTGCTCAGAGGCAACTTTTGTAGCGAGCTCTTTTCCTCCAACAATGTCGGCTCCCGCTTCTTCAGCTTCTGTTAGAGCTTCACCTCCAGCAAAAACTGCAATTCTAATTTTTTTTCCAGTTCCATTTGGAAGAGATACAGTAGTTCTAATATTTTGTTCAGGATTTTTTGTATCAATACCAAGTGAAAAAGCTACATCAACAGATTCATCAAATTTTGCTGTTGCATTTTCTTTACAAATCTCTATAGCATTTGTTTTAGATTGCTTTTCTAAAGGAATATTATTTTTAACTGATTTGTATTTTTTTCCGTGTTTCTTCATTTCTTCTCCTTTGGTTCAAGCGATACACTGTACCTCCCAAAATATACTTTTTATCTTTCGACTGTTACACCCATTGACCTTGCTGTACCAGCAATAATTTTTATTGCCGCATCAACATCATTTGCGTTCAAGTCTTCCATTTTTGTTTCTGCAATAGTTCTTAACTGATCTCTGGTTATAGATGCTACTTTTTCTTTATGAGGCTCAGCTGAACCTGATGTAATGCCAATCGCTTTTTTTATTAAATAAGATGCTGGCGCAGTTTTTGTGACAAACTTAAATTTATTGTCTTCAAAAATTGTAATTTCAACTGGAACCGTCTCACCTTGTCTACTTGCAGTTTCATTATTAAATGCTTGAACAAAGTCCATTATATTGACACCATATTGACCCAATGCAGAACCTACAGGAGGTGCTGGGGTAGCTCCGCCACCAGGTATTTGTAATTTAAGAACTGCTTTTATTGCTTTCGCCATTTTTTTTCCTTAATTCTTTACAATGTCTGTAAAGCCTAGCTCTACAGGAGTTTCTCGTCCAAATATATTAACCAAAACTGTAACTTTTGATTGATCTAAATTTATTTCTTCAATATGACCATTGAAGTCAGCAAAAGGACCATTTGTTACCCTAACAGTCTCCCCAACTTCAAAGTCAGGTTTATATTTTGGAGATTCTTTTTTAGTTTCAAGTTCTTCATTTGTTCCAAGAATTCTTTCAATCTCTCTACGAGAAAGAGCTATAGGTCTTTTTCCTGAACCAACAAATCCTATTATTGAAGGGGTGTTTCTAATCTCATACCAGGTAGTGTCGTCTAACTCCATCCTAACTAAAACATAACCTGGAAAAGTTTTTTTCTCTAAATTTACTTTTTTCCCATTTCTGATTTCAACTACTTCATCTGTTGGTATTACAACATCAAAAACTTTATCGTCAAGATGAAGGTTTTTAACTCTTGTCAAAATATTAGTTTTAACTTTTTTTTCATGTCCTGACTGAGCATTCAAAACAAACCATTCTCCTGGAAGGTCATAAGGATGAGTAAAAGCTGGAGTGACCTCAACCTCATCTGTATTATCTATGTCGATAGTTATTTTTGTATCTTCTAACATTTATTCTCCGAAAGATAATAGAGTAATCAAAGTATTTTTAAAACTAAAGTCCATTCCAAAAATAAAAAAAGTAAAAAAGGCTATTGTAACTATTGTCACAATTGTAAAAGAGGACAAAGTCGACGAACTTGGCCAATTGACTCTCTTCAATTCAGTTTTTACCTCCCCAAGATAGTTAGATATCTTTTTAAATCTAGATATCTTTTCACCAGATTGAAACTTACCAACATTTCTATCAGCTTTTTTAGCTAAGCGTTCTTCACGCTCAGACATTCGTCTCATCTCTCTATTCATTTCATTCATTTTTACCTCTGCAGGGGCGGTGAGACTCGAACTCACAACCTACGGTTTTGGAGACCGTCGCTCTGCCAATTAGAGCTACACCCCTAAGTTATTACTCTTTCTCTAATTTTTTAGACGAGCGTTTTTTTCCAAATATTAAAAATATTACTGATAATATTCCGAGTACTGTCAATAATATTATTTTTGTGCTCTTACTTGTAGTAGTTTTTACTTTTTTATCAAGTGAAGCCATAACTTTAGATGCAAAATCAGTAGGAGCTTTGACTTCTTCATTTATTTTACTTTCTATAAGTTCTCTGAATGCTTTATATCTTTTTCCAGAAACCTGACACTTTATACAAGTTGAGGCATGAATATTATCGTCAAAACGAAAATATTGGTTACTTAAATACATCGACAACATTTTGTTTCTTGTTCGTTTACATAATAAATTCGTCTTGATGTTTGAAAATATTTCTTTCACTTTTCTACCTCCTCAAGAATTAATCTTAATTTTTGATGTGCTCTATGTAATCTTACTTTTGCAGCGGTAACACTTATTCCTAAATAATCTGCTATCTCTTTATGAGACCTTCCTTCACTATTTTTAAGTTCAACGATAATTCTTTGATCTAATGGTATTTTGTCTAATGCACTTACTAAGACATCTGTTAAGTCAGCATTGATGGCCACTTGTTCAGGATCATTTTTTTCATCTATAACAATAGGTTCATAAGTATCATCAATATTTAAAGTATTATGTTTTTTTGCTTTTTTTCTTAAAGTCCAAGCAGTATTAACAGTTATTCTGTAAATCCATGTACCAAAGGTAGAGTCGCCTCTAAATTTTTCAATTGCTTTCCATGCCCGTATAAAAGATTCTTGGGCGACATCATTTGCCATATCTCTATTGCCAGTCAACTTAAAAGATAATGAAAATACTAAATCTTGGTGTCTTAAAACTAACTGCTCAAAAGCAGCTTTATCACCAAGTTGTGATTTTTGGACCAATTCAGAATTTGAAATCTCTTCACTATGGCTATTCAAGTTATAAATACTATTCATGACCTTTTATAAGAATATATATAAAAAGTATATAATGCTATCTTTTTTCTCTATGTAATTTATGTGATTGACAAGTAGAACAATACTTTTTAAATTCCATTCTGTCTGGAACATTAGTTTTGTTTTTTGTTGTTACATAGTTGTGAGACTTGCATTCAGTGCAAACCATTGTTAATGGTGGTCTTTTATCCGAAGCCATCTTTGTTCTCCTTTTTTTATTTCGTAGCGGCGGGCAGACTTGAACTGCCGACCTCACGATTATGAGTCGTGCGCTCTTACCAGCTGAGCTACGCCGCCATAAGACTTTTGAGTCTTCGAGCCCTCTTCCGGGCTTGAACCGGAGACCTCTTCCTTACCATGGAAGTGCTCTGCCAACTGAGCTAAGAGGGCCAAAGTGCCGAGAGTAGGATTCGAACCTACGAAGGCATAGCCGGCAGATTTACAGTCTGCTCCCATTGGCCGCTCGGGCATCTCGGCAAGACAATTAAGTCTCTTTAAAGTTTAGATTATATACAAAAATTAGTGAGATTAAAATTTATTTGATTATGATGTGCGCATGGATAAAAAAATTCAAAACTTACTTTCAAGTTGGCTTAAAAATAATGTTATAAGTCAAGACGTTTATGATGAAATACAAAAATTTGAAACCAACTCCAAACTTTCTCAAAAATCAAAAGCTGCAAAAGCAATAACTTTAATTGGAAGTTTATTTTTAATATCTGGACTATTGGGAACTATTCCATTTTTGTGGGAGAACTTAGCCTATTGGGCTCAACTCTTATTATTAGCAATAATTACTTCCTTTCTTCATTATTCTGCAACTTATAGTGAAAGATTTGAAAATAAAAACTTTTATTTGTTTAAATCTTCTGAAAATGTCTCCTCAGTACTTTACTTTATAGGAAGTATTTCACTTACAGCTGTGTTTGTATTTTTAATGAATTATTTAAACACTTTTAGTTTATTAAATATTACTGAAGAACTTTCTTTTACTGCTGTTTCTTTTTTTGTATCAATTTATACAGTCTTAATTTACAACAAAACAAAACTACCACTTCAACACATAGCAATTTTTGCTTCTTTAATTGTTTTCACTGGCTCATTGGGAAATTTGGTTTTCTCAAATATTGAAAATTGGGCTGTTGGATTATTCTTAATGTCTTATAGTTTTATTTGGGGATTAAATACTTTTTCAAGAATTTTAAAACCCAGCTGGTTGGGTTACCTTCTCTCTTCAATTATTTTTTCAGTTGGATTAGTTGTCTTTATTGAAGATTTAATTAGTAACAACTTTTTAAGTATATTTATTTTGATTATTAGTTCAATTTTTTTTGTTTGGATAAGCATTCAACTCTCGGAACAATCAATATTTTATGTAGGAGGGCTAGGTTTGGTTATCAATTTACCTCGACTAATTACAGCTTTGCTTCCTGATAGTGTATGGCCACCTTTAGTGCTTTTGCTTGTTGGAGCAGTATTAGTTGTCGCAGGCCTGTACTTAAACTCTTTAAGAGAGAACTTAAAAAACGTTGAAAAAAGTTATTAAATGAACGGATTTAAATCATTATTTTTATCTTTATTAATTCTTATTACTACTTCATTAGTTGTAGCTTTCGTTGGGGTTATACCAATCCCAACATTTGAACAAGCATCAAACAATTTACAATTAGAAGGAAGAATCATATACCAAACAGAGGTATTAAGTAAAAATATTTTACCTCCGGCCCCAGATATAGTGGATCAATGTATTCATATACTGGAATTTAATAAAAATATTTTTGAAGATAAAAAATTAATTTGTAGTAGTGAATTGAACTCATATTCTTTTGACATGTATTTTTACAATACCCAAATTGATACAAATGGAAACTTAATCATTAGATACTGGAACAGAAGCTCAAACACTGAAGAAGGGCTTAAAATAGATTTAGAAAGTGGCAATGTTATAGGAACTGTGCAGGTTCCAATTTTTCAAAATGAAATTTCTCAAGTTAATATTTTTGATGAAAAGCTGTTAGACCCTTGGAGGGTGAAAGATGACGAGAGAAGAAGTGTAGGAATTTATTACCAGTCAGGATCAGAAATAATTGAAGTTTACAGCACCAAGGCACCTTCTAGTTATTATTTTTTCTCATTGTTTTGGTCTCCTGATGGAAATAATATAGTTGCTATAGATTCAGAAAATAATATAATTTTATTTTCAAAAACTAAAGAGTTTTCACCTGTAGTTTTAAATAATCTAATAAAAATAAATAAACAAGATACATATGAAACAATTCAAAACATTTTATTTTGGACAAATTAAATTAAATTTGAGTTTGGCCTAACACCAATTTCACTAATTACTAAAGCAGCGCTCTTATTTGCTATTTTTGCAGATTCAAATATATCTAAATTTTTTTGCAAGCCATACAAATAACCGGCAGCAAAAAAATCTCCGGCCCCAGTTTTATCAATTACATTAGTTTCCGAAGCATTGATAAAATATTTTTGATTATCATTTAAAACTACTGCACCTTTTGGACCAAGAGTACAAATTACTTGCTCCACATTTGGAAAATTTGTACTTATAAAGTCTAAAGAGCTCTCTATATCACTTCTTTTGGCAAGAGAATAGATTTCTTCTTCATTACAAAAAATATAATCTATACTTGTTGAAATTAAATCAACAAAACTTTCACGATGAGCTTCCACACAAAATACATCGGATAAAGTAATCGCATTTTTCCCACCTGAGTTTTTATTTAATTTAGAAGCATAAAGAAATGCTTCTTTGCTAATTGGCTTGTCCCATAAGTAACCTTCCATATATAAAATTTCGCAAGATTTAATACTTTCTTCATCAATATCATTTTTTGATAAAAAAGCTCCAGCACCAAGATATGTATTCATTGTTCTCTCTCCGTCTGGAGTTATAAAAATAGCACATAAGCCAGTCTGATAATTTTCTGATTCAAATACGGTCAAATCTCTTAGCCCAGAATCTTTTAAACTTTTTTTAAATTGTTGTCCCAATGTGTCATCAGAAATTTTTCCTATAAATCCAGCATTTCCACCAAGTTTAGATATCCAGTAAGCAGTATTAGCTGCTGATCCTCCAGCTTCATAAATTGGAGATTCCATATTTTCAAGTAAAAAATTTGACCTATTTTTATCGATTAAGGTCATCCTAGCTTTATTTAACTCTAGAGATTGAAGGGTTTTTTCATCTACAGTTTGAAGCGAATCGACTAATGCATTTCCAATACAAATTATCACATATTGATTCTAGATTATTTGACCTTTTTGTCCTTCTGAATTTACTATTTTATCTGAGATTTGTGAAAAACTTTTCATTCCTCCATCTAAATTTGATGCATCAAATCCTTCATTTATTAAAAACTTTGTTACTTTTGCAGACCTAGCGCCGGATCTACAAACAACAATGTAATTATTTTTTTTATCAAAAAAATCAAGCTTGTCAGAAATGGTACCCATTGCAATGTGCACTGCTTTAGAATGGTGCCCAGCTATCCATTCGTCATCTTCTCGCACGTCAATAAGAATTGATCCGGTCTCTATTAAATTTTCAACTTTTTCTGACTCCACAATGGGAGTACTGTTAAAACCGAATACCACTTTGCCTCTGTCTTAACCTTCTAACTCTTTCAGATGTAGGTGGATGGGTTGAAAAAAGTTTTGTTATGCTCCGTCCTGAAAAAGCTTTTAAAGGGTCTGAAATAAATAATTGACTTACGGCAGGATTAACTTTCATTGGAATTTTTGAATACTTCTCAATTTTTTCCAGAGCTGATGCAAGCGCTAATGGGTTTCCAGAAATATCTGAACCAGTTAAATCTGCACCAAATTCTCTTGTTCTAGATATTGCCATTCGAATAATTATTGAGGCAATTGGTGCAGCTATAAATGCTATTAGTATAAATGCTGGATGTGTATTTCTATCTCTATTTCCACCACCCCAGAATGCCATTCTTGACATAAAGGAAATTGCAGCAGCTAACATCGCAGCAATACTAGATACCAATATATCTCTATTTTTAATATGTGAAAGCTCATGTGCCAAGACTCCTTCTAGCTCATCTCTATTTAACAGTCTTAAGATACCAGTGGTTACTGCAATTTTAGAATTTTTGGGATTACGTCCAGTAGCAAAAGCATTTGGTTGATCACTTTCTATTATGTATAGTTCCGGCATAGGCATCTTTTCTTTATTAACTAAATATGTGATGATTTCTACGACCTCATTAAATTGCCCTGATTGAATTTTTTGTGCTCTGGTAGAACGTATAGCTAAGTTACCTGAGAAGAAGTACATAACGAAGTTGAATATCATTGCAAAAAATAAAGCTGATACTAAGTCATACCCTAAAGCTGAAGCAGTGAACATAACTATTAGTGTCATTACAGTTAATAAAACTGTAGTTTTAAAAAAGTTCATAGCTTTATTATAAATTATTTCAGTTATATTTTTCTGCTAGCAGACAATAGAAGCCCCCTAATCCATTTGAATCTACTAATGCCATTAAACCTGTTAATAAATTATTTATTTTTAATTGTTCTATTCCATCACTTGAAATATATTGACTGTAAAGTTTTGAATATACTTCATCAAATCCATTCTGATATAAAAATTCTTTTTGAGGAATGATTTCAACTTTATAATCTAATGATATTAAATATCTTTCAACTGCAGAAAAATTAACATCATAAGTTATATCAACTTGTCCTGGGCTTTCAATTGGGTCTACAGAAAGATGGTGGTTTTTGTAAGTTCTCAATAACGAATCATATTTTCTTAAATGCCTTTCTTCTTGTATATATCCATAATCTATAAATAATATTTTCTTAGGATTTAATTTGGCGTGCAAATTTAGTAGAAAGGAGTCTATATTTCTTTGAATTTCAACTTGTTGGTTTTTGTTTGGTTGTATCTTATTAGAATTAATCCAATTTAGCTCATTTTGCCTTATTGGTTTAATGTCGTAGCTAAACTCATTATTAAAAATTTTTACAACCTTTTCATTCCATTCTCCGTTTTTAAATATTCCTATAGAGCATGGTATATTGTCTAAAACTTCGTTTCCAAATACCAAATCAGATTCAGTAAAAGGAAGAGAATTTAAATCTTTAAAGGTGCGAATACCCTGTTTGTTCAACTCAAACATTGCTGTAGAAGATTTTTCAATTGCAACTATATTTTCAAGATTGATTTGATTAATTAGCTTTCCAGAACCAGAGCCAATTTCTATTATATTTTTTGTTAGATTATTTCTTAATATCCAATTTGAAATAAATTTACCGAAAAAATTTGAAATTTCAGGTGAAGTTAGGAAATCTCCTTCTTTATTAGATCGAATTTTTTCTGTATTGAAAAATCCAAAATTTGAATACAATGACTCTTCCATAAAGTCATCGAAGTATAAATAATCAGATTCATATTTTTCTTGAAAATATTGAACAATTGATTTTTTTGACAAACTTTAATTGCCAAAAAAGATAGAAGAGGCCTCACCAAGAAAGGTGAAAATTCCTGGAAAGAAACCAGCAAGAAAAGTTATTAAAACGGTAAAAAAAGTAACTACCTTAAGTGGTTTATCAAAGTAAAATATTTTTTCAGAATAGTTTTGCGTTTCTTCATCCATCCAAATCACTTTAGAAATTCTTGCATAATAAACTAAAGCTATAACTGCATTAATTGCACCGACAATTCCTAAAGCTAGTCCTATAGCTTCTCCTGTACTCAATAAACTTCTGAATACTACAAATTTTGCAAACCAACCCCCTAGTGGGGGTATGCCAGCAAGGGAAAAGAAAAAAATCGTTGTAAAAGTACCAACAACGGGTGCTTTCTTTGCAACCCCACCCCAATCATAAAAATTAGAAGATCCAGCATAATTACCAAATAAATGAACACATAAAAAAGCACCTAAATTCATAAAGGTATAAATAATGATATATGTAACACTGGCAAAGACTCCTTCTTGATAATTCCCAGTTACACCAGCCAAAGCTAGAGGTGCCAAAATAAATCCAGCTTGTGAAATAGAAGAATAGGCTAGTAGTCTTACTGGATGAGATTGCTGTAGTGCAATTAAATTGCCCACTGTCATTGTTACTCCAGATATAATTGCTAAAATTATTCCCCAGCTCTTTCCTGAAGATTGAAATACTGTTGTTAATAATATAATCAAAGCTACAAATCCAGTTGCTTTAGAACTTACAGAGAGATACGCTGCTACAGGTAGTGGCGCACCTTCATAAGTGTCAGGTGCCCATGAGTGAAATGGTACAATAGATATTTTAAATCCTAAACCTGAAATTACTAAAATGACACTAAGAAGCAATACGGGTGATTGGGATAAAGAGTTTGCAACAATATAAGTTGATATATTAGAAAAAATTATTTGACCAGTTAGCCCATATAACAGGGAAAATCCATAAAGAATTAAGGATGCAGAAAGTACTCCTAATAAGAAAAATTTAATTGAGCCTTCGTTAGATTTTCTGTCCCCTTTTTTCCAACCTGACAATAAAAACATTGGAGTAGAGGCTAATTCAATTCCAATAAAAATAGTTAGCATGTCTCTTGATGAGCTGACAACTAGTGCACCTAACAAAGAGCTTAAAAGAAGATAATAGTACTCTCCTTGATAGTACTTATCGCTTTCAATGAAGTTGATTGACATTAAAAAAGTTAGATACGTAGTAAGAATAAACAATCCTTTTAAAATAATTGAAAATTTATCAACTGTATAACTATTACTGAATGCATATATTGGCTCTGTATAGTTAGACCATTGAATAAAAAGAGGAACTAAAGAGAATAAAGTTCCTAACAATGCAAACACTGCTATATAATATTTAGATTTTCTTGTTAATATCAAATCTAACAAAAGCGTACCAACAATAGTAAAGATAACTATTAATTCAGTAGAAATTGCAAAATAATTAATATTAATTTTTAACCTCCGAATGCTTTGGAAAGTAAGCTAACTACTGCATCATTTGTTGCACCAAAAATCAATTTCGGAAATACTCCAATTAAAACCGTTAGGATGACTAATGGTATCCACGCAGCAAGTTCGTATTTATCGGCGTCATGTAATTCTTCGCTATTCCACTCATCTGAAGGTTCGCCTAAATTTACTCTTTGTAGCATCCACAATAGATATCCTGCTGTTAGAACGGTACCAATAGCACCTGCAACCATAGATGATCTAAAAATAGTAATGTTTAAACCTGGCAAAGGATTAAAAGCTCCAAGTAATGCCATAAATTCTCCCCAAAATCCTGCTAGTCCAGGAAGGCCAAGGGAAGCCATTGCAGTAAAACCTAACAAAGCACCAGTTTTGGGAAGTAATTTCATATTCCCCCCTAGTCTTTCCATATCTCGAGTGTGATACGTATGAGCCATTGATCCAGAAATAAAAAACAAGAGACCTGTAATAACACCATGGGCAACCATTCCTATAATCGCTGCATTAATTCCAATTGGGGTCAGTGTTGCTATACCCAACATTACAAAACCCATATGTCCAACGGAAGAAAAAGCAATAAGTCTTTTAAGATCCGTTTGGGCTAAGCAAGCTAGAGAACCATAAATAATACCGATTGCTGAAAGTATTGCGATTGCTGGTGCCCAAGCTTTTGCTTGATCAGGCAATATAGGAATTGCGATTCTAATAAATCCATAAGAACCTAGTTTTAATAGTATTGCAGCTAATAAAACTGAACCCACTGTAGGAGCTGCAGTATGTGCATCAGGTAACCATGTGTGGAGCGGCCACATGGGGACTTTTACAGCAAAACCTAAAAATAAAACAGAAAACACTAAGGTTGCAAAAGTTCCAGTAAAAGCTCCTGAGCTACCTAATTCAATTAATTCTGGAATACTAAAGGTTTTATTTCCCCTGTAGTACAAGCCAAGAAATCCTAAAAGCATGAACGCAGATCCAAAAAGAGTAAATACAAAGAACTTTATACTTGCATAAAGTCGAGTTTCAATTTGATTTTTAAACCCCGCAACAGTTCTAATAGTTTTATCACCCCAAATTCCAATCATAAAATACATAGGAAGTAAAACTATTTCAAAAAATACAAAAAATAAAATTAAATCTAATGCTACAAATGTACCATTCATACCTGTTTCTAGAACAAGAATAAGTGCCATGAAACCTTTTGGACTTTTAGGCTCTGGTAAATGTTCTATTGAATATATGACAGCTAAAACAGTAATAAATGTTGAAAGTACTAATAACGGAAGAGATATTCCATCAATTCCAATTTCATAATTGGCATTTATACTTTTAATCCAAGAAATTTTGTTTCCTAGTTGAAGAATATGTGCATTTGAAAAATCAAAAAGTAATAGCAACAAAATACTCAAACCAAAAGTCACTAAAGAAGATGCTAGTGTAAACCACTTAATAAGTCCTTCCTTACTTTTAGGAATGAGAACTACTATTAATGCACTCACCAACGGTAAAAATACAACCGCTGACAACCCTAAACCGTTAGATAATAATTCCACTTTTCCTCCTATATAATAAATAAAATTAATAAACTAATTGCTATTACACCACCTAAAAACAACATTAAATACTGCTGAGTTCTACCCGTTTGTAATAATTTAACTCTTCCTCCAAAATTATCAGTACTGCTTGAAGAAAAGTTTAAAAACTTATCAATACCATTTTGATCTAAACTTTTATATACAAAACTTCCAAATATTGAAGCTACTATCCCAAAACTATTAACAAATCTATCTAATACATTTGTGTTAAAACGATCAATAATCTTGGAGATTGTTAATTTAATTGGATCAATGATAAATTTAAAATAAAATTCATCAATATAATATTTATTTTCTAATAAATTCCAAATGGGTTGTATTTTTATTTTGTCATCACCTGTTTCAGCACTACCTTGCAATTGATACAAGTAGTAACCTGCTGCAATACCTAATATTCCAGCTGTTAAACCCAAACTTAATGCAAACATATCGAAACTTTCTGGATGATACTCTAAAATTGGGGTTCTTCTTGTTGTAACCCATTTAGTAAACCCTGTATAAACTCCGGGAATATTAACCCAGCCTGATGTAATAGCTAATGCAGATAGAATTAGTAAAGGAGTAGTCATTAGAGCATGTGATTCGTGTGGATGTCCATGGCCTCTATAGTCACCAAGAAATGTCAGAGAAACTGCTCTTGTCATGTAAAAAGCTGTAATAAAAGCACCAAGTACTGCTATTGCAAAAAATGCTGTTTCACCCTCATGGTTGAGAGAAGCTAGAATTTCATCTTTTGAAAAAAACCCTGCAAAAGGTGGCAGTCCTGCTAACGCTACCGTGCCAATAATAAATGTATAAAATGTTTTTGGCATCACTTTACGCAAACCCCCCATCTGTAACATACTATTGCTATGAACAGAGTGTATTACAGAACCAGCAGCCAAAAATAATAATGCTTTAAAAAATGCATGGGTCCAAAGATGAAAAAGAGCAGCTGTATAAGCTCCAGAACCTATTGCAGCAACCATATAACCTAATTGACTGACTGTTGAATATGCTAAAACCTTTTTTAAGTCATCTTGAACGACAGCAATAAGTCCTGCGGATATTAAAGTAATAACTCCAAAAACCATAACTATATATAGGGCATCTTTGGCAATGGCTTCATAAAAAGGAAACATCCTGGCAAGTAAATATACACCCGCTGTAACCATGGTTGCAGCATGCATTAATGCCGAAACTGGTGTCGGACCTGCCATTGCGTCTGGTAGCCATACATGAAGAGGGAATTGTGCGCTTTTACCCATAGCTCCAATAAACAAAAGTACCCCAGCAACAAAAGCAACATTTTTAATATCTTTATAATCATGAGTAGCTTGATAAAGAATTTCTGAAATTCTTAGAGTTCCTGTATTTAAAGCTAAGATAATAATTCCAATCATTAATCCAACATCTGCAACTTTATTAGTAATAAATGCTTTAATTGCTGCTGAAGAATTTTCTTTTTTCTCCCAATAATGACCAATCAACAAGTACGAACACACTCCAACCAGTTCCCAACCAATAAGTATCTGGATTAATGTAGGAGAAGAAACAAGGACTAACATGCTCCCTACAAATAGGGTTAACGAAGTAAAGAAAAATGTATACCTAATTTCGCCTTCCATGTAATTTACTGCATAAACAAAAACTAAAGTTGCAACAGTTCCAACCACAAAATACATCATGATTGAAAGACCATCAACAACCCACCCAAACTCAATTTCAAATTGGCCAATATTTCCTACATTAATAAAAAATTCACTAGCTATTCCTTCAGTAATATGTAAATACATTAAAGCTATGCTATAAAAAAATATAAAACAGATAGTTATCAATGCTATTTCAGATCCTTTAAATGGTAAATATTTTCCAGCAACAGTAATAAGTAAAGCTGCAATAAAAGGTAAGACCACAAGAAGCCATGTAAACTCTGCTAATAGTCCCCCATCTGTATACTCAGGTTTACCTTCAGCAAAAAAATTTATATTAAAAATTACCATTTCATCAAATCAAATTCGTTAATGTTTGCAGTTTTTCTATTTCTAAAAAGCATAAGAACAATAGCTAGACCAATTCCAACCTCAGCTGCGGCTATAGTAATAATAAAAATTGTAAATATTTGACCCTGCATCATAGAATCAGCAAGCATTGTGTCGAAAAGAATAAAATTTATATTGACTGCATTTAAAATAAGTTCAATAGACAATAAAACCATAACAGCATTTCTTCTGACTAAAATTCCATAAATCCCAAGTGAAAAAAGAGCAGCTGCAACAATTAAAACTGGTTGCACTATCATATTTGATCCTCTTTTATTAAAGACTCGTCTTTTCTGGCTAAAGTAATGCCACCAATTAAAGCTGCTAAAAGTACAAAAGATACAATTTCAAATGGAAATACAAAACGTGTGAATAAGATCTCACCAAGAAGTTGAGTGGAAGACCCTTGACTTATTGCAATCTCGCCTTCAAATCCATTAATTAAAATATACGAAAATAGAATAAAAATTGAGCCAGCAATAATAGCCCCAAGTTTTTTATTTTTATCATTATCAAGTTCGGCATTTTTACCCAAAGGAGCTCTTGTTATCATAATTCCAAACAAAAACAAGACAATTACTGCTCCAATGTATACAAGAACAAGTACTAGAGCAACAAACTCTGCAGATAATATTAAAAACAATGTTGCTGTCAATGCAAGTGTAAAAACAAGTGAAATAGCAGCATGAATAACATTAGAGGTGGTTACAACTCTCACAGCAGTTGAAATTAATAACAAAAGCACAAAGTAGGTAAAAATTTCGTAAACTTCCATTAATTAGCTTTCTAGCCCTTCAGGGTCTGGGACTGTTTTCAACCAATCATCAAGCCTTTCTTTGTTATGTAACATATCGCCCATATTAAATTCTGAGTACTCATACTCAGGGGACCAAAACAGAGCATCAAATGGACAAACTTCAACACATATTCCACAGTACATGCAAAGTGCATAGTCAATATCAAATCTATCCAGTACAGCTCTACTTCTTTGCCTTCCACCAGGTTTAGAAGGTGGTTGTAGTTCCTTATGGCCTTCAATATAGATACACCAATCTGGGCATTGGCGTGCACAAAGCATACAGCTTGTACAAGCTTCTTGATCTAAGGCAATAACACCCCTAGCTCTTGGAGCAACTTTTTCTTTTTCAAAAGGGTAGTTTACATTTGGGTTGGAGTGAAATGGGGACAAAGTCTTAAACATGTTGAAGACAACAATTTTCATTCCTATTAAAAATCCTGGTATTTTTATTTTAAATCGTTTCACTAGAACCCTACTTTCATAACAGCTGTGATTAAAATATTCAACAAAGAAACAGGAATAAGAAACTTCCATGCTAAGTTTTGTAATTGATCTTCTCTAAATCTAGGAAAAGACCATCTAACTGCTACAAGTATAAATCCTAATATAAATGTTTTTGTTAAAAGTGAAATTGGACCATAAAAGTTCACCCATTCTACTGGAAGTAATGGTATGTGGTAACCACCTAAAAACAAAGTAGATGCGATAGCACACATAATAAACATATTCATATATTCAGATATATAAAATATTAAAAACCTAATTCCTGAATACTCCGTCATGAAACCACTAACTAGTTCAGATTCACCTATAGGCATATCAAAGGGTACTCTCATCATTTCTGCTGTTGCTGCAACCATAAATATTAAGAAAGCAATTATTTGTCCACTAAATATAAACGGAACTCCCCACTCAATTTGTTTTTCAACAATGCCGACTAATGACATAGTTTCAGCCTGAATAACAACACCAACAACAGCAAGGATTAATGGAAGCTCATAAGCGATTAGCTGACCTGCAGCTCTTAAGCCTCCCATTAAAGAATACTTATTTGCTGAAGACCAACCTGCGGTAAGAACGCCAATTGTTGAAAGTGAGCTAATAGCTAGGGCAAAAAATACACCTAATTCAAGATCAACTATCACCAAAGAGGGGCTCAAAGGAACTATCGCAAAAAGCGATACAGCAGAAACCACAACATATGCGGGAGCCCACTTAAATACTGGTCTATCAACTTCTGTTGGAATTATGTCTTCTTTTTGGATAAACTTAATAATCTCTGCTAAAGGAAAAATAAACCCTCTTAATCCAACGTGAAGTGGTCCTGGTCTTCTTTGCATCCAAGAAGCTCCTTTAACGTCCATAATTGTGAAAATCACAGCACCATTAAGAGCGGCGAGAGCAAGCCAGCCAACTTTAATTAAAACTTCACTCATCGGTCAACATCTCCTAACACGAAATCAAGACTTCCCATGATTGCTATTAAATCAGGGAGCAAAGCACCCTCTAGCATTACGGGTAGGATTGAAACATTACTAAATGAGGCAGTTCTTACCTTAAGTCTATAAGGCCCTAAGCCACCCTCTGAGACAATATAGTATCCCATTTCACCTTTAGGGTTTTCAGCTCTTACATATGTTCTTCCAGGAGGAACTTTTATTACTTTAGGGACTTTAGCTTGCAACGGACCAGATGGCATTGAATCAATTGCCTGGAGTACTATTTTTGCAGACTCAACCATTTCTTTCGTTCTCACATCCCACCTGTCAAAACAATCACCGTTTTCCCCTATAGGGATATCGAAATCAAACTTTTCGTATGGTAAGTAGTCAGTATATGTTCTTAAATCATATTTAACACCAGATGCTCGAAGTATAGGTCCAGAAACACCAAATGCTTCGGCTGTTTCTCTAGACAGAATTCCTACTTTTTTAGTTCTTTTTTGAAAAACTTCATTCCCACCAATTAAATTTTGAAATTTGTCTGCAGCTTCAATCACTTTTTCCATAGCAAGTTTTGTGTCTCTATAGAAACCAGCAGGTAAATCTTGTATATTTTTTTTACTTGTAGGTCCAGCTCCTGCAGCAGGTTTAACGCCACCAATTCTGTTAAAGTTTGGGTGGAATCTTCCTCCTGTAACAGACTCTATTAAATCAAGAACCCTTTCCCTGTCTTCCATGGCATAAAAAATTGGAGTTAAAGCTCCTATTTCTAGTGGATAGGCACCGTTAAATACAAAGTGGGAGCAAATTCTTGCCATTTCAGTAAGAATTAATCTTATATGTTTTGCTCTTTCTGGCACTTCTATTTCCATCAACCTTTCAGCTCCAGCAATAAAAGGTATTTCATTTGAGAATCCGGAAACCCAGTCAATTCTATTAACTAAAGTTGTAATTTGGGGATAGGTTCTAACTTCAGCAAGTTTTTCATATCCTCTATGCATATAACCTAATACGGGTTCTACATTGTAAACTTTTTCTCCATCAACCTTAGCAACAAGTCTTAGAACCCCATGTGTAGATGGATGTTGGGGGCCAATGTTTAAAGTCATGTCTTCAGTTTCAATTTCAATTGAAACTGAAGCTTCTGAATAATTTCTCATATCTTGAGGATCTAAAATATTAACCATATTAACTATTATCATTTTCTAATTTTTCTGTAGCATCGGCGCTTTCATCGTCTTCTGAGCCTTCTGGCATACCTTCAACGTCTACGTCCCCCGGCCAAGGTTTAACTTCACGACTAATTAGTTCAAATGATTTAAGCATTGGATTTCCTTCATATCCATCAGGTAAATACAATTTTTCTAAATTCGGATGTCCTTCAAATGTTATTCCAAACATCTCGAAAGCTTCTCTCTCATGCCAATTTGCTCCAGCAAATATGTCTGTAAGAGTTGGGACGGTAGGCTCAGTTTTTGGAACAAGAGTAGAAATAGTTAATAGTCTATTGGACGTAGTGTCAGACAGACAAGAGATAATTTCAAAACTTGGAGTCACTTGTTCTTTTGGAGCATCACCAACAGAAACATCATTATCCCAATCAATTGCGGAAAGCCATGAAAAAAAATTTAGTTGAAATGATTCTTTTAGCAACTTATGGGTTTCTACCCACTGATTAGAATCAACTTTGATACTTATAGTCTGGAAATCAAAAGTTACTTCTTTAAAGTTATTTTTTATTGACTCTAAAAATTCTTCCATCTTAAATTGGCTCAACTTGTTTTTGCTCCCACTTTTCTTTCATGTTCTCACCTCTAATTTTCTTTTGAAGAAGTATAATTCCTTCTTGCAATGCTTCTGGTCTTGGTGGGCAGCCTGGTACATAAACATCTACTGGGATTAATTGATCAACTCCTTTGGTTACCGAATATGAATCCCAATACGGTCCTCCGCTATTAGAACAAGATCCCATTGAAATTACATATTTTGGTTCAGGCATTTGGTCATAAAGCCTTTTAACCGATGGTGCCATTTTATCAGTTACAGTTCCAGCAACTATCATTAAATCAGCCTGTCTCGGAGATGCTGGTAATGGAATAATGCCTAATCTCATAAAATCATGTCTTGGTCCACTAACTGCCATAACCTCAATAGCACAACATGCTAATCCAAACTGAAAATACCAAAGTGAGTATGACCTTGCCCAATTAAATACAGTAGATATAGGTTTTGGTAATCCAAATTTATCGACTACTCCCATTTAAGAACATCCTTTCTAATCGCATAAAGAAGACCAATCAGTAAAATAAATACAAATATAAACATCTCAACTAATCCAAAATATCCAAGTTTCTCTAAATTAATCGCCCAAGGGAAAATAAAAACTGCTTCAACATCAAAAATTACAAATAGTAAACCAAAAATATAATATCTAACATAAGTTTGACTCCAACCAGTTCCAACTGGGTCTACTCCACATTCATAAGTTTCAAGCTTTTCAGCATAAGGTTTATCGGGTCTTAAAATTGAAGCAATGCCAACTAAAAAGAGCATAAAAAATATGCCAAAACCTAGGACCGCTCCTATTGTTACGTAATCTTGAAAATAAGAAATCATACTTTATACTTTAGTCCAGCCATTAAAAAGTTTAGTTTTTTCTCAAACTTCAGTGTAATTTTTTGTAAGATTTTTATAGATGATAAATTCAAATTTTTTAAATGAACCCAATCTCTTAGATCTCACAAATGAAATTTTTAATTTTATATTATTAGACAAGAACAATTCAAATATTTCACAAAATTTATTAAACAATAAATTTTATGAAGCTGAAACTGTAAATTTTGTACTAGCCGATGGACTAGGCTATGAAAATTTAATTTCAACAGAATCAAAATTAAAAAAATTTGTAACAGGAAAAATAAACTCAACATTTCCAACTTCTACAAATGTTGCCTTAAGTACCATTGCGTTTAATGCAAATCCGATTGAACATGGAATTCTTGGATACTACTTGTTTGATAGAAAAAAAAATTCATTAATGAACGCTTTGAATTGGAAAGATGAAAAAAGTAATTTTTCGCATGGGAAACATTTTGAAAATCAAAATACTATTTGGAAACAATTTAAAAAAAATTCTTTATTCGTTTCTAATTTTCAACCAAAAAATTTAGTTAACTCTAGGCTTTCTAATTTATTGTATGAAAAATCAATGACTTTAGGATATGAGGATACTTACCATCTTCTTGATTTTCTCAGCGACCCTTCAATACTAGAAAACCGTTTTAATTTTGTTTATTACCCAAATATAGATGTAGCAGCCCATGTATTTGGAGTTGGAAGTATAGAGTGGAATAAAGAAGTAAGGGAATTTGAAACTTTTATATGGAAATTGGTTGAGACTAGCAATAAAAAAACCTGCACTGTTATCTCTGCAGACCATGGCTTGGTCAATATTGATAAAAATAAGAGACACCATTTGAATGATGAAAAATTAAATATCTATGGCGACCAGAGAGCAGTTTATATTAACGGAAGTAAAGATGATGTATTATATACATTCAGAAATATTCCAGGAACTCTTTTAAATTCAAATGAATTAACTTCTCTATTGGGTAAACCAAAAACTAATTTTGTAAAGGACCTCTTTCCTGACTACTGTTTTTTAGTTGAAGACCAACACATTGTATACCCCTCACACCTTAAAACAGAGCTTGCAGCTTATCATGGGGGGATTTCAGATCAAGAACTTAAGATACCTATAATTGAGCTTTCGAACTTTTAAATAGTAATAAATTTAAAACTTTTATATATATACTTACATTATGAAAAAAAAATTTTTACTCTTTTTATTTATACTATTTATTAGCTGTACTTCTTTTTCTGAAAATTCCGAAGATTCATTTACTTCAAAAGATTACATTGAAGAAAGTGCTTATCCGGTAACTCAAGGGATAGCTGATCGTGCATCGAATCAAGTCGAAGGTTCTTACTCATCAGGTGACTATGTAATTAAAACTGCGTATGCAAGTACTGATGTTAGCTCTTCAGATTTTGACAAAACTGTTACTCAAGTTAAAGAAATAGTTAAGAAATATGAGGGAAACATATCCAATACATATTTATCAACTAATTACCAAGGGTTAAAAAGCTACAGTCTTACTAGTAATATTCCATCAGAAGATTTTGATACCTTTTTAGTTGAAATTGAAAAATTATCTAAATTTACAAATATCAACTTGAATGCCAACGATGTTACAGTTTATGTGCTTGATATAGACTCTAGAATAAAATCTTTAAATGAAGAAAAGCTAGCTTTAGAAGCAATTAGAGAAGAAGCAACTACAACAGAAGATAAACTTCAAGTTCAATCTCAATTAAGATACATAAATCAAGAAATTGAGATTCTTCAAAACCAAAAAGAATATTATGAAAGAACTACTTCCTATTCGTCCTTAACATTGGAAATAAGAGAAGGTGCTGGTGTATCATTATTTTCTTGGAATTATTATGTTCAAAGAGCTCTAACTTGGGTTGAGGAAATTGTTGGTTTCTCTGTTTCAGTATCAATAATAATTGTTCCGTTGCTTATCATTTATATAGGATTTAAAAAAATTCGTAAGAAAGACTAATGGCACTTTCATACATAGGTTTGTTATTAATATTTATTCTTATAATTTTTTTTGGTAAAAAATTAAGATAATTAATTTGGTTGATAAGTTCCAAAGAAAACTTGCCAAGCTAGACAAGTCTTAGCCAATAAACTTAACCAAATATATGCTCTTTCACCATAAAGGTAGTCTTTCCATTTACCAATTTGCTTATATTGCAGAATCATGTTGATTGAAAAGGTATTAAAAAATAGAAAGATACTTACAAAAATCCAAACAACAAATTGTGGGACACCTTGGGGATTGGTATCTGTAGATACTCCATCACCAATTAAATTTATAAAAATAAAAATCCAAGGTGCAACTCCAACTATGCAGCCCATAATGTAGCTTGTCCAATCAACCTTTTGTGTATATTGGTTGTGAACTTCCATCATCCAACCAAACCAACACATTGCGGCATTCATAAAGAAAATTCCAGCCAAAGCCCAAATATCATAAATGCCAACAAGAAGTGCAATTAAAACAATCATTACAGAAGCGCTGATTGAGTACTCTATCCAACGTACTTTATTAATTCCTTTGGATAAATCTTCTTTGTACTTTCCATAAAATGGGCCTGAAATTAAATAGTGTGCTACAGCAGATGCTATCAAGAAAGTTGCTACGGCTGGTCCAAAATTATTAACCTCTCTCCACACTTCTAATTGTGGAACCAATGCAAAACTTGAAGGGTCGCTCACAGAGCCTACTCCAACTAGTTGGGTTAATGTTATTGGTACAACGAAATCTGAATTCACAATAGTACCAAGCCAAAACAAAATTCCACCTTGAATTAAGTGGACTGTACCCATAATTATATTAAATTTTCTTAATTTTTTTATTTTAATTTCCATTACTTATCCTTAAATCTAAATATCTAAATATCTAAATATATTAATAGCTTTTAAATTAGAATCAATTTATGGAACACTCATTATTATTTTCAGAGATTGAATCTTTAATATTTGATTTAGAGACTCAAATAAAAGCACTTGCAAATTCAAGAGAATATATCGCTGAAAAAGATTTCTCTAGAGCATCTAATAAACTTTCAGAACTAGAAATTGAACTCCAATCAATTGCAGGAAGAGTTGCTTACATAAAATCAAGTCTTTGAAGGAAATACAGAAATTTCAGAAATTTTAATTGAAACTTTGTCACCTGGTTTGAAGATGTTTGCTGGCAAAGACCTGGAGCGAAAATATTCTTCTTTATTATTTTTAAACGTCACAACTTGATCATGCCCGTAAAAGATACATTCTTTAACAATATACTTACCTTCGTCATCTTGTGTTAAAGAAATACACTCAGGTCTTATTGAAACATACAGTGCTCCATTAAATTCCGTTGGAAACACGCCTAAAGAAGTTTCGACTTTATTATTTACAGAAAATCCCTTTAATATATTTGGATCTCCAACAGATTTTGCAACAAACTGATTAACAGGATTTATGTAAATTTCTTGAGGTGTTGCACTTTGTATAACTTTTCCATTTTCCAATACACTCACAACATCACACACTGAAAGGGCTTCTTCTTGATCGTGTGTTACTAGTATTGTTGTAGTGTTTGTAGATTTTAATAAGCTAACAACTTCATCTCTCAGATCTCTTGCCATATAAGCATCTAAACTAGTAAATGGTTCGTCCAGTAGCAAAACGTCAGGTTTCGGAGCTAAAGCCCTAGCCAAAGATACTCTTTGTTTTTGACCTCCAGATAAGTCCTGTGGAAATTTGTTCTTAAAAGTAGATAAATTACACAAATCAATTACTTCTAATAATCTACCTTTATTAATTTGATCTTTAGTAAGGCCAAAAGCTACATTTTTTTCAACAGATAAATGAGGGAACAATGCATAATCTTGAAAAACCATTCCAATATTTCTACTTTCTGGTGGAGTCCAAACTTCATCACTGACAATTATTTTATCTCTAATTTCAATAACCCCAGAATCTGGTTTTTCAAAACCTGCAATTAACCTTAATACAGTAGTTTTTCCAGAACCAGATGAGCCCAATATTCCAACTAAAGAACCCTTCCAGACGTCTAAATTAAAATTAGTTAAAACTGTTTCATTACCATAATTTTTAGTTATAGATCGTGCTCTTATAAGTAGATTTTCTATAGTCATAAGTTTAAGTTAAATTCCTTGTACTTAATATATAAGTAGGAAAAGCACTTATTGCCAACATAATAAAAGCGGAAAATGCAGCTTGTGTAAATAATCCTTCTGAAGCGTATGACCAGATATCAACTGCCATAGTACTGAACCCAGTTGGTCTTAGTAATAAAGTTTGAGGAAGTTCTTTCATGGTTGATAAGAAAACTAAAGCACCTCCTGCAAATAAACCTTTATAAATTATTGGTAATGTAACCTTAAAAAAAGTTTCAACTTTTCTTTTTCCTAATCCCATACTTGCATCTATATAAGAAACCTTTACTTGTTCAATTGAACCCTGTCCTCCGGCAATTACTTGTGGTAAAAATACAATTAAGTAAGAAAGTACAAGAATTGGAAAGCTTTGATAGGTGGAAGGGAAAACTTTGATTGAAATAAAGAGAATTGAAACCCCCACTGCTATATGCGGTAATCCATACATAGTTAAAAGAATTCTTTCAATTAAGTAACTGAAATTATTTTTGTACTGATAAAGCATTACAACAATTGGAATAGAAATTACAATTGCCAACATAGATGTGATTCCAGAAATTGCTATAGATCCCAACACACCATCAAAAACTAAACTCAAGCCATTTCCTAAACTTATTCCCCTTGTAATCCAATAAATTAATACGGAGACAGGGAGAATTAAACTAAATAAAATCAAGAGCCCCAGAAAAATTATAGATAAAAATTTTAATAAATAATTCATTTCTTTTTTAACTGGAGTTCTAAAATTTTCGGAAATTTTTGAAGAACTTGAAAACGTAGAACCTCTTTGAACAAGACTAATTATTAATGAAAGAAATATTATTAGAACAGAATAAAATATTACCGGATCACCGTTTATGTTGAATTCATAATATGTATAAATCGCTTTTGTTATAGTTCTAAATCTCATTAATGATACTGCACCAAAATCTGAAATGACATATAGCCCAACCAGTAGTGCGGAATATATAATTTGTTTCTTTAATCTTGGAAAAACAATTTTAAAATATAAGCTTAAGCCTGAAACCCCAAGAGACCTTGCAGCTTCTTCAATGGAAGAATCAAGTTTACTGAGACCATTTCCAAATATTAATAATACATAAGGAAAGGTAAAAAGTGTAAGAACAACCCAGCTACCAAAAAAACCTCCGATACCATTAATTTCTTGAATTCCCAAAAAAGAAAAAATTTGTACATATAAACCTTTGGGAGAAAACATTGAAATGTACGTTAAAGCTCCAATATATGATGGAATAACTAATGGTAAAATGAGCATAGTAAGAATTATCCTTGAAAACGGTACTCTGTACCTAAAAATCAGTACAGCTACTGAAATACCTAAAAAAACACTAGAGATTACAACAGTAAAAAAGAGAGAGATTGTATTAATTAAAAGTGTAAGTACATCCCAATTTTCAACGAGACTAAGTATGTTGCCTGAAAAACTAAAAAATCTCCAAAAAAGATACACGAGGGGAAGTAAAAATCCAACCATTAAAAATGTATTAAAAACAATAAGAACCTTAGGAGTTTTCACATTAATAAGACTATCCGTAATTTTTGGTTATTAATAAAATTTTAATTCTTAAATTAAAATTTAAAAGCCAGCTTTAATTATTAATTCTATTGCCTTATCTTGTAATAGTGATAATTCTGACCAATCTAAGTTTTTAGGTGAGTTTAAACTATTTAAATCAGGCAATAATATATTTGTTACTACTCCTTCAACTAGAGGAAATTCAAAGACGGTATTAGTAATATATTCTTGAACTCTTTTAGATTGTAAAAACTCTATAAATTGTAACGCAGCTTTTTTATTTTTACTTGACTCTAAAATACCAATACCTGAAGGCATAACTAAAACTCCACAACCATTTTCTAAATATACATTTTGTGCAGGACTAATGCCTTTTTCTGCGAGCAATCGCAATGTATAATAATGGTTAACTAAACCTATATCTAACTCACCTAAATCAACTGCTGAAACTTGAGTTGAATTATTGATAAACTCTAAATAGTTCAAATTATGTATTTGATTTAGCCAATCTGATACTTTTAACTCACCATCTTCGTATATCATGCAAGCAACCATTGCGATAAAAGATGAATTAGTAGGAGCTAAACCAATTTTATTTCTAAACTTTTCATTAGCTAATCCATATATATCACTAGGAATATCACCAGGATTAACAACACTGGTATCAACTACTAAAGATCTGACTCTACCAGAAATTCCAACCCAATATGAATTAACATCGTTACCTAGAACGTTCCCTTTACTTAATACATTGTCGGGTAATTTAAAAAATAAATTTTCACTAGAAACATAACCTAAACTAATTGGGTCTTGAGAGTAAAACAAATCAGCAGGACTTTTGTTTCCTTCTAGCGCTAAAACACCTGCTAATTCAGTACTACTCGCATATCTTACTTCCACTGTTATGTTGTATTCTTCAGCAAATTCATCAATAAGGTTTGAAACTAAACTTTCTGATCTCCCACTATAGATTACTAACCTATTGCTATCTAAATCAGGATTGCTTTCTCTTGAATTTTGTAAATTAGTTACGTCATTACAGGCCACAAAAACAACTATAAAAATTAAAAAGAAAAGATTTTTTAAATTCAATAATTTTAAATACTTATGTTTATTCATGAAAATATGACAAAGGGTATATAAATTTACAACTATCTTACAGGTTTAATTTCTTTTTTTAAAAATAATGATTTTGTAAAAAATTTTCCACCATTTTTTATAAACCACATAAAGCCAGCTAAAAGATAAGCATAGGGACACATCATAATAATATAATTATACATTGTATTTCAATTAATCTTAAGCTCAAAGGTTTATGAATTATATCTAAAAATTTATAAAAAGTATAATAACTCTATGGCCGAATACTTATCATCAATTCCAAGTTATGTTTTTACTACAATTGGGAGTTCAATATTATTTTTTATTATTTTATATAAATTTTTTCCTAAATTATTTTTAAAAGTTCATAAACCATTATTTTATACAATTGGAATATTGTCCCTTTCGCTTGGCTATATTGGCATTGTAATTCCCGGTTTACCAACAACAGTATTTATACTTATCGCTGCTTGGGCTTTTTCAAAATGTTCAGATAGATTTACATTTTGGATTGAAAGCCATAAATTATTTGGTCCAATTATATTAAATTGGAAAACATATAAAGGGTTGTCTAGAAAAGCAAAAAAATTAGCAATACTAACAATAATTCCGACATTTATTTTCACAATATATTTTATGTTTTCAATTGTTGGAGATATTATATTTGGAAGTTTTGGTCTTTTGTTATGCGGATGGCTAGCAACCCGTCCTGAGCCCCCATTAAATTTATATAAATAAATTTTTAGTTTGCTTCAGGAATTTGATACCCAATTGGTGAAACTTTATCTAGCTCAAAAATATCTCTTGATTGAGCTTCATAATTTAAACCAATCGATATTTGATCTCCTTCGGTAACTCGATTGCCGTTCTCATCTAAACGAGCATTCATAGTTGCTTTTTTGCCAGATTTACAAATAGTTTTTATTTCAGACATTTCATCAGCCCATGCAAGTAGGTATACACTTCCTGGAAAAGGCTCACCTCTAAAATCAGATCTAAGCCCATAACATAGAACAGGAATATTTAATTTATCTACTACTAAAGTTAGTTGCAATACTTGCTTAGGACTTAAAAATTGAGCTTCATCTACCAGAACACAGGAAATTTTATCTCTTTGATGTTCATGTGCTGTCCAAACATACAAATCATCATCCTGAGTAAAGATTTCACACTCTCTATCTAAACCAATTCTTGAAGAAATTTTTCCCTCTCCAAAACGATCATCTAATTTTGGTGTGAATAATAAAGTTTTCATATTTCTTTCTTCATAATTATGAGCAGATTGAAGTAACGTTGTACTCTTCCCTGCATTCATTGCAGAATAATAAAAATATAATTTTGCCATTTCTTTAATATTAGTAATTAAATTTAATATTTTTAACGAACTGCAACTATTCTTCCAACAGTTTTTCTTGAACCAATTAAATCTAAATATGTCAATATGTCTTGAAAAGCAATGGTTTTATATACTGGATCAATTTTATTTGATAAATATAATTCAAAAATTAAATTCATCCTCTCTCGTAAATATTCTTTATCATTATTTTCAAAACTAATCATAAATACTCCCATAAGTGATATATTTTTAACCAATAAATAGCTAAGAATTTGAGTTGGGATATTACCGCTTGCAAAACCTACAATTAAAGCTCTACCTTCAGAACTTAAAAGTTTGATACCTTCTTCGTAATGCCTTCCTCCAACTTGATCATAAAAAATGTTTAATGGACTTTTACCATATTTTTTTTCTATTTCCTCTTTCAAATTTTGTGTTTGATAATTTATAACTAAATCTGGATTATATTTTTTTATAATTTTTATTTTGTCTTTAGAACCTACTGCGGCAATTACTCTTGCTCCAGCTAATTTTGCTAGCTGAACAGCGGATATGCCCACACCACCTGCAGCAGCATTGACTAAAACTAGCTCCCCTTTTTTTAATTGCGCTCTTCGATGTAATGCAAAATCAGATGTTAAATATGACATTAATATTGCCGCACCAGCTTCATAGCTAATGTTAGTTGGAAGTGGATACGTTAAATTTTCTGAAGAAATACAAAAGTCTCCGAAGCTTCCATATCGCCCATTTCTAAAAACTGTTGTAGCCCCAACAACCCTGTCTCCTTCTTTTAATTTACTACTTTTAGGTACCGACTTAACAATTCCAGCAACTTCAAAACCTGGGACAAAGGGATAATCAGGTTTAGATTGATACATTCCACTTGATAAAAGTAAGTCTGCATAATTTAGAGTTGAAGCTTTTGTTTCTATTAAAACTTCTCCATCTTGAGGAACAGGTAGTTCAATCTCTGAAAATTCTAACTGTGAGAATGGACCAGATTTATTTTGAAGCCAAGCAGAATATGTTGTCATAAATTTATTTTAATAAGAAACTAGATGCTATTATTTATTTATGTATAGTTTCCTTTTTCTAATTCATTTAATTTCAGCTTCTGTTTGGCTTGGTGGAATGATTCTAATGGGAACTTTTGTACCAGTTGTCCGTAAACATGATGAAAGTGGAGTCACTCTTAAAGCGCTAGCAAATAAGTTCGGTCAAATTGGATGGGTGGCTTATTTTCTTGGTTTGTTCTCTGGAATGAGTATGTATTTTATTTCTTGGAGTTCATCTAGCATGAATGAATACTTCAATTATAAAATGATTTTATTTGCTTCAACTGGCTTATTAACTTACCTACATTCAAAATTACCAAACCTAGCACCAAAATTTAAAGGAATGATCCAAGGGATGATTTTAATTACTACTTTAGGTGTATTTTACTTTGCAATTTTATTTTCAACTTAAATCTTTAATTTTTTCAATATCCTCAATTAATAAAATTCCATTACCTCTTAGAAGTATGTCACTTGTATTTTGTTTTATCAAATACCAATAAATTGTGTCTTCATTAGGAATATTCAAGGTTTCCTTAAGGCTTTCCTTATCTAAATAAACAGTAATTGTTCGATCTCTGATCGCATCATCTTTGATAGCCGCACGCATTGTGCCATCTAAATATAATTGTCCAATTTTTGTGAACTGCCCCAAAGTAGGAACTTCAATAATATTTAATTCATTTTTTATACTGCTGTTTTCTAATGTTTCAATAGATTTATCCACCAAAGATTGATGCCATTGTTGGAATGCTAAAATCACTATTAAATTCTTATCAACAAAATCATCTGGAACAGATTTAATGACTTTGTTTAAGTTTTTACCTTGAATGGTTGGAAAGTTATTTGAATTTGTACTAGTCACTGCTTCACCACTACAGGAAAATAACAGGAAAAAACATAATAAAGATTTATACAGGACCGAGAATTTTTTCAAGTTCATATATATTCTCCATTAACTTTTCAAAGTGTTTTTTCATGAAAGGTCCAATTAAGATAAATATACCCTTAAATTTTATATTTACAGAATAAGTTACCTCTGTACCTTTGTTGTTAGCAGATAGAAATATTGTGTCTGTAATTACAAAATTGGATGAATTGGATTGCAGCGAAGCTCTAAGAGGAGACCCCCATTCAATAACTTTATAATTTAAAACAAAATCTTTGTTATTAAATTGAGTTTTAACTTCAAAATTTGAACCAACTCTTAAAGGTTCTTTAGTGGTCAATGTTGCAGAATCATGCGGATTCCATTTTTCAAGGTTTCTAAAATCTGCAATAAAATCAAAAGTGTTTTTTATATCACTTTTTACTGTAATTGTTTTTGAATAAGTTGGCATAATTTAATGATAAGGGATTCTTAAATTATGTAATGTTATTACTTTAAGTTTAGAGATCTCTTAGTAAATCCAATATATCCAATTACTAAAAATACTAATATTTTTCCAAAAACCAATAATATGCTTTCTAGCTCTAATCCATTTTGATAGGGATTTCCATAAGCTCCAAAAGAAGAAATATTTTCATTAATCCAATTAAAAAAATTATTATTTGACGACAGCATGTTTGAAAGCCATTCAATTCCTAATAGCCCCATACCAAAAGTCCAAGCATTTGTTGATTTACCTGAAAAAGCTGAAGCAGAAAAGCCTAACACACCAAATGATACTCCTCCAAGTGCAGATTGAAATCCAGCTTTAATCAAAGGTAGATAATCAAGTGTCTGAGTTAAGTTCATCAATGCCATAGGTATATACATTACGCTAAACCAGCAAAATGATATTAATAATCCAAATAAGACTGCAACTATGGAATGCGCTAAGTAAATTGTACTTCTTGTCATAGGAAGTGAAGCAATAAATTCAAAAGTTCCATCTTCTTCTGCTTTAGCGGTCATTTTGTTTAGTAAAACTATTGTGGCGATTGAAACTAAAAGAGGAACGAATAAATTCATAAAGTAAGTTGTCACCATACCTTCAAGAGTAAATACATTGTTCCAGTCAGATATGCCTATAAAATTCATTAATCCTTCATTTTCAGCTAAACCAGAAAATGCTTCCCTTTGAGCATCTATTAATACTGATTCAACGCTCTGATTTGCAAAAGCAAGTGGAAGTAATGATACATAAAGCGCTGGCGCAATTGACCATGTTAAAATTAATTTAAAAGGAACTTTGATTAAATATTTAAAGTATCTATTCATGATTTATTTCCTTTATCAAAAAATTCAAAAAATGCATCTTCTAAACTTTTTTCTTCATTTATCGCTTTGTCTAAAAAAGTTTGAAAATACTCATCGTAAATTTTATTACCTCCTTTGAGAACAGCTATAGAATCAGCAATTTTTTCTACTTCAGAAATTATATGAGAAGAAAGCATAACTGAGGTTCCGTTTTTTGAGAAATCTCGAATAATGTCAAAAAAAGTTCTTTGATGAAACGGATCTAAACCTGAAGTTGGTTCATCAAGAATTAGTACCTTGGGTTTATGTGATAGAGATAATATAAGTGCTGTTTTTTGCCTGTTGCCTTTTGATAACTCTTTTATTGATTGATCAACTTCTAGCTCGAACCTTTCAGCAAGTTCCATAGCATAGTCAACAGAATGATTTCTCATGTCTGCACTGAGTGAAAATAAAGAGCTAGAATTTAAATTCTGTGGTAACTGTGGATCTCCAGGAAGATAACCAATTATTTTTTTTGCCTCAACTGGGTTTTTTAGTGTATCGATACCATTTGCATACATCTCATATGAAATAGGATTCAAAAAACCCATATAACTTCTCATCGTTGTTGATTTTCCAGAACCATTTGGACCTAATAATCCTTTCACTTCCCCATCATTAATAGTTAGGTTAATGTTCTCGATGCCTTTACCATTTTTGTATTTCATGGTTAGGTTCTTGATTTCAATCATAAAATGATTTTAAAGGATAAATTTTAAACACTAAAACTTATTTTACTTTTTTATACCTTAGCCAACTGAGAATTATTGCTGGTATTAGAAAGTATAGCATTTCATCCCAACCTCCTTGGTGGTTTAGATAAGATAAGGGATAAATTTTGGCAATCATTACAAATAATTCTCAATTACCCAGCGAGTTAAGTTTATTAACCCGTTAGGAAATAATCCTAAAAAAATAGTTAAAAAGGAAAGTATTAGCAATACTAATTTTTCAACTAAGCTAATTTTTATTTTAATTTTCAAAATCTCTGATTTTTGAATAGAAGCAGTCCAAATAGGTTTAAGGTAAAAATAAAATCCAGCAACAGTAGAGAGCATTAACATTACGACAATAACATATCTTTCATACGACCAAAGATTTGCTATAAGAATAAATTTTGACACAAAACCACTTGTTAAAGGCAGTCCAGCTATACCAAGCATAAAAATAGAGAAGGAAATAGTTAATAATTTATTATCTTTAAAAAGTCCAGAAAGTTTTTCAATACTGAAATCTGAACTCATATGTCCACTAATTAATGAGAACACAAAAAATACTCCAAGGAGCTGGACTATGTAGGTCGTAAGATAAAATAATGAAGCACTAATACCATTAAGGCCTGAACTGATTCCTGCAAGAATAAAACCAGACTGTATTACACCGCTATAAGCTAACAATCTTTTAAGGTCAGTTTGATTTGAAGCAAACAATGAGCCCAAAACTACTGACAAGATAATAATGGCAGAAAAGAATAGTTCAAATTTATCCAAAATTAATGATAATGAAACAGCTGATAGTCGAGCTAAAACTATGAAGGAGGATACTTTAGCTACCGATGCCATATACCCTACATATCCTGTTGGAGCACCTTGGTAAACGTCTGGCGCCCAAGCTTGAAATGGGGCGGCTGCAACCTTAAATAACAATCCTACAATCAAAAATATTAGTCCAACTAATGTTGTTAAGGGAACATTATCTGTGCCAATAAAACTTATTGCAATACTTGTTTCGTAAACACCTGTTATTGATAACGAAACATATAAAAGGGCAACACCATAAATCAATATGCAGGAAGCTAGAGATCCTAGTAAAAAGTACTTGAGTGAAGCCTCGTTACTTAACTTGTCACCTCTATTTAATCCTGATAAAGCATACAAACTAATAGAACCAATTTCTAATCCTATAAATAACATAATAAAATTTTCGGAATCTACCATTAAAAGAAACCCTGAAGCTGACATCAATATTAAAATAATTGCTTCAGTAGTTTTACTTGAAAACATTTCTGAAGTTTTCCAAAAAGGTATGAAAGTAAATATCAATACAAACCCAATCAACAAATTTCCAAACAAAGAAAATTCATCAAGCAATATTTTCTCTGAAAAGTAAGAAGATAGACCATTTGAAAAAAATAAACCAAATTTTAAAAATATTGCAAATAAAGTTGCAAAGACACCAACTAATGTAATGTATTTTTTTACAACAGTAGAAGTTCTAATCGATATAGTAGAAAAAAGAAGAATCAAAGTGGTCACTAATAAAGTTAAAGTGGGACCAATAACAACAAAATTTAAACCAATTAACTCTGAAATTGATGTCATTTCATACCTATAATAAATTTAATAATACTATTGATTGCAAAAGCATCTTGGGTGACAAAACTTTCAATTAATTTTGGATAAACCCCAATTAACAACATAAGTAATAATAAAGGAACAATTGAAATTAACTCTCTCAGGTTAAGATCTTTTAATACCTTGTTTTCTTCTTTAGAAATGCTACCAGTAAAAATTCTTTGATATGCCCAAAGCATATATATAGCTGCTAAAACTACACCTAAAGCAGCAATAGTTGAGAGGAGATTAAAAGTTTCGTAACTTCCTATTAATATCATGAACTCTCCCACAAAACCATTAAGCCCTGGTAATCCAATCGATGCAAAGGATGTAAATAAAAATATTGCGGCATATTTAGGCATTGTTATTTTTAACCCTCCAAATTCACTTATTTTTCTTGTATGTCTTCTATCATATAAAAATCCAACAAGCATAAACAATGCTGCAGCTGTAATTCCATGGTTAAAAATTTGAATAATTGCACCTTCTAAACTTAGTAGACTACCTGCTGAGATTCCCAACATTACAAATCCCATGTGGCTAATAGAAGAATATGCAATTAATTTTTTAATATCCTCCTGTGCAATTGCTACAACAGCGCCATAAATAATCCCAATTACTGAAAGAATTGCAATATAACTTCGATATTCAAGATACCCTTCAGTAAAAAAAGGTATGGAAACTCTAAGTATTCCAAAAGCTCCAACTTTTAACAAAACTCCTGCAAGCATGATGCTTCCTGCAGTAGGGGCTTCTACATGTGCGTCTGGAAGCCATGTATGTAGTGGAAAGATTGGGACTTTTACTAAAAAACCAAAAGTGAAAAGTAAAAATAAAACTTTAGATTGCGTTAAAGTTAAATTTAAATTTCCAAGTGTTTCAAAGTCGACAGCTAACTTGCCATTATATGAATAACTAATAACAGCGACATAAACTGTACCAATAAAAATAAAAATTGAACCAAATACGGTATAAATTATAAATTTTATTGTCGCATATTTTCTGTTCTCACCACCCCATATTCCCATTAAGAAATACATTGGAATTAGGATTGCTTCAAAAAATATAAATAGTGAAATTAAATCACCGCTAACAAATACTCCATTGATTGCAAAATGCAAAGCTAGAAATGAACCGAGAAAACCTTTGCTTTCTGCGTGAAGTTGGTTGAGAGAGAATAGTGATAAGACTATTAACAAAGCTGTGAGAAAAATAAGTAGTGCTGACATTCCAGATGTTCCAAAGTTTATTTCTAAACCATAGGATTTAATCCATGTAAATCTGTATAAAATATTAAACTCCGTTTTTGAATACTCACTAAATAATAAGTAAATTGAATTAGTTAGAGTGATCAAAGAGATAGCAATTGAGATTGGTCTATACAATTCAGAACGAGTTTTTGGGAGTAGAAAAATAATTATTGAACCTAAAAAAGGTACAAAAATAAATGAAAAAATTAGTTCTATCATGGTGAAACCAATGGTGTGGCAATAAATAGACCTATTAATAAAACTAAAAACAAACCAAAATACATTACATAATTTCTTACTTGACCAGTTTGTGAGAATGAAGTGAGTTTTGAAGTCTTATTAAAAGTGTCTGCAACTAAATTCACAGCACCATCAATAATTAATCCATCTACAACAACAGCAATTTTACGAGTAAAATTTTTAAGGCTTGCAACAAAAATAAAATTTCCTATTTTATTTAAGTAAAAAACATTCAACGATAGTTTTTTCAAGAAAGTTATAAAGTTAATTGCTATTTGAAAATCTAACTTTTTGTGTACAGCTAAAGAGTAAATAAGGTAAGAACTTATTAACCCCGAGAATCCAATTCCTATTGAAATTAATGCAAGTGCAATCAATGTAAATCCTTCTGGTAGATGTGTTACATAAACTTCTTCGAGAGATTGATAAAGTACTTTTTCTAATCCATGAAAAAGAGGTGTGTTAATAAATCCGATGAAAATGGAAAAGACACTCAATATAATCAATGGTATCAACATTTTTTTTGGTGATTCATTTACATGAGTATGATCAAAGTTATTTTCTTTTTGAAAAATCAACAACCAATGTCTTCCCATATAAAATGCTGTTAAAAATGCAGCAGCTAATGCTAGGCCCCAAAAAATATAATAGACTCCGCCTTTTGAAAAAACTGATGCAAGAATTTCGTCTTTAGACCAGAAGCCAGCAAGGGGTGGGATGCCGGCGATGGCAATTGTACCTATTCCCATTGTTGTTGCTGTTATAGGCATTTGCTTTTTTAAAGCTCCCATTTTTGTTATATCCTGTTCGTGGTGCATAGCGTGAATAACAGATCCAGCACCTAGAAAAAGTAATGCTTTGAAAAATGCGTGGGTTACAAGATGAAATATTGCGGCTACATATGCACCTGCTCCTATTGCAATAAACATAAATCCCAGTTGGGAAATTGTAGAATAAGCTAAAACTTTTTTTATATCATTTTGATTAATTGCCGAAAAGGCTGCAATTAATGCCGTGAAGAGGCCAATAGAGATTATTATTAGATTTGCAACTTCAGAATACTGTAGCAAAGGGGAAATTCTTACCAACATGAACACCCCTGCAGTGACCATTGTCGCTGCATGAATTAAAGCACTAGCAGGAGTAGGACCTTCCATAGCATCTGGTAACCAACTAAACAATGGAAACTGAGCTGATTTACCAAATGCTCCAAGCAATAAAAAAATTGCAATTAAAGTTAGTGTACTTTCTGACTTCAAAGAAATTTGTGAAAAAATTAAATTAAATTCAAAAGTATTAAAATTATTAAAAATCAACATTAATCCTATTAAAAATCCAAAATCACCAATTCTATTAATCACAAAAGCTTTATTTCCAGCTTTTACTGCTGACGTTTTTTCCGACCAAAAAGATATCAAAAGATAAGAGCTTAATCCAACTAGTTCCCAGCCAATAAACATTACTAAAAAATTTGAAGACATTACTAAAAATAACATTGAGAAGACAAAAAAATTGAAAAAAACAAAATATGAATTATAGTTTTTGTCTTCAGACATATACGACGTAGAAAACAACTGAATTAATAAAGAAAGAGATGTAATAAGCAAAAGCATGATTCCCGATAATCCATTAAGGCTAAAACCTATTTGTATATCAATTAGCTTAATCCACTGAAACAACTTAAATTCAAAACCTTCATAATTATTCAATGAAAATACTACAAAAATATAAACTGAAATTAAGAATGTCAACAAAGAAATATTTAAAGTAACAAAACTTGTAAATTTTTCATTAAATATTCTTTTGTTAATAAACAGTATAGAAGATGTTACAAGTGGTAAAAAAATTACTAAAAGTATAAAAAATTTAATCATCTTAACCTCTAGAAATATTTAAAACATCAACAGATGCGGATACTTGTTTTTTAAAAATTGATACAATAATTGCTAACCCTACAACAACTTCTGCAGCAGCTACAACAAGTACAAAAAAAACTGCAATCTGTCCATCTATTTGACCAAAATGATTGGATGCAGCAATAAAAGTTAAATTAACTGCATTTAACATAAGCTCAATACACATAAACATAATTAAGGCATTTTTTCTTATCATCATTCCAAAAAAGCCAATTGAAAATAAAATTGCAGAAAGCGTTAAATACCAGTCCGTTGTTACCTCAAGCATCTGTACTCTTCTTTTTTGAGTCATAAGCTAAGGCAATCGCAGCAGCTGTGGCAACAATTAATAATAAAGAAATTATTTCAAACGGAAGTATCCAACCTGTAAAAAGTAACCCTGCTATTAATTGAGGGGTTCCCTCTACAACATAGTCGACTTTAGGAAACCATAGAGACCATTTAAATTTAGAATTAATTGCAACGTAAACTAAAAGTGAAATAAGTATTAGAAATACTCCACTTACTAAATATGTTTGACCTTTAATTTTTTCTGTTGATTGTTCTCTTTTATCAACTCCAATCATCATGATTACAAATAAAAATAATGTCATTACTGCACCTGCATAAACTAGCATTTGAACCATTGCAACAAAAGGTGCATTTAAAGTAATATATGCAATCGCAAGTGAAATAAGGGTTAAAACTAAACCCATCGCATTATGTACGGGATTTTTTGCGAAAACAACAATTAATGCTCCGATAATAATTAAACTAGCTGGAATAAAAAAAAGTAAAATTTCTAACATATTACTCTTCCTCCAAAACCTGTCCTCTTTCAGGATCTTTTTTTCCAATTCCTAAAGATCCAGACCAATTAATCACATTTTGAAAGTTGGGATTACCATTTGATGAAGTTGCTCTCATCCAACCATCTGAAGTGTTAATATCGTGTTCGTTTGTTAATTTAGTTTTTTCTTCGTGAGATCTAGGTTTGCCTTCATCATCAACTAATAAAACTGATTTGTCAAAAATAGCTTCTGATCTATTAGCTACACTCATCTCAAATAGTGAGGTCATAGTAATAGCTTCTGTTGGACACGCTTCTACACACAATGCACAATAGATGCACCTAAGCATATTTATCTCGTAAATAAATCCATATCTTTCACCAGGGCTTACTGGGTTCTCTTCTGGATTGTCTTCACCTCTTACATATATACACTGAGCTGGACAAACACCTGCACATAATTCACAACCAATACATTTTTCCATACCGTCTTCATATTTATTCAATACATGCCGACCATGAAACCTTTGAGGTTTTTCTCTAAACTCCTTAGGGTACTTATCTGTAACAGATTTTCTAAAAAGTTCTTTAAATGTAACTTTTAGTCCTTTAAATAATCCAAAATTCTCACTCATATTTCAACTCCAAGGTAAACCAAATTCACGCAATCCTAATACTAAAGATGACAATATTAACCAAATTAAAGCTAGTGGAATCAATCTTTTCCATCCAAGCTCCATAAGCTGGTCATATCTCAATCTTGGTAATGTTGCTCTAATCCATACAAAAATAAACAAAAGAAAAAATGTCTTAAATCCTAGCCAAATTATTGGCATTAGTGCTGAGATGAATGAAGGAAGAATTCCTTCAAATGTTGGTCCTAACCAGCCTCCAAGAAAAAATGTTGCTGTTATAGCACACATATTAAACATATTTATATATTCCGCTAAAAAGAACATAGCAAATCTAAATCCTGAATATTCTGTATGAAAACCGCCGACTAGTTCTTGTTCAGCTTCAACTAAATCAAACGGGGCTCGGTTTACCTCTGCAACTGCAGCGATAAAAAAAATTGCAAAAGCTACAAATTGAGGAAAAATATTCCACTTTGGAATAAAAGAAACAAAAGTGTTTAATATTGGAATATTTGTGGAGAGATTACCGGCCTGACTTTCTACAATGTCTACCAGAGATAAAGACCCAGAATAAAGAATTACTGGAACTAACGCTAGCCCCATAGCTGCTTCATAAGAAATCATTTGAGCAGAAGCTCGAACCCCACCTATGAGAGGATACTTTGAGCCTGATGACCAGCCTGCTAAGACAACACTGTAAACAGCTAGAGAAGAGAGGGCAAGAAAATATAAAACACCAACATTGATATCTGCACCAACAAATTTTACAATATAATTTTCACCTGCAATTGTTATGTTTAAGTTTGGCCCAATAGGGATGATCATAAATATTAGAAATGAAGGAACTAGAGCAATAATAGGAGCTAATAAATACATAGCTCTATCAGCTTTCAAAGGAAGAATTTGTTCTTTTAGTAATAACTTGATTGCATCAGCGACAGTTTGTAAAATACCAAATGGACCAGCTCTATCAGGACCAACTCTTGACTGCATACCCGCTACTAGTTTTCTTTCAAACCAAATTAAGAGAATAGTATTAGTCAACAAGACAGCCAGGACTATATTTGCTTTTACGAGAGAAATAATTAAATCAACTGACATTTAATGAGCCTTCTTGTGAACCTGGAAAAATTTTTATCTCGTCTAAAAAGTTAAATTTATTTAAGTCTCTTCGATTTTTAGGTATAAAAATAAGTCCATCTGGTAATTTATTATTTATATTATAAGTTAAATTGACTGAAAAGCTGTTCTGTTCTAATTTACATATTCCATTAGTAAGGCTGTATTGATTTGCTGTTTCTTCATTCATTTCAATAAACTTTTTAGACCCCAAAAAAGAAATACTTTCAGAGTGCCTAACTGTTGCGTTGTCGCCATATAGTTTGTTTCCAAGAAAATAGTTAGACTCAATGACTTCATCAGAAATTTCAACATTTGGAGTTTTTATGTGAATAATTCCCTCTACGTTACTGGGTTTATCTAAATTATCAAAGATTGGTATATTTGAAGATTTCAAATTCTCATATAGTTTTTTGTTTATTTCATGAACACTGTTTGAAAATTCTTGTAGATTACAATAGTTTATAAGGCCAGCAAAAAACTCCCAGTCACTAATTGATTGTCCTGGAGATGGGACAAGCTTATCAATTCTGGATGTTCTAAACTCAATATTCGTAAAAGTTCCTTCTTTTTCTCCAAGTGTTGAAGCTGTTGGGATTATATAGGTACTTAGTTCTGAAGTCTCATGTTGAAATAAATCTAAAGATACAACTTTTTTAATTTTTTTGATATTTTCTTTGAAATTACTTGAAAAAATAGAAGAACCTACAGGGTCTGCACCTACTACAAATAAAAGATCGGGGGTATCATTAGAAGTATCGTTAATAAATTCTTTAGTACCTTTTACAGAGTCAAATACACTTATTGCCCCAAAAATATTACCTTTAGAATAAGCCCTTAATATTTTCACTTCAGAATTTTCTTGAAGAAATTTAACTAAATTATCTAAACTTTCATTGCTTTGGAATGGAGAAGACTTTCCAATTACAGCGGTAACTTTCTTTCCAGATACTGATTTTTTAAAATCTTTAATCTTATTTAAGTCTTTGATAATCTCAAAATTATTAGAAACAATGTTTTCACCAAAAAAGGTATCTGAAATATCAAGAAGTGTTTGATTAGAATGACCGAATATGACCAACTTCACTCCATTTTTTACAGCTTTTCTGATTCTTAAGAATAATATTGGAAGATTTTCTTTTAAATCTTGAGCCCATAGAACAATAACATCAGAATTATCTAAATCATTTAATGAAGCTTGATCTATTGTATTTTGGTACTTTCCAGAGTGTAAGAAATCATCATTAAGATAAAAGGTTTGGTTTTGGGCAGGGATATTTTTTGAAAATTCTTTAATTGTATAATAATCTTCATTGGTCAGATTTGTTCCAATAAAAAATTTAACCTTGGTGGATTCATCTATAATTTCATTTTTTAAATCGCTAAAAACTTCTTGTAAACTAATTTCTTCAAAAATATCATTAACTTTTTTCATAGATGAAAGTAATCTTTGTTTTGAGTTTAAATATTCAAAGTTGTACCTCCCCTTATCACATAGCCAACCTTGGTTAACTGCATCATTGTCAACACCAAGTATTCTGAGCATTTTGTTTTGTGATGAATTCAACTCAATCGTGCATCCAATCGAACAACCATTACAAGTTGACTGTGTTGTTTTTAAATCCCACGGCCTAGCCTTAAATCTATAAGAAGTCGAAGTTAGTGCTCCAACTGGACAGATTTGTACAGTATTTCCAGAAAAATAAGATTTGAAAGGTTCATTAGGAAAAGTATTTACTTCAGTTTTGTTTCCTCTTTGAATAAACTCTATTAAAGGGTCACCAGAAATTTCATCTGAAAAACGAGTACAGCGAGCACACAATATGCATCTTTCTCTATCTAATAGAATAATTTCCGAAATTGGTAAAGGCTTTTCAAAGTGTCTTTTCTCCTCAACAAACCTACTTTCTCCAGGTCCATATGCCATTGTTTGATCTTGAAGGGGGCATTCACCAGCTTTGTCACAAATAGGACAATCTAAAGGGTGATTTATTAATAAAAATTCTAATATTCCCTCTTGTGCTTTTCTTACAGTGTCAGATTCAGTATCAACAATCATTTCGTCTGTAACCTTGGTTGTACAAGAAGGAACCAAAATTTTACCTTTTGGAGTATCAATCTCTACTAAACACATTCTGCACATTCCTACAGGATCAAGTCTCTTATGCCAACAAAATCTTGGGATGTGGATCCCGGAATCTTCACATGCTTCAATAAGTAATTTATCGTTTTCAGATTCAATAACCAGACCATTAACATTTAAATTAATTTTTTGATTCATAAAAGCACTTTCGAAGGAATTAGTTTATCAACTTCATCTCTAAAATCTTTCATTAGAGAAGTTATAGGAGAAACAGCCGAAGGACCTAGAGGGCAAATAGTTGTCATTTTAGGTGGCCAAGATAAGCCTGGTGAAATATTGTCACAAATGTCTAGTAATAACTCTACATCAGAAGTTCTACCACGCCCAGAGGCAATTCTATCTAAAATCATTTCCAACCATGTTGTGCCCTCTCTACATGGTGTGCACTGCCCACAAGATTCGTGAGCAAAAAAACTTACAATACTTTTTGCTGCGCTTACTAAATTAGTATCTTCATCCATCATGACTACTGCCCCAGAACCAAGCATAGAATTATTTTTAGCTACATCATCAATTGTCATCTTAATGTCTAACTGATCGCCTCTAAACCAAGGAGCTGATGCACCACCAGGAATAAATGCTTTAATTTTTTTACTGTTTTTGACTCCACCACCTAAAGTGTCGACAAATTCCCCAAATGAGCTACCCATTTGGATTTCATAATTACCTGGATTATTAATATGACCTGACAAGCTAAAAATTCTAGTACCTACAGAACCTTCGACCCCTAGTTTATTATATTCCAAACCAGAATTTGCTATTATCCATGGAACAGAAGAAATAGTTTCTACGTTATTGACTAAGGTTGGCTTCATATATAAACCCTTCACAGCAGGATAGTAAGGTGGTTTTAGTCTCGGTTCCCCTCTTCTCCCCTCAAGAGAATTTAAAAGCGCAGTTTCTTCACCACAGATATACGCTCCTGCTCCAAGATGAACAACAATATCTAAATCAAAATTTGAACCAAATATGTTCTTGCCTATATAGTTTTTTTCATAAGCTTGTTCAACAGCTTTTTGAACTCTCCTAGCAGGCTTTGCATACTCACCACGAATATAAATAAATGCTTTATGAATACCTGAAGCAAAACATGTTAATATCATTCCTTCTATCAATTGATGTGGGTCTCTTTCAAGTAAAATTCGATCTTTAAAAGTTCCGGGTTCTGATTCGTCTGCATTTATAACTAAATATTTTTCTTGATCTTCTACCAACATTCCCCACTTGGTTCCTGTTGGAAAACCTGCTCCACCCCTACCTTTAATATTTGAATCTTTTATTTCTTGTAATATCTGTTGTGGAGATAAACTTTTTAAAGCAGATTTAGCAGTTTTATACCCATTATTTTTTTCATAAGAATCAATTAAATGACTGTTTTCTGGATATTCTCTCATGTGTTTTGTTAGAAGAAGTGTTTCTTTCATTTTTCTTCCTTTGTAGTATTAAAGGTTTGAAATCCAGGAACGGAACCTGTGCTTCCAGAACTATCTTTTATAGCCCAATCAAATGATTTTGTGCCTCCAAATTTTTCTTGTAAAACATCTGCAACTATTAAGTCTGGGGTTGTGTCTTTTAACCATTTACAAAGATTTATTACCTTTTCGGTCGTTAACCCTTCAACTGTCTCATAATTTACTTGCACAGCAGGAGCCCCTCCACAAGCACCTATACACTCAACAGCTTCAAAAGTAAACAATTTCTCTTCATCCGTTTCATTATTGTTTAATCCAGTGAAATCTTTAACTGCATTAATTACAGACTTAGAATCATTAATTTCACAAGAAATAGATTTGCAAACACTTATCAAATATTTACCAGTTGGTTCCTGTTTATACATTGAATAGAATGTTGATACCGATTTTACTTGAACTTCTGTCACACCAACTAATTCACTAATTACTGAAATAGATTCATCGGAAATGTACCCATCTCTACTCTGTGCTAAGTGCAAAAGTGGTCCCATAGCTGATCTTTTTTGAGGATAAAGTTTAATTATTTTTTTTGCTTGTTTAAGATATTTGTCTTCCCAGGTCATCTGTCTACATCTCCAATTACAGGATCAAGTGAAGCAATTGCAGCAACTGCGTCTGCAATGGGACTATCAGCCATAATTATTGGCAAAGCTTGGAGGTTACAAAAAGATGGCCCTCTTACATGCATTCTGTATGGTTTAGAAGTTCCATCAGAAACTATGTAACAACCTAACTCACCTCTTGGAGATTCAACTGCAGTGTATGCATCTCCTTCGGGTACTTTAAATCCTTCTGTAAATAATTTAAAATGATGAATCAAAGCTTCCATAGATTCATCTAATCTTTTTCTTGGAGGAGGTGTAATTTTTTTGTCTTGAATTCTATATGGACCTTTAGGCATTTTATCAATAGCTTGCTCTACTATTTTTAAACTTTCAATTATTTCTAATACTTTAATCCTCCATCTTGCAAAAACATCTCCTTCTTTTAAAGTAGGTACTTCAAATTCAAAATTTTCAATGCCTGAATAAGGTTGAGATTTTCGAAGATCCCATGAATAACCTGAAGCCCTTAAGCTTGGTCCTGTTATTCCGTATGCAAAACATTCTTCAGTATTAAGAATTCCAACATTTTGCAATCTCCCTTTCCATATCGGGTTATCAAGAAGCATATCATCATAGTCTTTAAGCTTTTCTGGGATAACTTTTAAAATTTCCTTAATATCTTTTCTCCATCCGTCTGGTAAATCTGCTGCTACACCTCCTGGTCGAATGTAATTATGGTTCATTCTTAAACCAGTAGTTTTTTCAAAGAAATTTAAAATCAACTCCCTTTCTCTAAAGCCGAAAATCATCATAGATAAAGCTCCAATGTCCATTCCGCCCGTTGCCAAAGCTACTAAATGAGAAGAAACCCTGTTCAATTCTGTCATTAATATTCTTATTGTTTGGGCTCTCTCTGGAACTTCAATATCAAGTAATTTTTCAGTTGTTAGTGAAAATACCAACTCATTAAACAATGGTGAAAGATAATCCATACGAGTTGTGTTTGTAGGTCCTTGAAAGTAATTTAATTCTTCTCCAGTTTTTTCCATTCCTGTATGTAAATATCCAATTATTGGTTTTACCCTTCTAACAACTTCTCCTTCTAACTCAACTTGAAGTCTTAATACACCATGAGTAGAAGGGTGTTGGGGGCCCATGTTTACTATCATTCTCTCGTCTTCAAGCGATTCTTCATCAATTACAAAATCATCTATAACCTCAGTACCTGTTTGAATTTTAATTTGTTTTTCGTTTTCATTTTCGAGCATTTTTTGTGATCCTTCATCTGTTGAAGCAATATTCCATCCGCCTTCTTCTGAGTTAGTAGCCCAAAAATCAAAAAAATTTTTAATATTTTTGAAATTTCTTTTTTTAAAATTTTTACTTACCATTAATCAACCTTTGGAGCATTTTTAAATTGAACAGGAATTCTTCCAGAATTATAATTTTTTCTTAGAGGATGTCCAACCCAATCATCAGGCATTAATATTCTGGTTAGGTCCGGATGATTAAGAAATATTATTCCAAACATGTCAAATGCTTCCCTTTCATAAAAATTTGCACCTGGATATATTTCTGTAATTGATTCAATTGATAGATCATCTTCTACAAAAACTTTAATTGTCTTTCTGCTATTTAAAGATGCGGATAAGAGTTGTACTACAATTTCAAATCTTGGTTCTTTTTTTCTGTACCAATCAACGACTGTTAAATCAACCATTAATTCAAATCCTTCATCTTTAAATTTTTGAATTATATTTTTATACTCAGCTTTTGTCGTAATAATGTTTTCGGAATTCATCGATTTATTTCACCTTCCATAATTTTTTCATGCAAGGTTAAAATTCCATGCATTAGAGATTGAGGACCCGGGGGACAACCTGGAACATAAATATCTACCGGTACTATGTGATCAACTCCTTGAACTAACGCATAATTGTTAAACATTCCACCAGTAGAAGAACAAGCTCCCATCGCAATTACCCATTTTGGATCAGCCATTTGGTCATAAACTTGTCTTAAAACTGGTGCCATTTTTTGAGAAACTCTTCCAGCGACAATCATTAGGTCCGCTTGTCGAGGTGAGGCCCTAAAAACTTCCATTCCATATCTTGCAAGGTCATATTTAGCACTTCCTGCTGCCATCATTTCAATAGCACAGCATGCTAAACCAAAGGTAACTGGCCACATTGATTGAGTTCTTGACCACCTTACAGCTTTGTCAATTGTTGTTGTGAAAATATTATCAGGAGTGTACATTAAGCAACCTCTTTAAGTGTTTGGTTGTTTAAATAACGTTCACGTCTTGGAATATTCCAATCAAGTACTCCTTTTTTCCATACATAATATAGTGTTTCGAGTACAAAAAAAGTAAATATTGAAATCGCATAAATTCCATACCATCCTAAATCATTAAATCTTGATGCCCATGCAAACAAAAATATTATTTCTATATCAAAAACAATATACAACATAGCAACCATATAGAACTTGACGGGAAATCTTTGTGAAGTTTCTGATTCTGGAAATATTCCACACTCATAAGGAGCAAGTTTTTCAGGTGTTGGATTTTTTGGGGAAAGTAAATAAGATATTCCAAGGGATACTAGTGCAAACCCAATAGCTACGACAAGCATGACTAAAATTGGAAGCCAATCTATCAATTTTCCTCCTTATTTGTGAAATATTTCACAAAGTTTTACACTTATTCTACTACTTATATCATGTTAAATTATTTCGACTACTATTTTTTTTGGAGCAAGGAAAATATTTTGTTTGGCAATAAGAACTTAATACCTATTTTTACTACTTCTTTTAAGGTTAAATATGCTTCATCGAATAATAGTTCTACTACAAAATCAATTGTATTTTGATCATTCGAAGCAACTTTTAGAAGCCGTCTAGTCATAAATGGACTTTGGAGCAAGAGTCGGGCTATTGCACAGCTTAAATAGTGCTTTTTAAACCTTTTTTTAAACTCTTTCTCATATTCTGATATACCATTATTTATAGAGTCGGGGTGTGATAAGTCTTTTGTATTTTTAGCTAATAGATACCCTGCTTCCATTCCATAAAAAATACCCTCACCACTCATAGGATTTATCATCGAGCTTGCATCGCCAATCAATACAATGTTCTTATCTTTAAATCTTTTTGGAATTGATGATGCGAAAGGAAGAATATAAGACTTCTTTTTTCTAATGTTTTCTACCTTAACACCTCTATTTTTAAGTTGTTCTATAAATTTATCTAATAATTCGTTAATATCTAATTTGTCTTTTTTAAATATGCTAACGGGTACACCTATTCCAATGTTTAAAAGATTTCCTTTACTCGGAAATGCCCATGCGTATCCTTTTTCTGCAGATACATTAATTTCAAACATCAAAGTTCTCTCTTCAAAAATCTCAATATAGTTTGGACTATCAATATAAGCTCTAATTGCTAAAGCTTTGTGCCAGTCTGAATTTTGACCTAACGTGAGTTTTTTTCTAACTCTAGAATTTGCACCATCAGCTCCAACTAAAATTTTTGTCTTGAACATAATAGTTTCTGTATTTTCCATTACAGAAACGTTAATTGACCTATCTTCTAAAACCTCGAAGTCTAAAAAAGAATGTCCTTCGTAAACATCTACATCTTTGTTTTTCGCTAGATTCAAAATTCTGTTATCTAAATCTAATCGAGGGATTACGTAGACAATTGAATCATCTTTGTTTTTTACTTTTGGAATATAATTTTGAATTCCTACATTATCTGGACCATATAATGTTGTTGAAACTACTTCAGGTTCATTTTCAAGTATGTGTTGATTGTTAAACCTTTTTAAAGCATTAATCACACCTGGTCCTATAGCGTCTCCACACGATTTGTCTCTAGGAAATATTGCCTTATCTATCAAAGCTACCTTTAAATTTGGATATAATGACTTGTAAGAAATAGCAGCATTTGAACCGGCTGGTCCAGCACCAATAATTAGGACATCATAATTTTTTAAATTGTTTTGCATATTTAAATAACTTACATTGAAAAAACTATAATCAGAAGTTTTTATATCTAATAATTAGTTCAAATAATTACATATAAATTTAATAAGTAATTAGATTGTGCAGTAGTGAAAGAAAATAAGCAAATTCCTCCAGCAACAGTTAAAAGACTACCTCTTTATTTACAATGTCTAGATCAGTTAAAAACTGATTCAATTGGTGTTTCTTCAAGAAAACTTGCTGAATTAGCAAAAGTAAACGATGCTCAAGTTAGGAGAGATTTGTCTTACTTGGGAACTTTAGGTACTAGAGGGGTTGGTTATGATATCTCTACACTAAGGAATCAACTTCAACTTGAATTAGGACTGGTTGAAGGATGGAGTGCAGTAATTGTAGGTATAGGAAACTTGGGTTCAGCTCTTGCTCATTATGGTGGCTTCAGAGAAAAAGGATTCGGTATAGTGGGTCTGTTTGATGAAGATCCAAAAAAAATTGATAGCCAGGTGGCTGGACTGGTAGTAAAACCATTAAAAGAGCTTAAAAGCTACTGTGAAAAATTTGATGTTGCAATTGGAATTATTGCGACACCAGGACAGTATGCGCAAGGTGTAGCTGATCATTTAATTAACTGTGGAGTTAGGTCAATTCTAAACTTTGCACCAGTACTCTTAAAAAATACACCAAATATTCAAATTAGATCCGTTGACCTCTCTCAAGAATTACAAATCTTAAGTTACTACCTAGATAGGCCAATATTAAAAGCGGTAGATTAACTTATTTTCTGATATTTATAACCCAAATAAGTTCTAATTGCCAAACTAACATTTAATGCAATCCAAAGTGTTTCTAAAGAGTTTTGCTTCAATAATAAAATTGTACATACTAAAAACCCTGTTAAAGAAGCAATAATCGTTAAGATAGAAAACTCTTTTGATTTGTCCAAGGCAAGCAAAACTCCATCCCAAAGAAATGCAAAGCTGCCAACTAATAAGCTAATAGAAAATAAAAGTATTAATTCAAATGAAATTAAATTATTTAAACTTTGTGAACTTACTAATGAAACTAGTTTTTCTAATGTTAGAAATGAAAATATGAAAAGACTTGTTGAAAGAAAAAATATAATTTTATATAAGTCTTTTTGAAGTTTTGAACCACTGAATGACTTGTCTGTAGAAATATACTCTGAAACTAATGTTTGTGATGCAATTGCAATTGAGTCGGCAAAAATGTACCCTATAGACCAAAGTTGCAATAAAACATGTTGGAGGGCTATCTCCTCCATTGACATAAGAGATGCTTTATTCCTCAAAAAAGCCATAAATAGAGTTAAAAATAATGATCGAACTAAGATATTTATACCAACAGAAAAAAACTTCAATCTTATTTTTTGCTTTTCAACAATGTCTGAAGAAATTGTAAAGTTATTTTGAGTTTTTTTTAAAATTATTGTTGAGTAAATAGATGCAACTAAAAAAGAAGCAGAGCTGGCAAAACCAATCCCCATTACCCCAAATTCAAAAACAATACCAAAAACATAACTTAAAATAATATTTAAAAATGTAACTATCAATGAACTATTGAAAGTTGCCTTAGGTAATTTTAAACCTCTCAACACAGCAGTTGAATGCATATTAATTAAATAAAAAGGAAGGCCAACACACCGCAAGATTAGATAACTTGATGATAATTCTCCAACTACTGCTGTAGGACGAAAAATATTTATAAAGTAACTGTTTGTCGAATATAAAACAAAAAATGCTATCGATCCAAGAAAAATTGATATTTGTCTTCCAAATTTAATTAGAAAGTTTAATTGATTAATTTGATTTTTAGTTTTAAATGCTGAGACTAAAGGTGTGGTTCCGTAGGCTAGAAAGATAAATATCCAAACAAATACAAAGTAAATAGTTTCTCCAACACCTACTGCGGATAATGAATTAATGCCAATTAATGACGCAATTTTTGAATCTACTAATCCAACAATTGGTTCTAATATGAGCCATAAAAAAATTGGATAAGAGTTAATCCAGATATCTTTTTTTGTTATATCAACTCTCAAAATATTTAGCCTTTAAAATTCCCCAATTTAAAATTGCTGCCAAAGCATTTTCACCTAAGTCTTTTGGAGTAATATTTAATTCAGGACTCAAGTGTTCTTGTAAAAAAATATTGATTATTTGTGTTGGTGTTTTTGTCTGTTTTTCAAATGATAAGAAAAATTCTTTTTGGAGATTTTCCTTAATTTCTACAATTGTTTCATCATCTAATTCAATTTGATTTTTTTTTAAATAATCTATTAATCCTTCTATAAGTATTAAAGTAAAACTATTTATATCAAGCATTACTAAGAAAACACTTGTACAATTACAAGCCCCAGAGGTCCAGACACAACTCCAATACCTATTCTTCTAAATTCATTATCTAAAATTGTATTTCTATGTGATTCAGAGTTCATCAAACTTTGATGCCCAGATCGTATAGATGAAGAAATAGCTAAATTTTCACCCACTGTTTTATAAGGAAATCCAATTTTTGAAAGTCTATCATTTACATTTTCACCATTCAATGGATTTTGATGACACCAAAAACCATTTGTATACATTTGATAAGCATATTCAAGAGCAACTTTAGAAAGATTATAATTTAATTCCAGCGCATCAACATTGTTTTCTTGTCTCTCAAATGCTATTAAGTTGTAAATCTCATTTGCTAATTCTTCTTTTGATTGTAAATTTGATTGAGCATACTTTGGAATTTCTAAACATCCATCTGCATCAAGTACTACAGTAGACTTACCTGTAAGTTCCTTAATTCTGCTTACTACTTTAAGTAAGTCAGTGCCAATTACTACTTCTAAAGTTTGCTGAGGAGACCCTTCGGGGCTTGTGTAGAAATCTACTAAATCTGAGTTATCAAAAGATTCTTGCATAAAACTAGGTAAATTTAAAATGGATAAACTTGTAAATAGTAATGTCAAAATTAAATTACTTACTAAAAGAGACAACGCCGTACCTAAAAATTTACTGCCAATATCAGACTTTTTTAGCCTATTGCTCAATAAATTCTGAAAAAAAGATGCAAAAGTTAATATTGAAATAAAAATTAATATTCCTCCAAACACTTCTGATAATTGAACACTTGAATTTAGCCAACCGCTAATATAACCTCCAATTTCCATTGAATATCTAAAACTTAAAGCAACTGAAATTAGTAGAGTAAATAAATAAAACAATTGAAAAATAGCACCTTTTTTCCAGCCTATTACTAAAAAATAGAAAATAAATATATATATAAAAATATCTAAATATTCTTGATTTGACAGAAAAATTAAAGTATTTTCAATAGATTCACTCATACTTATTCATTTTATTTGTAAAATAGTTCTTTCTGCTATTGAATAGTACTAAAAATACGCTATTGTTTAATGATTCCCATAAAATTATGGGGTTTTTTAATTTCAGTAACTGAAAGGAAATTATTTATGAAAAATCGCAAAGCTTTGGTTTTGATTGCGATATTAGCACTTGTTGCTGTAGCCTGTGGTGGTGCAGATGAAGCATCTTCAGCTGATTCATTAGTCTTGGCATCTTTAATGCCTCTTTCTGGTGACTTAGCTTCACTAGGACCTGGTATTGCACTAGGTGCAGCACTAGCTGTTGAGCAAATCAATGCCGCTGGCGGTATAAATGGACAACCGGTCGTTCTTATTGAGGGTGATAGTGGTTGTGATGGAGCTGTTGCTCTTACAAGTCTTAATGATGTCATTGCTCAAGGAGCTGTTGGTGTAATGGGAGCCGCTTGTAGCGGAACCTCACTAGCAATTCTTGATACTGCAATAGCAGCTCAAGTTGTTATGGTATCTCCATCAAACACAAGTCCTCAATTTACAAAGATTGATAAAAAGGGATTTTATGCGAGAACTGCTCCATCTGATCTACTACAAGGTGATGTGTTAGCATCATTGTTGGTTGATGATGGAATTCAAACAATTTCAATAATCTCTAGAGCTGACTCCTACGGTAGAGGTCTTGCTGAAGCAACTGCTACTGCTTTTGAAGCAGCTGGTGGAACAGTTAAAACAATTGTTTACCACGCAACAGATGCTACAGAATTTACTTCTGAAGTTACGGCAGTTGGTAATGGTGCTCCAGATGCTATTGTTGGAATCTTATTTCCAGAAACTGGATGTGGAGTTCTTCAACCTGCATTCGCACAAGGACTTCTTGATATACCATGGTATATGACTGATGGTGTTAAAGATGCTGGCCTTGCGTCATTATGTGGTTTAGGTACTGCATTAGATGGCTTTAAGGGTACGGCACCTGGTTCAACTGCTGGTGAAGCAAAGGATGCTTTTGAAGCAGCCTATGCTACTGTTTCTTCAGATGGATCTCCAACCTTTATTTTTGCTCCACAAGCATACGATGCTGTCATGTTAATGGCAATATCTGCAGCTACTAATGGTGTAACTGGTCCGCAAATTGCTGCTGGACTTGTTGAAGCATCTTCTGGTGGGACAAAATGTATCGGCGTAGAGTGTATAGCTCTTGCTGCTGCAGGAGAGAATGTGGATTACGTTGGAGCGTCAGGTGAGATCGAACTCGATCAAAATGGTGACCCAACTGCAGCTACTTATGATATTTGGACAACTGAGGGTGATTCAAACCCAGTCTTATATTCGGTAGACTTTGGTTCATAATCTTTTATTACAATTTAAAAAAGGGTCTGTTTGAACAGACCCTTTTTTTTATAACTTACCTAAATAAAGATCAATAACCCTAGAATCGTTAAGTAAATCTTCGCCTTTTCCTTGGTAAGCATTTCGACCTTGGTCTAATACGTAACCTCTGTTGCTGAATGACAAAGCTCTTTTTGCATTTTGCTCGACTAAAAGAATAGAAACTCCAGAATCATTAATGTTTTTTATTGACTTAAATACTTCAGTGATTGCTAAAGGAGAAAGTCCAGCAGAAGGTTCATCAAGCAAAAGTAGCTCGGGAGAAGTTACAAGTGCTCGTGCTAAGGCTAAAATTTGTCTTTGTCCTCCAGATAGGTTTCCAGCCTTTTCTTTTTTTCTTTCTTTTAACAATGGAAATTTAGAATATATTTCTTCATGCTTTTCTTTTTTATTACCCTTCAAAGTCCAAGATCCAATTTCCAAATTTTCATCAACAGTTAAAGAAGGAAATACATTAGCTACTTGTGGTACATACCCTATTCCCTCTTTTACAATTTTGTGAGTTAGTACATTTGTTTTCTCGACTCCATTAATAAAGAATCTACCGGCAGATATCTTTATTAGACCCATAATAGCCTTCAAAAGAGTAGATTTTCCAGCACCATTGGGACCAATTATTGAAACTATTTCACCTTTGCTAACAATGAGGTCAACTCCTTGTAATATATTTAATCCTTTAACATAACCTGCTGCAATTCCATTACATTCTAAAATAGTTTTATTCATTGTCTATACCTAGATAAGCTTCAATAACATCTCTACTATTTCTGACTTCTACTGGATCGCCATCAGCAATAACCTGACCTTCTGCTAAAACTACAACTCTTTTAGAAATTTTCATTACAGCTTCAATATTATGTTCAACCATAAGAATAGTTATACCTTCATTAGATAGCTTATATATAAGTTCGAGCAGTTCTTCAGCTAGTTTTGGATTGACTCCAGCTAAGGGTTCGTCAAGTAATAAAACTTGGGGTTCATTAATTATTGCTCTTGCAAGCTCAAGTAATTTTTTTTGACCACCTGATAGTTCACGGGCGTAAGAATTAGCCATGTGATCAATATTTAATTCACTTAAAATTGCTAATGCTTTTTCTCTCAACTCACTCTCATAAATTATTTGAGAATTTGTTTTTACTAATCCTTTTAAGAATGAATCATTTTTGATAGATGATCCTGAAAAGAGCAGGTTTTCCAAAACACTCATCCTGTCAAATACCTTTGTCAACTGAAAAGTTCTAACCATTCCTAAGCGCGCAATTCTATATGGTTGATAACTCGAAATATTTTTATCCCTAAAGAAAATCTCACCACTATCTGAAGTTTGAAAACCAGAAATTAAATCAAAAAATGTTGTTTTACCAGCTCCATTTGGGCCAATAATAGATGTTAATTGCCCTTCCTTAAAGTCTAAGTTTTCTACATTTACAGCAGTCAATCCTCCAAAAGATTTTTTTAAATTTTTAATAGCTAGAAAATTATTTGACATCTAACAACAATTCTTCTTTTTTACCCAATAATCCACTTGGTCTAAAAATCATCAATAGCATAATTAACAAACCTACTAATAAAAATCGAACTCCAGCTAACTGTTGGCCATTTGCATTTTCAAAGATTAAGTAGGCAAGTCTATCGGTTTCAGATATAATTACCCAAAAAATAATTGAACCAAAGATTGGACCAGTTAAGCTGCCAACGCCACCTAATATCATTATTGCCCACACATAAAAGGTTAATAATGGAACAAATGTTGTAGTCTGTAGCGAGCCATAGTTAAAAGCTAATAGAACTCCAGATAATCCAGCAATGCCAGCACCAAGCATAAAACTCTGCAATTTCAGCCATACAGCATTTTTACCCATTGCTCTTACTGCATCCTCATCTTCCCTTACTGCTCTTAATGCCCTACCCCAAGGAGAGCTACTTAGCTTTTTAAGCAAGAGAAGAGTTAACCCAATTGATATCCATGCAATCACACCTACCCAAGCTTGTGCGGGAGAAAATTCATACTTAAGAAGTAGATTATCGATAAAGTCTGGTCTAAACTTTTGCAAAGAATCTGAAAATGAGATAATTCCATATACACCACCAGTAATAGATTCTAAATCTCTAACAAGTAGCCTAAAGATTTCAGCGGCTGCAATTGTAACGATTGCTAAATAATCACCTCTTAATCTAATAGCAGGTAAGCCAAGAAGTAATCCAAACAATGCTGCAGCTATAATGCCAATTAATAGTGCAACAATAAATGGCATTCCACTTGAGGTGACCTCTCCTTCTCTTCCAGCAGCATGAGGTATTAGAAGAAGAGTAACGTACGCACCAACTCCCATAAAAGATGCATGACCAAAATTTAATAACCCAGTCCATCCAAAATGAATATTTAAACCAATAGCACTTAAACCATAAATTCCAGCAAATGTTAATAAATTTAATAATATCCTTATAGCCCCGTCAGGATTAAGCACAAAAACAAGGGATATTGCTAATGCAGTAATTAGAATTGTGAAAACTACACGAAAAGAAAACTTAACATTATTCATGAGATACGCTCTTTTTGGCCAAATATTCCTTGTGGTCTAAAAAGTAAAATTAAAATCATTATTGCTAAAGCAACTGCATTTTTTGCTTCAGTATGTCCTTCCATAAATGGTAAACCAACTGACACTTGAACTAAGATACCAATTAAGAGTCCACCTATCATTGCACCAAAAGAGGTACCAATTCCTCCCAACACTGTTCCGGCAAAGATTAATAATAGAATTAAGAAACCCATATTCCATCTAACATCATTTATAATTGCTTGAAAAATACCTGCCATCCCCGCAAGCATGCTTGAAGAAATCCAGGTAGTTAAAATAATGCTGTCAGAATTAATTCCAGAAACACTTGCTAATTCTTGAGAGTCTCGTACTGATCTCATAGCTTTACCCAACTTTGTGTATGAAAGAAGTAGTCCAACAATAATCATTACAACAATTCCAATAATTAGTACTTTAAAATTTCTTGGAGTCATATCAAATAATATATAATTTTGTCTTTTCTCTAGATCTAAAGGAAAATTTTGAACTTTTCCAGAAGCAAAAAGTAAATATAAATGTCTTATGAAAATAGAAAGGCCAATAGTAACAACTAAAACAGCAATATTTCCTACATTATTTTTTCTAAGAGGTCTAAATAGAAATAATTCTAGTAAACCACCTAAAAGCCCACAGAGTAAAACTGCAAGAATACAGGAAATAAAAAAGTTATATCCTAGAGGTGAATATTTATCCAAAAATAAAATTCGATAATCTTGTGGGCTTGAAAAGAAAAGCGTAGCTATTGCACCTAAAGCAATTAATTCACCGTGCGCGAAGTTTACAATTCTTGTAACTCCGTAAAGTAAAGACAGTGCAACAGAAGCAACAGAAATAATTAGGCCAAGAAGTAACCCGTTTCCTAATTGGTCTAACATTATAAAAAATTATCCTTCGTTGTAAAAGTTAACATTTGAACCATCACTTACTATTATCTTCACTTTATATACTTCATTTGTTTGATTTAAATATCCTATTGTAGCATTTATCCAATTACTGGGAACATTTGCAATACCTATAACAACAACAGGTAAATCATTTGCGATAGTAATTTCGTAATTTCCATTTATCATTAACTCTTCCATATTTAAATTGGAACCTAGATAAATTTCTCCAGTTCCAGATATCTCTGAGTTAGATAATCCAGAATTATCTAAAATATAATTAGAATCAAAAGAAAATATTTTAAGTTTCCAGTTGTGTTGATTCCCGATTAAAACCTTCCAACCAGATACTTGAAGTAGATTTGTTGTTTCAAGCTCTCGCAGAAACACAACTTTAGGCTCACCAATTAATGTTTCAACTACTTCAGGATATCCAATTTTTCCTGGCTTATTTAATACGTCAATAAAATATCCAAAACCATCAAAAAAATTTAGTTCTATCGAACCATTCAAATCTATAGCCAACAAGTATTCAGAGTTCATATCTAGTTCGCTATTTTCAATTTTTGATGGGTATGAATATGTTGTTAAATATTCGGCTTTAAAAGTATGAGAAATTGGAAAAACTAGAAAAATAATTATCAAAAATAGATTTAAAAACATTGAAAATTGAGAATTTATTTTTTTAATTAATTGGAGTACGAATATAGCTAATGGAACAATTGTTACTGGAAAATAATCAACATAATCAAAAATTATTGATGGTCTTAAATATCCATAAAAATATAAAGCAACCTGAAGTGCTATTACTGCAAATAATAATATTTTAAAAGAATTAGCATACTTTATCACTTGGAGCCGGAGAGGGGATTTGAACCCCTGACCTGCCGCTTACAAGGCGGCTGCTCTGCCACTGAGCTACTCCGGCAAACAGTAAAATAATAGCAAACTCAGTATTGAATCATTAAGTTTTTTTAAAAAAATGATGCATTGCTATTGCAGAAGCGACGGAAGCATTCAGGGATTCCATTTGATTTGCCATATTGATAAACAAAATAACATCTAATTTTTGTTTAATTTCATTGCTTAGGCCAGTTTCTTCAGAACCAATAAATAAAGCTACTTTTTGAGAATCTAGATTTACTTTTGAAATCTCCTGATCAGATTTCATGTCTAACCCCAAGGTCCAATAATCGTTACTTTTTAGTTTTTTTATTAATGAAAATATAGAGTTGTAGTACAAAATATTAACACTCTCTAAGCCTCCTGATGCTATTGAAAATGTTCGCTCTGTAATATTTACAGATCTTTTTTTTGGTATGCAAACTAAATTGAAATCAAATGCTGAAGCACTTCTAATAATTGCACCAAAATTATTGGTATCTTGAATGTGATCTAAAACTATAATATTTAAATTTGAAAATTTACTTAAATCTGACTCGTCAAAAATTGCTTTTGGTTTACAAATTGCAACAACCGAATGACGAGAATGATAACTCCATTTAGATTTACTTGAAATTTCTTCAAGGGTTATTTTTTGAATGGTTGCTAAATCTAACAAATTTCTTAACTTAACAGACTCAATATTACCAGTTAAATAGATAATTTTTTCAACCCTACCTGAATTGAGTGCACCTGTAACTGCGTTTATTCCTTCAACTATTTTCCCTATACCAGCCACTATTTTTACCATCCTGTATTACAATTCCAATTTTTTTAAATTCTTCTCTTATTTGATCGGCTATATCGAAGTTTTTATTATCTCTAAGTTCTTCTCTGAGTTTAATTAGTTTAGGCATAGATTGCTCCAGGCTTAAAAAAGAAATCTCATATTTAGAGAAAAGTTTTTTTAATATTTCTTTGTCAATTTCTTTTTGAGGTTTAGTACTTAAATCAAAGCCTAAAATTTCAAAGATATAGAGAATTGTCTCTTTAATTTTTTTCTGTTCGTTTGGTTTAAATTCGTTAATTGACCCCAAAAGCATGAAAACTTCTCCTAGTAATTTTGGAGTATTTAAATCATCATTCATTGAATCTTTAAACATACTTAATGTTTTGGCATGGGTTGGCTTGGGTGTTAACTCTATACCCAAATCAAGTATTCTTTTAAAAGTTGTTTTAGACTCTTCAAGCAAATCTTCAGAGAATTCTTGAGGTTTTCTATAATGAGATCTTAGGAAAAAAAATCTAATAACGTTTCCGCTATAGATTTCAATGTACTCATTTAAAAGTTTTATATTTCCTTGAGATTTTGACATTTTTTGACCAGATAAATTAACCATTCCATTATGCAGCCAATACTTTACAAAATTTTGATTTTCAAACGCTGCAGTTGATTGTGCTAGTTCATTTTCATGATGAGGGAATATTAAATCATTACCCCCACAATGAATATCAATTCCTCCCATAAAAATTTTATTTATCATAGCTGAACATTCTATATGCCACCCTGGTCGTCCACTTCCCCAAGGTGATGGCCATGATGGTTCATTTTCTTTGGAGATTTTCCAAAGAGCAAAATCTTCAGAATTTTTTTTATCTTCTTCTAAATCTATTCTTGTTCCTGAAACTACTTCGCTTCTGCTTCTTCCTGAGAGTTCCAAATAATTGTCAAACTTAGCTACTTCAAAATAAACACCTGATGTTGTACTGTATGCGAAACCTTTATTGTATAGAATGTTAATTATATTTATGATGTTTTCAATACTTTCGGTTGCTTTAGGTTCAATATCTGGACTTGTACAATTTAATTGACGATAAGAAAACTCAAATTCTAATAAAACTTTTTTTGCTAATTCTGAGACTGATAGACCTAAACTTGAAGAACGTTCAATAATTTTATCATCAATGTCAGTAATATTTCTTACAAATGTAACTTTGTATTCTAAAAACTTCAGATACCTCACTAAAAAATCAAAAGCAACCGCTGATCTACCGTGGCCAATATGAGGTGAAGACTGTACGGTCGGCCCGCACAAATATATCTTTACATTGTCAGAGTCAAATTCAACTAGTTCTAACTTTTTTGAAAATGTATTATGAAGTTTAAGCATTAGATACAGATACTGTAACGATACATGCTGAAGCTAAACCTTCACCTATAAAACCAATATTTTCAAAAGATTTACCTTTAATATTTATAACTTCTGGCTCTATGTTTATAAGCTTTGCTAAATTTTCAATAATTTGCTTTGAGATTTTTGAAATATTTATAACTTCTGAAATAATTGTGATATCTATATTATTTATGATAACTTTTTTTATATCGATAACTTCTAGAACTTTATCTAACATTATGATGCTTGAAATATTTTTAGGAGTAGAGTCATCTGAAGGAAAGTAATGGCCAAGGTCTTTTTTTCTTAAAGAGCCTAGTAATGCATCAGAAATTGCATGAATAATGATATCACCATCAGAATGTGCTTCGAATCCACTTTCATTAAACGTCAACCCACCTAAAACAAGTTTTTTTTCATCAGTATGTCGATGAATATCAAACCCATTCCCTACATACATTAATGCCTCTTTTTGATAGTCTATTTGAATTATAAACCGTCGTCTGGATCTTCTTCAGGTAGATACTGATTTATTTTATCTATAGCCGCTTCTTCATCGATACCTAAAGCACAAGCAACTTCACTAGCTAAAGTGGTTCTTGCTTTAGCTAGCATTCTTTTTAGAGCTGGTGAAATACCTTTATTTATTTGGGCATGAGTTAGATCCCTAACAACTTCGGCAACCTGTATAACATCGCCTGAGGTCATCTTTTCTGTTAAGACTTTATACCAACGAGACCAATTTGTTCCAGCTTCTTCAGGCTTTTCTTTAAAAATTGGGAAAACTTTTTTTGAAACAGCACTTTTTGTAATTACGGGACGAATAACTTCATCAATTTTGTCTACAGGAACCATAACTAAAAGACCATCGGTTAAAACTTCTATTTCAAAATATTGAATTCTTTTTATTTTTGTCTCACCATTTACAAAAATTTCAACATTTTTGTTTACTTTTCGATTAACTTTTGCAGCACCATGATGAGGATGTACAACAAATTGGTTAGGTAAATATTTTTCAGTTGTTTTTTTTGTTTTAGTTGCCATAGATGTCAACTTTACTATAGAATCAGAACTAATTAATGTCCATTTATATAAGAAAAACCTACATTTTTTAACAAAGTATCAAAATAATCTCTAAGTTGTTGAGCCCTATTTTTACCAATTCCTTCAATTTCATAAAGCTTTTCTGGTGGTGCAGCTAATAATTTTGGTAAAGTTTTAAATTTACCAATTAAAGAGTCGTGTAAATTGTCAGGAAGATCAGGTAATCTTGCTAAAACTCTATAGCCTTTTGGTGTCGAGATTTCATCTAAAGGTAATTTTGATAATACTGAGCCTAAATATCCAACAGAATTTAATTCATCATATGAAAGTAAACTAATTTCTAAACTTGCTTTACTAATTGAACGAAATTTTCTCATAGATATGTGGTCTTTTAAAACAAGGTTCAATGTATTAACCACTCCTGACTCTAATGAATCAATTTGTATCATTATTAATCCAGCGTCTTGACCTAGTTTTGCAGCTTCTATTTTGACTTGGTTAGCCAAACGATTTAGTAACTCTCCTCTTTGAATAACTTCTAGTACTTCTTGGTTTGATAAAGAATTTTCAATTTCTAGTTCACCCAAGTTTGCAACAGCTTCATCAAAACGTCTTCGCATTCTATCAACTGATTGAAGTGATTCATTTACCCTTGCAAGTATTGCGCTAGATTGTTCAAGTTCCACAGTCTCTTGATTCTCAAAAACTTTAATTTGTGCAGTCTCTTCTGAAACCGCTACCACTGCAAGCTCAGTTGCAATTGAAGTTCTTTCTGCAGTTCTATGCCTAGTACCTGTTTGAGTTGTTTTAATTGTATCAGTAGGATTTAGGTGAACATTTGCTTTTAAAATTTTTGTAACATTTTTATTAACAATTATTGCACCATCAAGCTTTGATAACTCACTCAACATTTCAGGTGAAAAATCACAATCATTTAAAGAGATTCCTCCAGAAGAAATTCTATCTAATTTTGGAGTAGAGCCAATCACAATAAGAGCACCTGACTTTTTGTCAGCAATTAAATCAACCCCTATTCTTAGAGGCTGACCAGGAAGTAGTTGAGTAACTCTAGTGTTTTTTTTAATGTTCATTTTACTCTCTTTTATTTGAACAACATTGTTATTTGAATGTTACTGTATTATTTTAATAATAGAAATTATTGGTTAAAAATATGGAAAAAATTGAATGTAAAGCTTGTTCAGCAATTGTTGACAAGTCTTTAGAGTTCTGTTCAAGTTGTGGTGAATGGCTTGGGTTAAGTATTGAAGACTTTCAAAGTCAATCAAATGAAAATCATGAACCTCAAGTAAAGAGAACACGAATACCTCAATTGAAATGTTCAAATTGTTTGACTATGAATATGCCCTCTCAAAAAAATTGTAAGGAGTGTGGTCAGTTATTAATAAAGCCTTTAAGCAGCTACGGAGCTACTTCTATGCCAAACCGTAAAGAGGTTCCTGGAATTAGAGCAGTTCTGCTATTAGCAGTAATAATTCCTATAATTGCAATATCTAGCTACTATTACAACCAAAATATTGCCGAAGAAGTCGTAGAAGAAATTCAAATAATTCAACAATCAACTACTACAAGTTCAACAACAACCATTCAGAATTTATTGAAGAAACGTATCCCCATAAGCTGTACTGCGTCAAGCAGTTTAGACATGGGCTTTACCTGTGAAAATCTATACGATGGTTCACCACTTTCATGGCAAGATAAAAGTTTAAAATGTGAGGAAGCAACTCTTGAATTTACTTTTTCTCAAGATTATTTTATTGAATTTATAACTTTTGATAACCTTATTGACTCCAAGTCATTCACCAGAAATTTTAAAGCTAGGGATATACTCATTACGTCTGACGAAGAAGACTTTTCAGTTGAAAAAGAGTTGGAAAATCTTAATAATGCGTCTCAATGGATAGATTTGAATACGACAACTTCAACATTAACAATTAATATTTTAAGTACGTATCCTGGAGAAGAATTAAATGGTACCCCAGCTTTTCAAGAATGTGCTATTCAAGAAATTCAATTTTACGGTAGAGGTTAACTTGCTTGTCCTTTTTTATAGGGCATTCCATTTGCTTTTGGCATTCTTAATTTCTGACTCGCTGATGACAATACAATCAATGTTGCTAAATGAGGTGTAAAATAAACAAATTCACTTGGTACAGAAGTTGAGTTTAAGTACCAAAATAAAAATCCTAAACCTAATAAAGAAGAAATCCCTGCATTAATATATTTTTTTTCAATAACTTGTTTTATTGCTAGAACTCCAAGAATTAAGAAAATTAAAATTAATAGACCATGGACTGCATCTTCAGATCTAAGTTGCAATGCATCTGCAAAACCAAAAAAACCAGAACCTAAAAATATTCCTAATGGTTTATAGTTTCCAAATATCAATGATGCTAAACCTATAAAACCTCTACCATTTGTCATTCCTTCACGATACATGCCAGAACTTTCTAAAACTAAATATGCTCCTGCTAATCCAGAAAACCCACCAGAGATAATGACTCCAAGATATTTCATTAAATAGACATTCACACCAAGTGATTCACTTCCTGATGGGAGTTCACCAACACTTCTCATTTGTAATCCAAAAGATGTTGACCAAAGTACCCAAGCTGATATTGGAATTAGGATTAAGGCAAAAAGGGAGATGTAAGAAATCTTTGAGGTTGCACCTAAAATTAGTGCAGATACATCAGAAATAAATACAATATTTTGCTCTTCTAAGTAGCCAAATAAGTTACTAGTTTTTTGTCCACCAATCTCTCCTCCAGATAAATATGGTAAAGTAAAGTCACCTACTTCACTGTCAATCCTAGGTGATTGAGTAGCACTCTGAGTAGGTTGATCTGAATACGCAACAACATTTAAAAACCGAGCCACGCCACCAGCGAGAATATTTATAGCAACACCTGAAACAATATGATCTACCTGAAATGAAACAGTGCCAATAGCATGTATTAAGCCAAAAGCAGCTCCACCTAAAATTCCAGCGAGAATACCATACCAAGGACCATAAAGCCATGCAGCCCAAGCTCCAAACCATGTACCCATTATCATCATGCCTTCAAGCCCTATGTTCACAACTCCAGTTCGTTCTGAAAACATTCCACCTAGACCGGCTAAACAAATAGGGATACCAAGTCTTATAGCAGCTCCAAAAGTACCACTGGTTGTTAGTTGGTCGTATCTTTCTATTTGAGAAATAAAAACTAAAAAAACTAGCGGTAATACAATCAAGTATCTTTTTTTAATAAAGCTAAATATATTATTCATTATTTACCTCAACTTTTGAAGCATCCTTAATCTGTCGAGTGGTTACAAACCTTTTTACTACTTCATAGGCGACAACAACAGTAAGTATTATTATTGCCTGCATAATTCTTTCAATCTCTTTAGGCACATCTTTTAAATCTAATATTTGTGCTGATCTTTCCATAAATGAAATTAAAATTGCACCTAATGCCATCCCAATTGGATGATTTCTACCAAGTAGTGCTACAGCAATTCCAGCAAATCCTAGTCCAGAAGGAAAATCTGTTGTATATTTGTAAAAATATCCAGTCAAAGGGGCAATACCAACTAACCCAGCAATTCCACCAGAAATAACCATTGCTAATATGGTTAATTTTGCTGGGTTCGCACCACTAAATTTTGCAGCTAGAGGGCTTGATCCCGTTGCTCTTAAATCAAACCCCAACGAAGTCTTCCATACTAACCAGTAGTAAATAAAACCAATAACAATTGCACCTACTAGAAAGCCATGCAGTGACGGTAAATCCTCAATTCCAAATAATTTGTTTAATGAAGGAATTCTTGCAGATTCAGGAAGTAAATCTGTCTGAGGAGCTGTTGTTGATAGCTCTACTTTTTCAAAAAAGATATTAGCTAAAAGATAAGCTATTACTCCGTTACCAATATAGTTCAACATTATTGTAGAAATTACTTCGTGAACACCCTTCTTGACTTTTAAGTATCCAGCAATTGCTGCCCAAAAAGCTGAACTCACAATAGCTGTAACAATTATCAGCGTAATGTGAATTGGAGCTGGTAAAGCAAGATATGCTCCAAGTGCTGCAGAGAGTAATGCGCCCATAAGATACTGTGATTCAACCCCAATGTTAAATAGACCCATTTTAAACCCAACTGCTACAGCAACAGCTGAAATATATAGAGGAACAGACCTATTAATAACAGATACGAATGATTTTCCAGTTTTACCATATTCGTACATAGTCATAAAAGTATCTACTGGATCTTGACCAATAAAAAGTAACATAAGGTATGAAAGTCCAAATGCAACAATAAGAGCAAATATAGGTGCTGCTAAAGTTGCAAGCCTCAAATAAATTTTCATAATTCTAAACCAGTCATATAACCACCTAAAACTTCTGGTGTCGCATTTTCAGGATCTAACTCTTTTACAAATTTTCCTTCATATATTACATATATTATGTCAGACAAACCAATTAGCTCGTCGAGATCTGCAGAGATTAATAATACACCAAGTCCCTGGTCACGAGCATCTTTTAATTTATTCCAAATTAATGCTTGTGCTCCAATATCAATACCTCGAGTGGGTTGAGAAGCAATTAACAGAACCGGGTTGTCTTCAAGCTCTCTTCCTACAACAAACTTTTGTTGATTCCCTCCAGAAAGTGCGAGTGCTATAGTCTCAGTTCCAGGTGTTCTCACATCATATTTTTTAATAACATCAAGTGAACTATCCTGTGCGGCATCAAACTTTATATTGGAAAATCTAGACTTATATTTTTTCTTTGATTGTCTTCCTAAAATAACATTTTCAGTAAGCGAAACATCCATCAATAATCCTTGGGATTGCCTATCTTCAGGAATAAAACTCATTCCTAGTTCTCTCCTTGTTCTTGTATCAAAATCAGCGAGATTTTTTTCGAAAAACAGTATTTCTCCACTCTCAATTGGAAAAACTCCTAAAATAGCTTCGGATAATTCTCTTTGACCATTACCCTCAACACCCGCAATACCAACAATTTCACCTTTTTTAAGTCTTAAATTTATATTTGTAAATGCTTTTTTTCCATCAATTGTTGGGGCTGTTAAATTATTCGCTTCTAAGACAATATCAGTTCCCATAACTGAATTTCGCTGAGGTGGAGTTGGTAAATTTTCACCAATCATCATTTCAGCTAAATCTTTTTTAGATACGCTCTTTGAAGAAACGGTATCAACATGCTTTCCACCTCTCATTACTGAAATATTATCTGCAATTTCTAAAACTTCATCTAATTTATGTGAAATAAAAATTGTTGTTACGCCACTATTTTTTAAATTTTTTAAATTTTTAAATAACTCTCTTACTTCTTGGGGAACTAAAACAGCAGTGGGTTCGTCTAAAATGAGTATTTTTGCCCCTCTGAATAAAACTTTTATAATCTCAACTCTCTGCTTTTCACCAACACCAAGTTCATCAATCATAGAAGAAGGTTTAAGAGGCATAGAGTATTTGTTGCTTAGTGTTTCAATCTCATCAGAATACTTTTTTTTATTTAAAACTTTTAAATTTGCTTTATCTATTCCTAAAATAATACTTTCCAAAACGGTTAAATTATCAGCAAGCATGAAGTGCTGATGTACCATACCAATTCCTGCTGAAATAGCATCTTTCGGTGAGGTAAATTTTAAGTTATCTCCAAATACTTTGATTTCTCCAGAGTCAGGCTTTTGCATGCCGTATAAAATTTTCATTAAAGTTGACTTTCCAGCACCATTTTCACCAACTACTGCATGAATTGTTCCCTCTTCAACTGCGATAGAGACATCATCATTGGCTTTAACGCCTGGGAATGATTTTGAAATATTTTTTAATTCTATTGCTAGGGACATAAATTTTTCTATAAGTATGACCCCAGACAGTGTCTGGGGTCATTACTTAAATTCCTATTTAAGGAGTAGCAGGTACTGAAATTTCTCCGCTAATTATTTTTGCTTTATAAGACTCAAGTTCATTTACGATGTCATCGATATAGCCACCAGTTGTGGAATATCCAACACCATCTACAGATAAATCAAATACTTTTGGTCCGCCAGCAAATGTGCCATCGACCACTGCTTTGATAGTCTCATAAACTGCAACATCAACTCTCTTAAGCATTGATGTCAAAATATATGGAGCTAATTCTGAAGATACTGTTTTAGCTTGATCAGCATCTACACCAATTGCCCATACTTTAGATCCTGTTGATTCAGAAACTTCTTTTGCAGCTTCAAATAAACCGTTACCAGCACCACCAGCAGCATGATAAATTACATCAGCGCCTTCTTCATATTGTGCAAGAGCGATTTCTTTTGCTTTAGCTGCATCAGTAAATCCTCCAAAGTCTGGTGGATAAGTAACATACTTAACATCAACTGTACAATCAGCACAAGATGCTAAAACACCTGCTACGAATCCTGCTTCGAATTTTTGAATTAATGGGAATTCAACACCACCGATAAAACCAACTTTTTTAGTTGTGGTTTTAAGACCAGCAGCAACACCCACTAAATAAGAACCCTCTTCTTCAGCAAACAAAAGTCCACTTACGTTTCCAGGTTCTACCGCAGAGTCAACAATTCCAAAATAAGTTCCAGGATTAGCTGTTGCTACTTCTGTAATAGCGTCAGCAAATAAGAATCCTACTCCGATTATTAGATCTTTTCCTTGATCTGCTAAAAGAGTTAATAATTCTGGACGGTTTTCTCCACCATCATTTGGTTCAAGATCAACGGCATCTACACCAAGTTCAGCAATAGCTTTTTCTAAACCTGCATATGCCATATCGTTAAAGGACAAGTCGCCTCGTCCACCTATATCATAAACCATACCTATGCTCGCGGTTGGACCAGCAGTAGTAGTTGGAGCAGCAGTAGTAGCTGGTGAATCAAGAGATTCAGCAGGCTCTTCTACAACTTCAACTGTTTCTTCTACAGTATCGGATCCGCCACAAGCAGCAATAACTAGGCCAAATACCATGAAAAGTATCAGCCATTTTGACTTCATTCGAGTCACTTTTTACTCCTTGTTCAACTAGTTGAAGGTATATAAAATACCTATTCGAATTATATGATAGACAAAAAAAATAAGTTAGTTGGTTAAATTAAATAAGAAATTATATGCAGTTTGACAATATTATGATTCGGACTCAACAAAATCGACATGAGGTTCGTCAGGTGCTTCAACCGATTCAAATGATAAAGATTTTTCTTCCAGATTTAGAGAAACTATAATTGTAGATCCTGCCTTATATTTACCCATTAACAATTCTTCAGATAAAGGATCTTCGAGTAGACGCTGTATAGATCTTCTTAATGGCCTCGCCCCAAACTCTCTATCATAGCCTTCAGTAGCTAAGTATTCTTTTGCTTCATCAGACAAAACTATTTCTAAATCTGAATTTTTTAGCTGATCGTGTAATCTTTCTAACATCAAATCAACAATTTCCTTAACTTCATCAAGGGTTAATTCATGGAAAACAATAGTTTCATCAATTCTGTTTAAAAATTCTGGTTTAAAATACCGTTTTAATTCTTCTCGTACTTTAGATTTCATCTTCTCATAATTATCAATATCAGATAAGTTGCTGAAACCAATATTTTTAGACAAATCTTTAGTTCCAAGATTTGAAGTCATAATAATAATTGTATTTTTAAAATCAACAGTTCTTCCTTGTGCATCAGTTAAGCGTCCATCTTCAAGAATTTGTAATAAAGTGTTGAAGACATCTGGATGTGCTTTTTCAACTTCATCAAGTAATACCACACTAAATGGTTTTCTTCTGACTGCCTCTGTTAACTGTCCGCCTTCATCATAACCTACATATCCAGGAGGAGACCCGATTAACCTACTAACAGTATGTTTCTCCATATATTCTGACATATCTATTTGAATAAGTGAATCTTCATCTCCAAACAAAAATTCTGCTAAAGTCTTAGCTGTTTCTGTTTTGCCTACACCGGATGGACCAAGAAAAATAAATGAACCAGAGGGTCTTTTTGGATCTTTAAGTCCAGATCTTGTTCTTCTAATGGCCTTGGAAACCGCAGAAATAGCTTCCTGTTGTCCAATAATTCTTTTATGAAGCTCTGCTTCCATATCTAATAATCTCGCTGTTTCTTCTTGAGTTAATCTATGGACAGGGATACCAGTCCACTGTGCTAAAACTTCTGCTATTTCCTCTTCGTCAATTACCATTTCAATTTCTGAAACAGAAGTTTGATTTTTCAATGAAACTTCATCGAGCAACATTTTTTCTTGGTCTCTTATCTGAGCAGCCTTTTCAAAAAGTTGTAATTGAACAGCGTCTATTTTTTGTTCGCGTAAGTTTTTTAATTTATCAGCAATTTCTTGCTTGTTTGCTTCTAAAGGTTTTTTATAAACTCTCATACGACTACCAGCTTCGTCAATCAAATCAATAGCTTTATCAGGTAAAAATCTATCAGAGATATATCGATCTGCCATGTTAACAGCTGAAACAATAGCTTGATCAGTGTATCTTACTCCGTGATGTACTTCGTATCTATCTTTGAGACCATCCAGTATATCAATAGCATCAGAAATTTTGGGTTCATCTACTTTAACTGATTGGAACCTTCTTTCCAAAGCAGCATCTTTTTCAAAATGTTTTCTAAACTCTTCTAAAGTTGTTGCGCCAATAGTTTGTAATTCACCTCTCGCAAGCATAGGCTTCAAAATTGAAGCAGCATCAATTGCTCCTTCGGCAGCTCCAGCACCCACTAATGTATGAATTTCATCTATGAAAAGAACTATATCTCCTCTAGTTTTAATTTCTTTCAAAACTTTTTTTAAGCGTTCTTCAAAGTCGCCGCGATATCTTGAGCCGGCAACAAGAGCGGATAGATCTAAGGTATAAATTTGTTTACCTTCTAGTGTAATAGGAACATCTCCAGATATAATTTTTTGGGCAAGGCCTTCAACTATTGCTGTTTTTCCTACACCTGGCTCTCCAATTAAAACAGGATTATTTTTTGTTCTCCTAGATAAAATCTGCATAACTCGTTCAATTTCAGTTGTTCGGCCAATAACAGGATCAAGTTTTCCTTCTTTGGCCATTCTGGTTAAATTTTTTCCAAATTGATCTAGTATTGCTGAACCAGTGCCTGCACCGGGTCTTTCCCTTCCACCTGTTGAGGCAGCTTGTTGTTTCTTACTATCTCCGGCTGCTGAAATTAATTTGATGACAGTCTGTCTAACTTGTGATAGTTCAGCCCCGAGTTTTTTAAGAACTTGAGCTGCTACACCTTCACCTTCTCTAATCAACCCTAATAAAATATGTTCAGTTCCAATATAATTATGACCAAGCTGTAATGCTTCTCTAAGGGAGAGTTCTAGCACTTTTTTTGCTCTAGGAGTAAAGGGGATGTGCCCACTTGGTGATTGTTGACCTTCACCAATTATTTCAACTACTTCTTTTCTGACACTGTCAACATCAATATTTAGTTCGTCTAAAGCTTTAGCGGCATGACCTTCTCCTTCTTGGATTAATCCAAGAAGAATATGTTCTGTTCCAATGTAGTTATGATTGAGTCTTCTTGCTTCTTCTTGAGCAAGTACTACAACTCTTCTAGCTCTGTCTGTAAATCTTTCAAACATATATTTATCTTACTAAATACTCGTTTATACACTTAAACGAAAATTACAAGTATTTATACATTTAACTTATGCTTTATATATGGAAAGTAATGAGATTAAAAAAATAATTCCATTTAATGATTTATGGGAAAATTTAAATATTCTTGAAAATAGACTGCTTGAAGTATCAAGTTCCAAAAATCAATATTTAACCTCAATTTCTCAGTACTTAATTCAAGCAGGCGGTAAAAGGTTCAGGCCAATTGTTACTTCTTTGGCAGGAAAATTTGGAGATGAAAAAAACAATATACATAAAATTATTGATGCTGGTGTAGCTGTTGAGTTAATTCATATAGGAAGTTTGTATCATGATGATGTCATAGACAACGCAAATACTCGGAGGGGTGTTGAAAGTTCAAACTCCAAATGGAATGCAACACTATCGATTCTTGCTGGAGACTATTTATTAGCGAGATCTTCTGAATTAGCTGCAGAAAATCTCGGACTTGAATCTGTAAAACTTTTAGCCTCTACTTATGCTGAGCTAGTTGAAGGCCAGACAAAAGAAATTAATCTAGCATTTAAAACAGATTACAAAATTAGTGATTACATAGAGGTTATTGAAGGAAAAACTGCGAGTCTTATCAGAACTAGTGCAAAACTAGGAGCCATGGCTAGCAATGCTGAGAGAGAAGTTATTGACTCAATAAGTAGCTGGGGTTGGAATTGTGGAATTGTTTTTCAAATTTCAGATGACATTTTAGATTTAACTTCAAACTCGGACATTCTAGGTAAACCAGCTGGAAATGATATCCTCGAAGGCACCTACACGCTCCCTGTGCTGGTTGCTTTAGATTTAGACAGAGGCAAATATGAAGAAATTCTACAAAATATAAGAGATGATAATTCAAAAATTCACGAAGCAATCAAAGAATTTACAACTGAAAAAATTATTAACATTTCAAAAGACGTAATTAATGAATACTTCAATAAAAGTATAAGTTCCATCTTAAACCTAAAAGGACACCCAGTATTTCCAGTATTAGAAAATATAAATAGTTACTTAATTAATAGAACTAACTAGTTTTCGGGTTTGATGTGGGGAAACGCAATCACTTCTCTAATTGATTCATTTCCTGTCAGTATCATTACGAATCTATCCACTCCGAATCCTAAACCACCTGTTGGTGGTAACCCAAATTCTAATGCTTCAATATAATCACTGTCTTCAACGTGAGCTTCCTCATCGCCATCAGCTTTTTTTGATGCCTGAGATTTTAGTCTTTCTTCTTGATCAACTGGATCAATTAATTCAGAAAAACCATTTGCCAACTCACTACCAAAAGCAAATAATTCAAATCTTTCAGTGACGCCTATCTTGTCTTTGCTTTCTCTTGCAAAGGGGGAAACTTCTTTAGGGTAATCAGTTACAAATGTTGGATTAATTATTTCATTTTCTATATAATCTTCAAATAATTCGTAAACAAATATTCCAATAGATTCTGCGTTTGATTTTATTTGATGTTTTTCAAAAAGAAGGTCTTTCAAAGCTTTAAGGTCAGAATCGAATTTTATAACGATTTCAAATTTTTGACTAACTAAGTCGAACATACTTATTCTTTTCCATGGAAAACTAAAATTAGCAGTTTTATTAGAAAACTCGATATTTTTATCAATACTTAGTTTTTTCAAAATAAACTCACAAAGTTTTTCAACCATGTCCATTACTCCATCAACATTTGTGTATGCTTCATAACTTTCCATCATGGTGAATTCTGGTGAGTGTGTCTGGTCTACTCCTTCATTTCTAAAAACTTTTCCTAGCTCAAATACTTTCTCATAACCTCCAATTATTAGTCTTTTGAGATACAATTCAGGTGCAATTCTTAAAAACATATCTAGATTCATAGCATTGTGATGTGTTACAAATGGTTTAGCAATTGCACCCCCTGCTTTTGGCTGTAAAGTAGGAGTTTCAACTTCAATAAATTCTTGAGAATACATAAATTCTCTAATAAGCACCAAAACCTTAAATCTTGTATCTATTGTTTTCTTTGCCTCACTGTTAACAATAAAATCAAGGTATCTTTGTCTAAACCTGGTCTCTTTATCTTTTAATCCATGCCATTTTTCAGGAAAAGGTCTTAACGCTTTGGAAAGTAATACTAATGATTTAATCATAATTGAAAGTTCACCTTTTTTAGTTTTCATTATCAAACCTGTAGTTCCAACAAGGTCTCCCACATCAAGATTTTCAATATAGGATTGTAATTCAAGGCTTATTTCATCTTTTGAAATTAAAAGTTGGATTTTCCCTGAATTATCATTAAGGTCAAGAAATGTTAGCTTGCCAAAAGATCTAATGTTCAAAATCCTGCCTCTAACTGATACGGATATGTCAGTTTTTTCAGCTTCTTTTAGATCATTATGATCAACTAAAATTTTTTCAATTTTTGTAGCATTTTTAAAACTTGTTGAAAATGAGTCTAAATTACTTTCAAGAATTCTTAAAATTTTTTCTTTTCTAAGAGAATAAATCTCATTTTCTGATTTTGATAAGTCACTCACATTTATAGCTTAATTATTTAATTTAAATATTTCTTCTAACCCAATTAATGTCAAATTTTCTACATATTCTAAATCTACAATTAATGCTGGTAAAACAACTCTACTTAAGCCACCGGTCATTATAATTTTTGGTTGAGTACCTAGTTCTTGAATTAACTTATCAAGCATAGAGTCAATCATTGAAGCATGACCTAAAATTAAACCACTCTGTATAGCTTCATAAGTGTTTTTTCCAATAGCTTTTTTTGGTAAATCTAGTTCTACTGATTTTAACGAAGCTGTTCTTGAAGTTAATGCTTCCAAACTAATCTTAATTCCTGGAGCAATTGCTCCTCCAAGATACTCTTTATTTTTGGTCACTATATCGAAAGTTGTAGCGGTACCAAGGTCTACAATAATAACATCAGAGTTAACTAAAAAATATCCGGCAACAGAATTTGCAATTCTATCTGGCCCTAGCTCTTTTGGATTGTCAATATTTACTTTTAATCCTGTCTTAACACCAGGACCAACTATCAAAGGTTCTAATTCAATATATTTTTTTATGGCTTCATTAACATTGTTAGTAACTTGAGGAACTACAGAACAAATAATTGCTCCATTGATTTTAGATTTCAATTCTTCAGTTACCTGAAAAGTAGAGTTAAATAATGCTAAAAGTTCATCAGGCGTATTTGCTTCTCTTGTCGTATAACGATACGACAACCAATTTTTTGAATTTCCTATACCAACAGTAGTTTCTGTGTTACCAATGTCGATTGCAATTATAGTTTTCATAAATTTATCTCAATATTGTCAATTAATCTAATATTTTCAACATATGCTGCAATTATTAACAGTAATTTCTTAGAATTTTTATTATCAAAATTAAATTTATCCCTATCAACAATATCTAAATAGTCTAATTTTATTTCACTCTTATCAAACAGGGTTCTTCCATACTCTAAAGAGTCTTCTATATTTGCTGTGCTGACAAGCTTTTCCTTAGTCTTCTGAAGATTAGAAAAAATCTGTGCAGCGGTTTCTTTTCCTTTTTCTGTAAGTCTTCTATTTCTGCTACTTTTAGCTAGACCATTTAGTTCTCGAATAATATCTCCTTCTTTAATTACAACATTTAAATCAGACGAGATTACCATTTTTCTAATTAAGAATAACTGCTGGGCATCTTTCTTGCCGAAAATAGCTTCTTTAGGTTTAATTAATTCAAATAACCTATTCACGACAGTTAGTACTCCATCAAAATGGCCAGGTCTTGACAGTCCTTCATACAAATTACCCAATTTTCCAGACAATACAGTATTCTCAAGGTCTTTAGGAAACAAATAAGCTTCTGTGGGGATAAAAATATAATCTACATTCATTTGAGTTAATAGCTCAATATCTCTTTCAAGATCAACAGGATAATTAATAAAGTCTAATTCTTCATTGAATTGACGGCGGTTGATAAATATGGAAACTAGTGTTTTCATATTCTTATTATTTTGTCCAATATTAACTAAAGATAGATGCCCTTGATGCAGAGCACCCATAGTAGGGATTAGACTAATATTCTCATGCAAGATTTTTTCATTTATAGTTTTTAATACTTTTGTCATAATCGTGCCCTTAATTTGGTGCCCGTCGTTAGAGTTCTATTTTACCAATGTTCTTAACTTTTTGATTTGAGATATTATATAGATTTTTGTCTACTTTTATATTCAAAATTTCACAGAGGGGAGCAATTACAAATAATCTATTTTCCCAGTCATAATGTGGAATTTTTAAGTCATGTGTATCTATAGCTTCATTTCGAAAAAATATTATATCAATATCAATATTTCTAGGACCAAATCTAAAGTTTTTTACTCTACCCATTTCAATTTCAATATTTTTTATTTTTTTTAGTAACTCATGAGGAGTTCCATCAAATTTAACCTCTATCATCATATTTAAAAAATTACCTTGGTTTTCATATAGCAGAGGCTCTGATTCATATAGAGACGAGATGTTTACAATTGTTAAATAATTTTGTAAACGAACAACTGCTTCGCTCAAATTGTTTTCTCTATTGTCTATATTCGAACCTAAGGAGAGAAAAATATTATTTAGGTTCTTCATAATATGTCACAGAAATATCCTTTGTATATTTGTTTAATTCCGTATCAGGCTTATGAACAGTTACCTTTATTTTGAGAACTTTAATTAAGTTCAAGTTATGATATTTTTCTACGATGAATCTCGCTATAAACTTAGATAGTGTTTCAATTAAATTAAAACTCTTACTTTCGACAATATAAATGACATCTTTAATTAAATCTTCATAATTTAGTGTTTTTAAAATTTCATCAGAATTTAAATCATTAATTTTTAAATCAAGATCTACATAAAATTTTTGACTATTGATTTTTTCTTTTTCATAAACTCCATGTTTTCCATTAGCTTCAATGCTTTGTATTGATATGTCATATGACATTATTTAAACAGAAGGTATTAAGGCAATTGCCTTAGGTGACAGTGGTCTTTCTAAGATTTTTTCTAGAATTGTCCTTGCAAGAATTGGGTCTTTTAAGAGTTTAGAATAAATTAAGTATCCTGCAAGAATACCTGGCACTTCCTCATCTAAGTACTCTCTATGAATAAGCAGTTTCCTATCCTTTTCGGATAAAGCTTCTTTAATGGCTTTAAAAATAATGTTTAATGACTCTTTATTTATTTCTTCATTTAATGGATAGTGATAGGTTCTAAATCCCACTTCTTGGTAATTTTTAAGATTAAAATCACTGTCTAACAAAGAAAATATTGAGTTTATGCCTTGGCCCTTGAGCCATTGGATTTCTTCTTCTCTTCTAATTTTTCTTGGTGTAAGACCTCCGCCGCCAATACACTCTGAAACTGCTAATTTACCTTCAATTATCCAGTTAAAGTCGTTTGGTTTCAAGCCAGCCATTTGTTCCTTCCGTAAACTATATATTAGCTTACTCTAAATTCTATTTTTAAATGTGCAATCTTACGAGGTCAACTCCTGAATTTAAAGAATGTTGAAATAAATCTTTGCTAGACATATTTAGTAATTGGGTAAATTTTTTATTTGAATAACCAACCACTATTGGAAAGCCAAATTGAAATTGTTCTATTTTCTTTAATAATTCTGCAGAGTCTTCAATTTTCTTTCCAAAACCCAATCCAGGATCAACTGCTATTTGACCTTCATTAAATCCAAGTTTTAATAATTCTGTTATTTTTTTATGTAAATGAGCTTTAACTTCATCTAGTAAGTTCTTATATTTCATTTTTTGGTGGATATCAAAAGAGTCAGGATGGTTGTGAACCAAAATAATTTTCGACTTTTGCTCTAAAGCAATATCAATCATGTGGCTATCTCTAAATCCACTTACATCATTAATTATTTCAAATTTATTATTAAGAGCATGGTTTGCAACTTCAGAGTTCATTGTATCAATTGACAAGTAAAATTTTTCCATATTATTTTGAATAAAAAAATTTAGTCTCTTTATTTCTTCTGAAGTATCAATTTTTTTGTACTCAGGTTTTGTTGACATGCAACCAATATCAAGAATTTCAATTCTCTCTGATTTTGCCTTCTCTAAAAGTTTACTAAGCTTTTCAGAATTTTTATAAGCACCATCACCAGAAAAAGAGTCCGTTGTAATATTTATAATGCCTAAAACTTTTCTGTCTAAGGTTTTAAGTAATTTTTTCCAATTTGCCAATTTATGAAAAGTTTATTGTTGCTTCATTTCTTAAAGAATAATCTAAATCATATACACCAGTTGAGTAAGTCGTTATCACTTCAGATACAGAATTTTTAGAATTTAATAAATCTGAACAAAGATGTTTTGCTTTAATTTGAACAAAAACTCCATCAGCTCCAAGGTGTTCATCGATTATCAGAGAAATATTTTTTGTCATTGTCTCCTGAAGAGTTAAATCATTTGAAAGATTGCTTACTAGATCAGCAAATTTTGAAATTCCAGCTATTTTATCTTTAGGCAAAACAGCAATGTTTACTGTACCAAAAAAAGGCATTAAATGATGCTCGCATAAACTAATAAAAGATACACCTTTTATATATATTGGTTGGTTGTGTGTTACGTCATCAAGATGTGTAAAAAGATCTAAGTATTCATTTTTAGCAGATAACTTTTCTTGGATTTGGTTAAGAAATTTAGAGCTTAATTGATTAATTTCATCTTCAGATTTGCTAACAGTTTGTTGAAGGAATTCAGAAAGAGCTATTTTCGTTTCTTGAAGATTAAAATCCTTATCATTCACTAAGCTAACCTCAAATCTTTACCAGAACCTAATACTTTTACTTTTTTTATTGTTTTAAAGACTTCAGCAACCTCTTCCCTGTTAATAGTCTCTTTTTCTAGTAATAAATTGACCATCATATCCATTTGCTTTTTAAACTTTTTTAAAATTTTTCCTGCTATGAAGTGTGCGTCATTCAGCAAGCCTCTAACTTCATCATCAATAGACGCTGCTACCTCGTCAGAATAATCTTGTTGTCTACCATAATCTCTTCCTAGAAATACTTCATTGGAACCTTTTCCATACAGCATTGGCCCCAATTTTTCACTCATACCAAATTCCATGACCATTTTTCGAGCTATTTCAGTTGCTTTTTCTATGTCATTGGAAGCCCCAGTGGTGGGGTCAGCAAAAATTAACTCTTCAGCAACTCTACCTCCCATGAGCATTGCTAAACGATTTTTTAATTCTGCCTTCGAAGATAAGTATCTTTCAGAATCTGGCAATGCCTGCGTATATCCAAGGGCCCTTCCTCTTGGGATAATAGTTACTTTGTGAATTGGATCTGAATGTGGGAGCGCCCATCCAACTAATGCGTGACCAGTTTCATGATAAGCTATTATTAATTTTTCCTGTTCACTCATTACTTGACTTTTCTTTTCTGGTCCTGCCATAACTCTATCAATCGAGTTTTCAATATCTGATATTGAGATATTTTTTTTATTTTTTCTAGCAGCTAGAAGTGCTGCTTCATTTAATAAGTTTGCTAAATCTGCACCAGTAAAGCCTGGTGTTTGCTTAGCTACGGTTTTAAAATTAACATTTTTTGTAAAAGGCTTGTCCTTTGCGTGGACTTTTAATATCTCAGTTCTTCCAGCCAAGTCTGGGCGACCTACAATGACCTGTCGATCGAATCTACCTGGCCTTAATAAAGCTGGGTCTAACACATCAGGCCTATTTGTAGCTGCCATTAATATAACACCTTGGTTAGTTTCAAATCCATCCATCTCAACAAGAAGCTGATTAAGTGTTTGTTCTCTTTCATCATGACCTCCTCCTAATCCAGCACCTCGCATTCTGCCAACAGCATCAATTTCATCAATAAAAATAATGGCTGGAGAAGCATCCTGAGCTTTTTTGAATAAATCTCTTACCCTACTTGCACCAACTCCAACAAACATTTCAACAAAATCTGAACCAGAAATACTAAAAAAAGGTACTCCTGCTTCTCCTGCAACAGCTTTAGCTAACAATGTTTTTCCAGTACCAGGAGGCCCAACTAATAGAACTCCTTTTGGAATTTTTGCTCCAAGCTTGTTAAATTTTTCTGGTTGTTTCAAAAATTCTTTAATTTCTTCTAACTCTTCTTTTGCTTCTTCAACTCCGGCTACATCTTTAAATGTGATTTTTGGTGCTTCCTGATCGTGTTCTTTAGCTTTTGATTTACCAAATTGCATAATTTGATTTCCATTTGATCTAACTTGAGAAAACATATAGAACATAAATGCAGCCAAAAATAACCATGGAAGAAATGCAATAAAATAATCCCTCATCCCCGCTGGCTCAGTGTCGGTATTTAAAACAATTTCTTGATCAACTAATAATTGAAATACTTCACCTTCAAACCCTTCAGGATATTCAGTTTGATATGTTGTGTCGTCGTTTTTTACTTTATACTCAACTAAATTTGATTGCTCTTTAATTATTGCTTCTGAAACTTTTCCTTCTGTAACTTGGCCTTTAAAAACTGAAAACGAGCTTCTTTCTGGAGCATTTAAAGTGGTGTTGTATTGTTGAACTCCTAAAAATATTAATAATCCAAGCCCTACATATAGTAAAAAAGACTTATTACCGCCTTTGTTGTTAATCTCTTTTTTCTTTTCCATCTTATTTAATTTAATACTCTACTGATTAAAAGTAGTATAGAGTTTTATGTCAACACCGCTAAATATGGTAACTCTCTGTACTTTCCGTTGTAATCTAGCCCATATCCAACAACAAATTCAGGTCCCAGCTCAAAACCACTGTACTTTATATTAATCGGACTAGCTTTTTCCCCTCTTTTTATAAACATACTTAAAATTTCAATACTTTTTGGATTTCTTGATTCTAGTAATTTTTTTAAATGAGCAAGGGTAAGACCAGTGTCATAGATATCCTCAACTATCAAAATATTTTTATTTGTAATATCAATGTCTACATCTTTGTCAATTTTAATTTGACCTGTAGAAGCTGCACCATCGTAAGACTTAATACTCATAAAATCAAACCTTACGTCAATTTCTAGTTGTTTTGCAAGGTCACTAATTACAATAAAAGCACCTTTGAGAATTCCAATAATAATTAATTCCTTATCTTTGTAATCATTATTAATTTGTTGTGCAAGGTTTCTAATCTTTAAATCTATTTCTTCTTTAGAAATTAGAACTTTAGATATATTCAATGCTTCTCTTTTCTACTGAAGAAACAATTATAAGATTTTTCTTTTTACTTTCAAACTGTTTTATTTCATCAGATTTTCTCAAACCAGGAATCCAATATACTTTCTTATCAAACTTGAGAATTGGCCAAACTTCTCTCAATGCACTATTAATACCATATCCCCTTAGAATTTCAGAAACTTTTTGGTATTTACCATTTGTAAACATCTTATCTCCTGGAAATAACGGTTCCAATGTAAATTTCTCAATAAACTCACTTGAACAATTGAAATTCCAGTTATTATTGACATCAACCTGATTTTGAAATTCAAATTTAAAATATCCTTTTTCTTCCATAAGGTCAGTAGTTTTACTCCAGTTTTTTTTATTGATAAACACTAGAAGTCCGTTTTGGCTTGAAACAGACCAATCTTGGTAGTAGCTAGTTTTTGTATTAGTATTTTTTGCTAGAAAAATTTTTTTTAAATCTGAAGATTGAAGTCCATCTTGACCAATCAAAGTTGAAATAATTGAAAGTAAGAAGTTTGATCGAGAATCATGTTCATTTATTAACGCAATAGGAACTTCGAAATATCCATTTGCACATTTAATATATTTTGAAAATTCTTTATTAAATTCAAGACTATTTTCTATTTCAAGCATTAAATTTTGTACTTTTAAATTTAACTCTCCGCTGAATCGTTTTTGAGTTTCAGGGATAAAATAATTTCTTATCCAATTTCTGGATATTTTAAGATCGTTATTCGATTCATCGTTTTTAAAAGTTAATTCGAAATTATTCGCATATTCGAGAATTTCATTTTTATTAGAATTTATTAGTGGTCTGAGCATTCTATTTCCTTTTTCAGGAATTGAAATTAGCCCTTTGAGTCGAGTTCCTCTTAGAAGGTTTATAAAAAAAGATTCCACTCTATCATCAGAGTGATGTCCAAGAAGTAAAATTTCATCTTTTTTTAATTCTGCAAATAATAAATTATATCTAGTATCTCTCATTACTGTTTCTGAAGATTCTATTTTTAATTTCGTAGGAATACTTTTATGATCTATCCCTAGTTCTTTAGCAAGTTTTTCAGCATGATATTGTAAGTTGTCTGAATCTAGTTGATTATGATTGATAAATACACTCCGAACATTTTTTGCTATTGAATGTACTGCGTGCGCTAACACTGCACTATCTACTCCACCACTTAAACCAATTACATATGATTCAGATGGATTAATTTTATGTTTAATTTGTTCTTGAATAACGTTCATTAAGTAAAGAGTATATTTACTTTTTTATAACCTTATATCTTTTTCTAGTTACTTGTCTGAAATACTGTATAACATTGCCGAGAATTACCAAAGTTGCAATAGCAACAGTTGTTGGGATTAAAAATCGATATGTCCAGTCAATGTCTTCTATCGGCTCGGGTGGATCTACAATTAAGATTGCAGGTTGTGGCATATCTTCAGACGTCGTTTCTTCACTTGTAGTACCAGGTACCATATGGTCTTCTGCTGCGGCGTTATAAACAGGTGCTAAAAAAGTAAAGATTAATAAGGTTAAAATAAATTTTTTCACAATATGAGACTAGTAAAACTTTTTATCAATATGAAGAAATTAATAACATTTCTTAAGAGCCGAAGGAGGGAGTTGAACCCTCGGCCTGCTCATTACGAGTGAGCTGCTCTACCACTGAGCTACTTCGGCATTATTCAATGATTGTAAAATTTAAATAATAAAAAGAAATGGGGCCCTTAGTTTGAGCCCCTTTTCTTGTTTCTAACCTTTGGCTATGCTTCGAGGTAAGATAACCTTGCTAATTAACTGCTACTTTTTTTTCTTTTTAGCAACAGGTTTTTTAGCTGCTGGTTTTTTTGCAGCAGATTTTTTAGCTGCAGGTTTTTTAGCTGGCATATGCCTCCTTCAAATCAAAATGTATCATTTTTTAAATTAAAAAGTGTTATTATTTTTTCTTTTTTTCAAAAATAAATGAAAATAATTTTTTTTAGGATAAAATTAATTTACGTTTTTTTAACTTTTTTAATCTTTAATATTTAAATTTAATGAGTATAAATCTGAAAACATTTTTAATTTTGTTTTATTATTTGGCATTGTTTGATATTCTATAACTTTTCTTGGAACATTGACATCGGTTCTCAGTGTCGCTAATTTCTTAAATAATTTTAATAACTGAATATCATTTTTTATATATTCAGAAATCTTTTCACCACTTCGAATTTCATGTTTCCAT
>JBEROH010000023.1:0-4383 GCA_041234785.1 Candidatus Actinomarina sp. | reverse complement strand
GCAAATAATCACTACGAGGTTTTATTTGTATTACCTTTATCATTTAATTTCCTTAGTAATAGATATACCAGAACCAAAACATACCATTGAGTAACCACCTGGAGATCCACCAGTAACTAGGATTTTTATATTTTCAGGCGATTTAAATAATTTAACTTTGTTATCTAAATTTTTATCAATAAAACCATGTAGACCACGATTTTCTAAATCTGATTTTTCAAAAATACATTCCTCAAATAGCAAATATTTTATATCATCTGGATTCATTCCTGAAATGCTAAATCTTTGCGCATGCTCAGGTGACATAAGTATCCAAACATCTTGGTTATAAAAAGCGTTGTAAGTCCATGGATTAAGCAGGGTGTGTTTTAAAGCATCAATTAGTGTATTAATACTTTTTGTTCCCATGTCCACAATTTCATGAGGAGACTGAGATGAAAAAACTGTAACTGTTGATTGTTCTTCATCTATACCATTTCTAATGTGATATTCTTTCCATGGGCTTAAGTCAATGTTTTCAGCAAAACAAAATGAAACTTTGCCTGGATGTCCGAGTGTAGAACTATCTAATATTTCTGGTTTTGCATTACAAACATTTCTTAAAAATAAATACACTGCTCTACCTATTGAAACTGAATCACCTAATCCTGGCCCAATAGAACCTCTTCCACCGGTAATATTTAACTCTCTTGCTTGTTTTCCAGATATTAGAAAAAGAGGTGATTGGCTATGAACTGTTGTTATAACGGTTTCAATATTAAATTTTTTATCCAAAAGCACATCTATGCATGTTTTGATAGTCTTCCAAGCTTTTGGGCTACAGCCAGCCAAAACTGCATTTGATGCAAGTTGATAATAACTAAATGAGACCCCTATGCTTTCAATATATTTATAAATCTCATTTCTGAGTTTCCAATCATCACCGAGCATTTTTTTTACTTTAAAATATGAAGGAGTTGCGACTGGAAGTCCTTCGCCCCAATCAATTGGGGTTTTCTTAAAATAAAGAAAGTTACTCATCTAATAATTCATTTAGAAGCCTATCTTCTAAATTAAACTTTTCTTTTAAATCTATTTTCTGGAGCTTGTCTATATTTGCCATCAAAAGCTCGACTGTTTTTTGACTGCTGTCTGTCACCTTTTTGGAATAATTCTCGATAACGTCCTCGACATTGTTACGATTAACTATTTCATTTATAATGCCTGAATATAGTAATTTTTTTAAATCCACATTCTTTGAATTAATCAAAATTTCAAGGGACAAAGATCTTGACAAGGCCTCTGATATTCTGGATATCCCGCCTCCTGCGGGAATTAATCCTAATGTAGTCTCAGGCAAACCAATTTTTGTATTTTCGTCAACTATTAGAAAATCGCAGCTTAAAAGAAGTTCAAAACCTCCTGCAAGGCAATAACCTGATGCGTAGCCAATTATTGGTTTGTTGTAAGTTTTATCTTTTCTATAAAACTTATCTAATAATTTATCTTTCAATAAATCTGATTCAAATTGACTTTTAGGCTTTAGATCCCCAGTTAATAGTGGTATTAATTCTTTTAAATCAGCACCAGCAGAAAAAAATTCTGTGCTTATGCTTCTTAGAATACCTAGTTTTATATTCGAATTGCTTTCAATGATTTCCCAAATATCACAGAGTTCACAAACCATCTCTGGGTTGAATGCATTCTTTTTTTCTGGTCTATTAATTTGAATTTCTACAGCAGAATTACTTATTTGTAAATTAAAGTACTTATATTTATCTAAATCCATACAGCATACCCTCTATAGTTCAGACTACAATAATTATGATTAGGAGTAAATTTGTTAAAAATAATATTTAAGAAGCTTATTTTTATACCAATTGCTTCTTTTATTGTCAGCAGTCTTGCATTTTTAGTTGTAAATGTAACACCTGGCGACCCTGTAGAAGTAATTGCTGGTGGAATTGCATCTGAAGAAACTAAAAACGAAATCCGTGCAGAGCTTGGTTTAGACAAAAATTTATCAGAAAGGTATTTAAGTTACCTAAATGATTTAAGTGAGGGAAGCTTGGGAAGCTCTTTCTATACTAAAGTTCCTGTTTTAGAAAGCATAAATCAATATTTATTTGATACTTTTGAATTAATCATAATGTCATTAATAATTGCATTACTTCTTGGATTTATTTTTGGGAGCTTGGGTGCGTACTTTAGAGGAAAATTTCCAGATAAAATTTCAAATTTAATACTTTCTGTAATTCAAGCTGTCCCAGACTTTTTTTTAGGACTTCTATTAATTTATTTCCTCTTTTTCAAACTTCAACTTGTTCCTGCACCAGTTGGCAGATTAGGACTTTTAGACCTTCCGCCTGAAGAAGTAACCGGTGGTTTGTTGATTGATAGTATTATCGCTGGAAATTGGGATACATTTAAAATAGGATTGAAACATGCAATACTCCCATCAATTACATTAGGTATTTTTTACTCATCTTATTTTGGAAGGACTACAAGAAATGTGTTGGGAAACGCCTTGAATTCAAATCAAGTTGAATTTGCAAAGGCACTGGGTCTTTCTAAATTAAGGGTTTTTCTTTATGCGCTTGTAGACGCACGAACACCAATCATTACTTACATTGCAATTTTATTTGCAGGCCTATTTGGAGCATCTGCAATTATAGAAACTGTATTTGCATGGAATGGAATTGGTGGATGGGCAATTGATAAAATACTTATGTTAGATATTCCAGCAATACAAGGTTTTATTTTATTTGCTGGTCTAATTACTTTATTTACCTATACCTTTCTTGATATTCTCATAACTTTTATTGATCCACGTATAAGAAAGAATACATTGTGACAGTAGTAAAATTACTTCTTAACAAAAACAACATATTTGTTACTTTTTCATTCTTTATTTTATTGTTTTTTTCATTTGGTTCCTTTTTTATATCTTTTCCACATGACCCATATGTCACAGATATTGCAAATAGACTTTTGGAACCCAATGAAACATATATTTTTGGAACTGATGAAGTAGGTTTTGATGTGTTTAGTAGGACTATTGTTGCAGGAAAAATTGATTTATTTATATCCTTGAGCGGAACTATTGTAGCGCTGATTATAGGTTTACCATTAGGTCTCTTGGCAAGCGAGAAAACAAGAAGAGCGGAAAGAATAATGAAAATGTTAGATATGTTTCAAGCTTTCCCGCTACTTGTACTTGCGATCGTAATTGTTGCAATGTGGGGAAACAATATTAGAAATGTAATTTTTGCAATAATATTAATTAATGTTCCAAGGTTTACGAGGCTAATTAGAAGTGAAGCTTTAACAGTGAGAGAAAAAAGGTTTATTGAAGTGGCAACTGCAATGGGCGGTAGTAATTCGAGAATAATTTTTAAGCATTTAATGCCTAATATTTTAGGCACTCTCTTAGCACAAGCATCTATCACTACTGCTCACTCAATTGTTGTTGTTGCAGCTTTAAGTTTTATTGGAATAGGAGTTGTTCCCCCAGAAGCCAGCTGGGGCTCAATGATAAGAGCAGGATCTCAATATATGACTACGGGCCAGTGGTGGACTTCTTTGTTTCCCGGATTAGCAATACTTGTTTGCGTGCTAAGTTTTAACACAATATCACAATTTATTTTGAGAAAATATGAATCCCTCTAAAACTCAAAACACGATAGAAGTTGAAAACATTGAGGTTGTTTACAAACTTGAAGAAAAGAAAATACACGCAGTTAAAGAAGCTTCATTTAACGTCACTGAAAGAAAAATGCTTGGAATTATTGGAGAAACGGGTTCTGGCAAGTCTTCACTTATCCGTGCTTTGAATGGTCTTATAAAATCTCCTGGGGACGTAAGGTTTAATAACTTGAAAATTTTAGATGAAGTTGGCACTAAAAACGAATTCAATTTTAATAAACTTCGGGGAAAAAATGTAGGTTTTATCCCCCAAAACCCCTTTGGGTCGTTAAATCCGGTGTATAAAATTTCAAAACAATTTAATTTTATTAATAAAAGACATAAAATTTATGATGTAAAAACATTACCAGATAAAATTAATGAAGCACTAATTGATGTTGGTATTAATGATCCTGACCGAGTAAAAAACTCTTACTCTTTTGAATTAAGTGGAGGAATGGCTCAAAGAGTTGTTATTGCTCTGGCTACTTTTTCAAAACCAAGATTGTTGTTCGCAGATGAACCAACAACTGGCCTAGATGTGACTGTAGAAAGGCAACTATTAGATAACTTCTTTGATTTTGTAAAAAATAAAAGCATGACTCTTGTGTTGGTGACACACGACCTTGGAATAGTAGCTCAATACTGTGATGAGGCTTTAGTTATGTATAAAGGAGAAATTGTTGAAAAAGGGGCTGTTAATGAAATATTTAAAAACCC
>JBEROH010000053.1:0-17036 GCA_041234785.1 Candidatus Actinomarina sp. | reverse complement strand
TATAAAAATTTCTTTTGTAGGCAAACTATCCTCATTTATTTGTCTACTTTCGTCTTCATTATTTTGGTTTATATCTATTTCATCTTTTTTAAGCAAAACAGAACGACTCAATCTTCTTTGACTGTTGCTTGAAATTGTAAAAACGGTGTTATTGAAATCCACATTATGAGTTCCATAACTAACCAAAGAATCCGCTGGACCCATTCCAGAGTAAATATTGCCGTTTCTATTAAATTCTTTATTTCCCCCATAAACCATATCTTCTGGAGGATATCTACTCTCTGCTGATGCATCTTTTTGGTAGAAATAGAAAGAACTTGCATATTGATTTTTACTAAACCCTTCTTTCATTAGAACTTTAAATACGCCAATTGCTTGACCATTTACATCAAAACAACCTGTAGCTTTGTTAATTGCTTCAATATCAAATCTTTCAGGATAACTAGATAGAGTTATCTTAATTTTTTCTCTAATTCCATTTCTACCAACAGTGATTGAGATTTGTTGACCACCAGTAAATTTATTGATTTCATCAGCAAGCTGTACTTCACTAAAAACTTCTTTTCCATTAACTGAGTAAATAATATCTTGTAATTGACCTCCGGACTCTTCAAACGATAATTCGTCTCCATTATCATTTTTTATAAATTCAACAACTTCTAAATTAGGATTAGTCCTAATTCCCAAGAAAGCAGGATTATCCTTACTGGTTTTTCCAACAATAGTTAAATCAGAGCAAGTTGCATAATCTGGAACAGGAATAAATTTGATTGTGGGATAATAAACTCTTCCTTCTTCATTGCAACACATTTTAACTTGTAAATAAAAAGTATTACCAGATTGGTTATAGTTTTCATATTCAGCTCTAGTGGTAGAAATATGATAGTAAACATAAGCATATTCTCCGTAAACAATCCATTTAGTATCAATAAGACCGATATCATACAAAGTTACCTGAGGTTCAAGGAAAGTTCTAAACGTTCCAAAGTCTGGTTCAGATTCAACATTATTAAAACCTACAGCCCTAACCTCTACATTAACGTCTGAAAGCTGAGGAAGCCTTCCCAATATAGCGTATGTGATTTGATCAATTGTAGAAACAGGATTTTTATCAAACTCACCTTCAATGATATTCCAAGCTCTTTGTGTAGCTACACATTCTCCATTTACATAAAAATTAAATGATTTAACTAAATAAGCAGATTCTTGATACAACGGCCTCCATCCAAATTCTACTTGAGTTGGACCAAGGAGATCGTACAACATTCCACCACCTTTTTTATTTCTTTCTTCCTCATAATTTTCTATTGTTGTGTTAAATTGTGGTTTAAAAGCCAAACTATCAAGCGAGTTATTTGCTAAAATTTCTAGGTCACTTTCTGATAAAGGAATTAGGGATTTATTAGATTGAGAACCACTTCCTTTAACAAGCTTTAAATACAACTGACCACCAGAGTAAGATGGAGGAATAACAAATTTTATGTTGTGAGTAGTTCCCGTATTGATATCAATATTTTGCCTTGCTGTCAATGCTAGTGGGGAGTTTTCATTTAAAATCACAATTCCAAACCCATCAGGAACTTCATTCATATTAAATTTCAAAACACTATTAAATACTTCGACATCTGTAATCTGAGCATCAAAGTTTAAATTGTTATATTCATATTCATCAGTATAGAAAATTTCATATCCAGATACATTTTGAAAATTTATATTTGAATTTTGTTGTTTTTCAATTTCTAAAGGTGATCTTATGGTTACATAAAATCTCGACCCAACTTCGCCATACTCGTTAATTAATTCAATATTTATTGTTTCAGTTTTTAAATTCGATAGAGCATCGACAACCTGAATCGATGGACTTTGTGAATATACAACTTGGCCATTTAATTCAAATTTATAGTATTTTACGTTAACTCCCGGTGTGAATGATAAATTTCCTATTGTTCCATTAATGTCAAAACTATTATTAATCTCTGGTTGATTGAACACAGCTTGTGGTCTCTCAGGAATAGTTGTTGTGGTAGTACTTGTTGAAGTAGTTGTTTCACTAGTACTTGTATCTTCACTTCCTGATTCTTGTTCAGAGTTTTGAGACAAACCCTTTGGAAGCTCTGAAAACTGAGGACTAATCCCAGATGATGCAAGTCTGAAATTTCCTTCAACATAACAATTTTTACACTGACTATTTATATTTTTTTTAATTCTTACAGTTTTTGATTCAAATTCCGCCCCTAAACTATCTCTTGCAATAACTTTTAAATTATCTATATTTTCATAATTTTTAAATAGAAATTGACTAGCGTTTGTATAGTTTTTTAAGTTTATTTCATTGTCGTTGATAAATATCTTAAATGAAACATCAACATTATTTGGTTTGTTAATTATTAGCTTATAAAAACTACCTTCTTCTATCAGCTCAGCTTCTAAACTATTGATCCAAGTTTCTATTTCATTTCTTTGTTGTGAATAGTTGCCTAAATTAGATTCTCCATTATTTAATTTGTTATAAATTTGTTCTGCATGGTATCTATTTTCTTCACCTACATTTAAATCACAAGTACCAACTGCACTTAATGCTTTTATACTTTCTTCATAAAGAACTTGCTCGGCTGTTAATGCTTCAGACTCACTATTTCCAATTACAATTTCTGGCTCTGGAGGACTAGGCACAAATACATTGACTGCTTCTTCTTCTACCCCCCTTAGAGAAAAAATAATTTCCGAAACAGACTCTGTAAAATTAGCCCTTAATTGTGGGACAAATCCAATGAACACAAAAATAGAAATTATAAAAATTACTAAAAATTTTAAATATTTTTTCAAATCTATACTATTTTAAATTAATTGTTCTCTTCTGTAAAAGTTAAAAAAACTTAAGGTTGCAACAGCACATAATAAATGCCAAATCATATGATCTTGTAACCAAGAATCAGGATTACACCAAGGGTGATCTGGCACACCTGTTCCCCAGATCAATAAGGCCCCAAAGAAAGACGCAAACCCAAGAAAGAACCAGGGTGTATATTTTCTTTCTGTATCATTATGGATATTTGGTATCAGTGCAGGAGCAAAGTAAAAAGCCATTTCCCAGTTATCTTGAATATTTGACAGAGAATCTATTACTGAACTTCCAAATAATTGTTGAATAACGAGTACTGTAATTCCTGACAAAACTCTTCCGTACATGTTTGGAAACTTAATCAATACTTCTGTAGCAATCCACAAACCAATACTTAATTCAAAAAGGTTTACACCTATTCCAAGTCCTGAGTCAAGAAACCAGTAACTATATGCGTAATAAGTCAAAAGTATTGAATATGTTGAAAAATAAATTTTGTTAGAAAATTTTGTTAACCTCTTTAAGTTATAGATCCATAAGACAAGTATGTAACTTATCATTGAAACGTTATCTAACCATGCACCAAATTTTGTGTGGGTTCCATGCATTGCCATAGATCCTGGACCAAGAAAAGTTGATGCAGATGCATATATCAGTGCAATTTTAAATGAACCAAACATTGGAGTTTTATTGTTAGTAGCGTCATCTGATAGTTTGTAAAACATATATAGCCCAGTAAAAACAAATCCCAAATTACCTAAAGTATTAGAGGGCTCTCTGAAGAAACCTCCGCTTACTCGTTCACACCATCTGGAGATTTCTCCAATGGCTTGTTCATTTTCAGCTGCTGGACCCCATCCGTTGTAACCAAAAAATATAAACAGTATTGCTGTTGTGAATACTGCAATTAGTGAATATTTAAAATAAGATAGCTTATTTCTTGGCAGCATTTAATGCAAATTCCAAATCATTTATTAGATCTTCAGGGTTTTCTAAACCTACTGAAATTCTTACAAGATCATCTTCAATTGCTGCTTCGGTACCTTCAGCAGAGTCATGAGTCATTAATCTTGGTAGCTCAATTAAAGATTCAACCCCACCTAAACTCACAGCTAATTTAAATAATTCCAAATTTCCCCAAAAAACCTTAAGGTCAATATGATTTTTTACATAAAAACTAAGCATACCGCCAAACATTTCCATCTGTTTTTCTGCAACAGCTTTGTTGGGATTGCTATCTAGGCCAGGATAAAAGACTTCTTCAATGTGTTCAGAGTTTTCAAGATACTCCGCAAGCTTATGTGCATTTTCTGAGTGGAGTTTTAATCTCGGGCCTAGTGTATACAATCCTCTTTGGCAAAGATATGCATCAAAAGGAGACATAATTGCTCCACTTGTCTTTTGATATCCGAATAAAGTCTCCCAAACACTTGAATTATTTGTAGTAACTACACCCCCTAAGGTGTCACTATGTCCGCCTATATATTTTGTAGTAGAATGAAAAACAATATCTACACCATGTTCCAAATGTTGAGTAATAAAAGGTGAGGTAAAGGTACCATCCGCAACTAGGTATGCACCAACTTTATGAACAATTTGAGCATATTTTTCAATATCAAAAATTCTTATCGCTGGATTTGATGGTGATTCAAACCAAACTAGTTTTGTGTTTTCGTTAATTAAGGAGTTAAGTTTAGTTTCATCACTTAAGTCGCAAAAATTAACTTCAATACCTCTTTTAGTCATAATTTCTGAAAAGAATCTGGTTGTTCCACCATAAACATCTTTAGTAATTACTACATTTTCACCAGGCTTAACTAACTCTCCGATAAGTGTCACAGCCGCCATTCCTGAAGCCATTGCAAAAGAGTGCATTTCTTCAAAATTTTCTACACCTTCAAGAGACGCCATAGTTCTCTCAAATAATTCTCTTGTTGGATTACCTGAACGCCCATAAAAATACTCATACTCACCTGGCTGTGTATTTTCATATGTTGTTGATAAATGTATTGGTGGCATCACGTCACCAGTAGGAAGCTTAACTTTTTTTTCAGTATGAATGGCTTTCGTGTTCATACCATATTTTTTAGATTTCCCCATACAAGGAGTTTAAAACATTTGGCAATGCATTGGTTGAATAATCTTGCTATTTTGTTTTTATGGTTAAAAAAATTTATATCGCAGGCCCACTTTTTAATAAACATGAACAGATGTATTTAGAAGATATTGCTAAAGAACTAGAGGGAAAAGGATATGATTGTTTTCTTCCACACAGGGACCAGCCTCCAGAAGTTACAGCGTCTGATCTAAAAGGTACAGACATGTCTCAAGAGATCAAGGATATAATTTTTAAGACAGATCTCGATGCACTAGATGCCGCAGACCTTACGGTTGCACTTTTAACTGGCCAAGATATTGACTCCGGAACCTCGGCAGAGATAGGGTATACTTTTGCAAAGGGGAAACCTGTGATCGGCATAAATGCTAATGAAAGAAGATATAGAAACTTATTTGTTGAAGGAATGGTGACCGTGACCGTGAATAATATTGATCAATTAATTCCTGAGATTGAAAAGTTAAACTGAAACTAAAAGATTTTTAAAACCCCTAATACCAAAAGCCCCTGTTCTTGTTGGTTCTTCAATTAAATTAAATTCATTCTCAAGAATATGGTTGAAAGAAACTCCTAATTCTAATTTTGCTAAATGAGTTCCTATGCAAAAATGAATACCACCTCCCCAACTACTGTGGTCTTTCATTTCACGCTTAAAATTTATTTGTTCTGGTTTATCAAAAACTCTAGGATCTCTGTTTGCTGACCCAAGCAAAATAGCGACTTTTGAGCCTTTATGTATTTCGTGACCACCTATTTGTATATCTTCTAGAGCGTACCTTTGAAAAAACTGTAAAGGACTGTCATATCTAATTAATTCCTCTACAACATCATTTATGTCATTGATTTCACTTTTAATTTCTGCAAATGATTTATTAAGAGTTAACAATGCGTGAAGCCCATTTCCCAGTGTGTTAACAGTGGCCTCATGGCCAGCATTCAACAATAAAATTACAGTACAAATTATTTGATCATCTGTTAAGTAATTATTGTCTTCAGATACTTGTGAGAGCCTTGTGATCATATCATCTTCAGGATTTGTTCTTCTTTTATCTAGTAAATCTTGTGTGTACTCAATAAACTCTTTTGCTGCTTGTTCTGCCTTGTTTGCATTCTCTTCTGTTACTTCAAAGTCATACATTTTGACAATTTTATGTGACCAATCTAAAAATTTTAAATGGTCAGTCTCAGGTACACCTAAAAGCTTTCCAATAATACTTACTGAATATGGTTGAGCATAGTCTTTAAGCATATCAAATTCTTTACCTTTGTTTTCTTCAAATAGTTCGTTAGACTTCATCTCCATGTATGGCACAAGCTGTTGGACAGATCTTGGTAAAAAAGCTTTTGCAACTAATCCACGCAACTCCTTATGGAGTTGTCCTTCAAGATTTAAAAGTGAAAACTCTTCTGATTTCCAAAAATTATCGTAAGTATTGTATTTATCAGACCTCTTATAGCCAACAAAAGTAAGTGGAATATCACTGTTTTCCATTTCCTGTTCAAAACCATCAATATGGTTAAATGTGGTTCCGAACGTTTTTGTTGATTGAATGGTTCTAACATCTTCATATCTAGTAAAAAAATATAAACCATTTAATTCATCCCAAAAGACAGGAGTCTCTTCCCTGAACTCACCCATTTTTAAGTAAGGGTTTTCTATAAAACTAGACTCTTCAGTTGGAAGATGTAGTTTTGGAATGCTCATGGATTTATTATATTCTCATCATCTTTGACTTGAAACTTACTTTGCACAATATATAGCAATTAAATATGAAACTCTATACTCAATTGTGTAATATATTTTTAGATACAAATTCAATGTTTTAAAGGTAACCATTGTCAAAAAACCTTAAGGAAAAGAGGTTTTGTGTCAGTAATTAAAGTTGAAAATTTAACTGTCCAATACGCTGGTGAAGAAACCAATGCACTTGATGGAGTTTCTCTTGAAGTACAAAAAGGTGAGTTTGTAGCTCTTTTAGGAGCACATGGAGCTGGAAAAACCACACTTTGTTTGTCATTAAATGGAATAGTTCCAAATATGATAAGTGCAGACATGTATGGTTCAATTGAGGTCTTAGGAGAGGTACCACCAAAAATTCCAGTTAGACAGCTTGCAACAAAAGTTGGAAGTATTTTTGATAACCCTGAATTTCAAATGAGCCAGCTCACTGTTTTTGAAGAGGTTGCCCTTGGATTACAGAACTTAGGAGTTGAAAAATCAACTATCGAAAAAAACATAAAAGAATCTTTAAAACTAGTAGGACTTGAAGGATTTGAAGAAAGATCGCCATTTGAAATATCTGGAGGCCAGCAGCAAAGGCTAGCTATGGCATCTGCGTTAGCAATGAAACCAGAGATTCTTATTTTAGATGAACCAACATCTAACTTAGATCCTATAGGAAAAGAAGAAGTTTTTTCAGTAACAAGAAGCTTAAACCAAGAAGAAGGATTAACAGTAATAATTGCTGAACATGAAGTAGAAGTAATTGCCGAGTTTGCTGATACACTCATTCTTTTGGATGGAGGAAAAATTAATGAAACTGGCACCCCTCAAGAAATATTTCCAAAATTTGTTGACCATCAGCAAGACGTTGGCGTAAGAGTCCCTCAAGTCACCGAGCTAGCATCAAGAAAATACGAACTATTTAATGATATACCGGTAACCCTAGAAGAGTCTGTGAGAATGTTTAAACAATGACAACTTTAAAAGTTTCAGATTTACAACATACTTATCCAAACGGTGTAGTGGCTGTTAGTAATGTAAATGTAGAAATTCAACAAGGAGAACAAATATCAGTAGTTGGACAAAATGGTTCAGGGAAAACTACCTTAGTTAAGCACTGGAACGGTCTATTAAAACCAACTAAAGGAAATGTATATGTTGGAGAGCTAGATACGGGAGAGCACTCTGTTAATGTTTTAGCTAGAAAAGTTGGTTATGTTTTTCAGAACCCCAATCACCAAATATTTGCTGCTTCAGTAAGAGATGAACTTGAATTCGGATTGAAAAACATTGGAGTAGAGGAAGAGGAAATTAAAAGAAGAGTAGATTTAATATCTGAAGAATTTGGATTAGTTGAATATTTAGAAATAAACCCTTACAGATTAGGTTTTTCACTAAGAAAATCAGTTGGAATGGCTTCTATTATTGCGATGGAACCAGATGTAATTGTGCTTGATGAACCTACGACTGGGCAAGATTATCTTGGTATTAAAGCAATAAGATCATCAATAAAAAAATTAAAAGATGAAGGAAAGACTGTAATAGTTGTATCCCATGACATGCCGCTTGTTGCCGAAGATACCGATAGGGTTTTAGTAATGTGTGATACAGAATTAATTTTTGATGGAACCCCTTCAAAACTTTTTGCTGATGAATCAATATTGAAAAAAACTAACCTACTCCCACCCCAGATAACAAGTTTTACACAAAAAATTGGTAAATCAAGAGACGGTGAAAGCCTACTTTCAGTAAATGAAGCCTTGGAAGTCCTATAAATACTGACTTTTTCTATAAACTATTTTTAAAATTTGTTTTTTTAACGCATGGTTAGCAAAAATTTTATAGAATAAAAACAACAATGTTCAGAAGGATAACCATTGTCAAAAAACCTATAAATTGGTGGTGGTTAAAAACCGCTCCCAATTTCATTTATTTCAAGGGGGAGAGTAAATGAATGAACAAGCCACTCAAGGCGAAAAACTAAGTAGCTCCACAGGCGGTGGAGTTCCGTTAACTTATGTGATTGCATTAGTACCAGTTGCTTCTGTATTGAACGTAATTGGTGGAACTGTCGCAGGAGCACTAAAGCTACCTATCTTCTTGGATATGATTGGAACAGCAGTTGTTGCTATGACGATCGGTCCATGGTGGGGAGCGTTAGTAGGAGTGATTACAAACCTAACTATGGGCTTTATTTCAGGTCCAGTTTCTATTCCATTTGCAGCATGTAACGTAGTTGGTGCTCTAGTTTGGGGTTATGGAACAAGATGGGGTTGGGCTAATGATAAGCTGAAATTTTTTGGACTTTCAGTAGCATCAGCTGTGTTTGTATCACTAATGGCAGCACCAATTGTTATATTTGTATTTGGTGGTGCTACAGGACACGCTTCAGATGTATTAACTGCTGGGTTACTAGCAGCTGGTAATGACATGTGGGCAGCAGTGTTTTCAAGTAACATTATTGTTTCTTCAGCTGATAAAATCTTGTCGTCATTCTTGGCACTAGCAATTATCGGTGCGTTACCTACAAACTTACAGGTAACAGGTCCAATAATGAAAGCTGAAAATATGGGCAAAGCAGTCCTAATAACAGCAGGTACAGTTGTAGGAGTCATCCTAACAGTTGTATCTATGAATTTATAGTAGGAGGATAGTATGAGAGAAGTAACATCTAAGGATGGTCTTGGTGCTGGTATTATCGGCCTAGGAATAATGTATGCTATTTATCCATGGGCATCATCCGAAATGGCAGGAGATGCTGCTTTCGGTATGTTGTCAGGACTTTGTTTAGTAGCAAGTCTTTTAACAGTGCTCTGTGGATTAGCTGTATTAAGACAAAAAGACTAGTTGAAAGAGTAAATGGATACTGTTCAAAAAGTTGAACAAGTTAAACATTTACCTATAAAATTTGGTGAAGTCGCCCGGTATGTAATAGTACCGGGCGATCCAAATAGAGTTCCATTAATTGCAGAGTCTTTAGATAATCCAATTCATCAAGGGCAGAAAAGGGAATTTAATGCATACAAAGGAACTTATAAGGGTATTGAAGTTTCTGTAGTGTCAACCGGTATCGGATGCCCATCTACTGCAATTGCTGTCGAAGAGTTGGCTCATATAGGAGCCGAAGTATTCATAAGAATAGGTACTTCAGGATCAGTTGATAAATCAGCAAAAAAAGGAGATATATTTATTGCGACCGCAGCTGTTCGAGATGATGGGACATCAAAACAATATATACCAATTGAGTTTCCAGCAGTAGCTTCACATAATGTTGTAGATAATTTAATTAAAGCTTCAAAAGAATTAAATATTCAAACAAAAGTAGGTATATGCCAATCCAAAGACTCTTTTTTTGGTGAGACTGAGCCTGAGAGAATGCCAGTAGCACCTTACTTAAATTACAAATGGTCATCATGGCAAAAGGGTGGTGTGGGTGCATCAGAGATGGAAGCAGCAACATTATTCACTCTTAGTCAAATAAAAAACATTCAAGCAGGAGCAATACTAGCAATTGAGACTTCAGACAAAGAAATTGTTCAAAATATGACAAAAATAGTTTTAGAAAGTATAAATTATATGGAGGGAAACAGAAATGTCGAATAGTAAAGATCAGGAAAATAAGGGCGGTTTGCTTGATGATGATCTTCAGTACCATGTTCAGTTAAAAAAAGGTGACGTCTCTGATTTTGTTATTATGCCAGGCGACCCTGGAAGGGTTGAATTCATTGCAGAACATTTCGATTCCGCAACCTTAGTTGCTGACAACAGAGAGTATAAAACCATGACCGGAAAGTATAAAGGTCGATCTGTTTCTGTAACATCAACCGGTATCGGATGTCCATCAACCGCAATAGCTGTGGAAGAATTGGCTAATGTAGGTGCAAAAACTTTTGTTAGATTGGGTACTTCTGGAGCTATGCAGGAATATACAAGAGTTGGTGAAAAAATTATTGCAACCGGAGCTGTTAGATATGAAGGTACTTCAGTTCAATATATGCCAATAGAATTTCCTGCTGTTGCCTCTCACGACATGGTCTCTGCATTGATTACTTCAGCTAAAAATGCAAATCTAAGTCATCACATTGGTATTGTACAATCCAAAGACTCATTTTACGGACAACATAATCCAGAGGGAATGCCAATAGCTGCAGAGTTATTGCAGAAGTGGGATGCTTGGGTTAAAGGAGGAGTCCTCTGCTCAGAAATGGAAGCAGCGACTCTATTTGTTGTAGGTTCCTTTAGAAAAGTTAGAACAGGAGCAGTGTTACTTGTAGCTGGAGATCAAGCAAGACAAGAATCATTATCTAAAGAGGAATATAAAGAAAACATGACAGAGTCTATAAATATGATTCTTGAATCAAGCCTTGAAATAGAGGAAGGTTCATAATGGCAAGAGTACCTGTTGGCGCTTACGTTCCCGGAGACTCTTTTTTTCATAGAGCACATCCATTTGTAAAGTTTTACTGGGTAGCGTCGTTTGTCATATTTTGTTTTTTTAATAAAAATCCATATGTAAATTATTCCTTAACTTTGGTTGGCCTAGTTTTTGTTTTTCTAACGAAAACATTTCCGAGCTATGTAAGGGCAATGGTTATTTTCTTTCCTGCAGCTTTTGCAATGATTTTTTTGCAATCAATTGTACCTCCAGCAGTATTCGACGACCCAACGTTACTTGCTGAAATCGGTCCTCTGTCTTTATATACAGAGTCGATAATTTATGGAATGCTGTTTAGTAGTCGTATATTATGCATAACAACATGGTCAATATTAATGTTGATGACCCTACATCCAGGCGAGTTATCTTCAGCTTTACAAAAAGCAAGAGTACCTTATACAGTAAACTTTATGATTACAACAACATTACAGTTGATACCAATATTGCAAAGAGAATTTGGAATTATCTTATCTGCTCAAAAATCTAGAGCCATGCAAGCACAAGGTTTTAAGGCTTTACTTCCATCGATTATTCCAGTGTTTGCTGGTGCAATAGATAGAGTATCACAACTTTCAATGAGTTTAGAAACAAGAGCTTTTGGAGCAAATAAAGAAAGAACTTTGCTTAGGTATAAGGAATTTACATCAAAAGAAACGATACTTTCACTTTTGGCTCTAACACCTATAATTTTGGTTTTTTATGCAAGGGCAAGCCTAAATTCTTTTGTTCCAGTCAATGGCTTTTCACTAACACCTTTTGCTGGTTCATTTATTGTATTATTTTGCGGGTCAGCATTTTTATCAATAATTTTTGGAGCTACATTTGCTATCAGGCTACTTGGTAAGAAGTAGAAATTAATTGATACAAAAAAGTTCCGAATATATAAAAAAGAATTTTGTGTTTAATTACACAATGTTTATTTTTGACAGTATTGGTTTTGGTTCAGCTTTTGCTTTGCTTATTCCTCTCAGCTACTCACCCGATATTGCTTTTGAGATATCAGGAGCATGGTTTGCTGCACCGTCAGTAGTAATTATCTTTTATTTTTTAAATATTTTTGGACAATTTATATCTTCTTCTAACAGGCATAAAGAAGAAGATTCAAAGCTGGATGTTATAAAGTGGGGAGTTTTAGAAAGGGCTGGCTTTGTATTAATTTTTCTCTCTTTAAAATACTTTTTAGATTCTCAATACATATTATTTTTATTTTTAGGAACTTATGCAATCTTTGTTTATAGCTCAGGTGCTATTTTGCCAGCATATTTTGACTTAGTTTCAAGACTTTTATACAAACATAGAGCAATATTTTTCGCAGCAAACCTTACAACTGGTTCATTGGCTGGATTTCTAGTGTCGCGTTATGTGGATAATCAAATCCAAAAAAATGGACTCATTGAAGGTTTTTTAGACGGGCTACTGGTTGTAATTGTTATTACTTCAATATCTCTTATTCCATTGATTCTGATTAAAGAACCAAAATCTAATATAAGCTCAAGAAGTAAAGTAACTTTAAAATTAATTAAACAAAGGGTAGAGAACTGGAGCGAGATTTTATCTACTAGTAAAGATATAAAGGCAGTCGCTAAGTCTAATTTAGTATGCTCTATTCCCGAATCAATCGCACCATTTTTTACAATTTGGTTAATAGGTATTTATTCAATTGATGCAAGTAAGATTGGAATCTGGGTTACATTGTTACTGATAAGTCAAAGCTTTGGGAGTTTTATCGTCCCAATAGTTGCATCCAAGTTTGGATTTAAAATTACATATATTTTTGGTTTACTATTTCATTTTATTGCAAACGGATTATTTTTTTTGGATCCTTTAATGTTTCAAAATTTAATATTTATATTTGCTGGATTGGGAGCTGGAACATTTATTTCTTCCCAAAGTAATATTTCAGTTGAGATTGGCACAGTTGGAGATGCTGGGAATACAAATGCAATGCTAACAGCTTTTAGGCTGCCTGGATTACTTTTAGGCCCCTTTATTTTTGCTTATTTTGTAAATGCCGAAAATGTAAACTTTTTTCTAATTGCCTCATTGGCCTCTTCATTGGCTGGTATTTTAATTATGAAATTTCAAATGAAGAATAAAATACTACCCCAGATTCGGTTTTGGTCTAGAGACTCTTAATTTCTTCCTTTGTATAAAAAGGCAAGTCCTGCAATTAATACAAGTACAGAAAGATACAAATAAATTCCGAAAATTGATCCTACAGCAGCTACAGTTAGCAACGCAAACCCTGTTCTTTGGTCACTGTTATAGGAAGGTAAGTAGTAAAAAATCTTATTTAAAATGTGATTTTTATCTTTCAACCTTTTTTCGTCTATCCAAAAAACAATAAATATAACTACAAATGTAATTAAGAGAATCATTTGCTCTCTAAAAGGTAATACAACCATTATTTGGAGTAAGACGATTGGGTGCCAGTTCTGGTGACAGAGTCTGAGGCACGTTCTATACCTGATTTAATAGAATCCTCTATTGTAAAGTTAGATGCTATAGCATAGGAAAATGCACCAACAAAAGCATCTCCAGCTCCTGTAGTATCAATTGCTACAACTTTTGGAGCACTAATTTTTTTTACAACTCCATTTTCAATATAAGCCGCACCTTTATCACCCAAAGTTACAATAAGGTTTGATTTAATTGTTTTAGAGTAATCAACCAAATTAGTGTCTTCAAAAGCACTTAACCCAGAAATTGTTTCAAACTCGACTTCATTAGGTATAAACCAATCCGTGACATCCAAGAGAGTGTCTGAAGGAATTTTTGCAGGAGCAGGATTTAAAATTGTTGTAATGCCATTGGATTTTGCATACTCAAAAACTTTTTCAGTTACTTCAAGTGGAATTTCAAACTGTCCAATAACTGCATTTAAACCATCTATTTTTTTTAAAGACTCAATAGCATCATCTCCATTAATTAAATCGTTTGCACCAGAAACTACAATAATTCTATTTTGACCTGAGCTATCAACCCATATAGGAGCGACCCCACTTGACCCAGGAACTCTTTGAATGTGGTCAACGTTAACCCCATTTCTTTTATAGTTGTCAATGGTCATATCTGCATACACGTCATCACCTAAACAAGTAATCATATATGTATCAGCACCCATTAGCCCTGACATAACTGCTTGATTTGCTCCCTTACCACCAAAACCCATTTTGTATTCGTTACCAAAAACAGTCTCTCCATCGGCTGGGGTACTTTCCACATATGCAATTTGATCAATATTAGAGCTGCCTACAACACAGATTTTTGCTGTCATGCAAGAATTATAAAAATATTTTATTGTTTTATCTACTATGATTTGATTTATGGGGGTTAACTGGGAATCTAAGGTTTTGAGTTCAGTAATAAATGTTATTGACAACGCCCAACATCTAACAGTAAGTGAACAAAATATAGAAATGGTTGCTGATTGGTTAGCCTACGAAGAGTTCGGACTTCCTAAAAATAATAAAACAAATAAAGATCCTGATAACTTTATTCGAACGACAATGCTTATTAACACTTTAAACTTTGCTTTTACTGATTTCGATACTTCTATTAAGTATGAAATAGAAAGAGATGGTCAGAGACTTTCAGACAGTGAAGCTATGTTTACTCAAGTTCATGAAGCAATAGACTCTGGTATAAACCTACTTAGCGGTCAAGTAATGGCAAATTTAACAATTCAAGATTTAGAAAAAATTTTCAAGGGAAACATTGAAATGCCAATGCTGAAAGAGCGTACAGAAATATTAAATGAAGTAGGAACAAAACTTATAGAGAGCTATGAAGGAGATTGGTTAAAATTTATAAATCAAGGACCAAAAAAACTTTATTCAGAAGGAGAAGGGTTAATTGAAAGATTGGTTTTAGAGTTTCCACGATTTAATGATTCCTCTATTTATTTAGACAAAGAGGTAAATTTCTATAAATTAGCACAATTAGCTTTCTGGGGTATTCATGGTGAACTTGCACACACAGGTCATTTTAGGATTGAAGATATGGAATCTATGACAGCATTCGCAGATTACATAGTGCCCGTTGCTCTCATTGTTATGAAAATAACTCAATATTCAGAAGACTTGGAAGAAAAAATAATGCATGGAAAGATGATAGAAAGAGACTCAACTGAAGAAATTGAGATACGTGCTGCTTCAATTTATGCGACAGCAAAGCTTACCGAGAGTGTGAATAAAAGAAGAAAAGATGTTGGGAGTATAATAATACCCCAACTTGATTATCGACTTTGGAAACATTACCATGCCACTCATTTTCCTCACCACTTAACGTATACAACCATGTATTAAATTGAAAAATATTAATAAAAAAACTCAAGAATATTGAGAGACGCCTTGAGGATATTCTTTAAAGAATTTGATAGTCTTAACATATGACTCAGAGAAAATTTTTTATAGACACCGACACTGCTTCTGACGACGCAGTAGCACTTCTTATGGCATTAGAGACCCCTGATGTTGAGGTGTTAGGTGTCAGTATTGTATCTGGAAATATGCCTGTAGAGCAAGGAAGTATTAACGCAAGATACACCATTGAGCTCTGTAAAAAAGACACACCTGTATATGTAGGCTATGACAAACCAATGGTAAAAAAAAGAGAACATGCAGACTGGTTCCATGGTCCTGACGGTATGGGTAATATGAATTATCCAGTTCCAAAAATTAAAGAAAACAACTCTGACTATAAAGAAGTTCTAAATAACTTAGTTAATCAATACCCCAATGAAATCACTTTAGTCACTCTAGGCCCCTTAACAAATTTAGGTCAATTTATACTGGAGAATCCCGAATCCTATCAAAAAATAAAAGATATTTATATTATGGGTGGTGCTTCAACCACAGTTGGAAATGTCACCCCAGCTGCAGAATATAATATTTGGTGTGACCCCGAAGCAGCTGATATAGTTTTTCAATCTGGCCATCCTGACATCACAATGATTGGTTGGGAGCTTTGTAGAGGTGGGGCAAACTTAACAGAGGGTGAGATGGATTATGTTTATAGTTTTGAGACTACCAAAGGTGACTTTGCAATCGACTGTAATAAGCATGCTCTAGATTCAAGTCAAAATTGGCTTGGCGATCCTGGCCTAGGTTTACCTGACCCAGTTGCAATGGCAGTTGCTTTAAATGAAAAGGTTGTCATTAAAGCAAGCAGACACCATGTAAAAATTGTATTAGATGGACCAGCACGAGGAATGACGATAGTTGACGAACTAAATGTAGGGGAAAGCGAGCCTCATATAGATGAAAATTGGTCGCACACTACTAAAAATATAAATGTTATTTGGGAAATCGACAATCAGGAGTGGAAAGAAACTCTATATCAAACTCTAAGAAACTAGTCTTCTTTCCACGTCTCTTCTAAGTACCCTTTTCTTCCGCTCGCTTGAGCGTACATCTGGTAACGCATGCTTTGTTTTTTATAGAAATCTTGATGATATTCTTCAGCAATATAAAATTCTGGAGCATCAGTAATTGCAGTTACAATTGGTTTGTTAAATTTTCCAGAATTTTCCAACTCAACTTTAGAATTTTCAGCTAATTTTCTTTGGTTTTCTCCAACGGTAAATATTTCTGTTCTGTACTGAGTGCCGACATCTGCAAATTGATAATTTAATGCTGTTGGGTCAATATTTCTCCAAAAAACTTCTAACAATTCTTCATAGCTTACTATTTCAGGGTCATAAAGTATTTCTACAACTTCTGCATGACCAGTTGTGCCAGTAGTTACTTCTTCATATGTTGGGTTTTCTACATTTCCACCCATATACCCCGATGTGGCTTCAATGACACCATCTAAGTCTTCAAAAGGTGGTTCCATGCACCAAAAACAGCCACCCGCAAAATAGGCTTTTTCATAACCTTCACTCATACTTGTATCCACTGTAGTTACTGAACATGAT
>JBEROH010000042.1:0-13868 GCA_041234785.1 Candidatus Actinomarina sp. | reverse complement strand
TGAATGGACTGGGGCGCCAGAAAGTTCTTTGACTCCCTTAATCATTGCATGCTGCCAGCCGATTTGAATGTTTCCACCCATTCTTTGAGCTTCTGGAACCCATTGAAACCTTTGGTCATAAACATTTTCCGTAATTATAGATGTCCCATTAGCCTTAAGCATACATGCCCCGAATATTGGCTGAAGGTCTGTTGCTATTCCTGGAAAAGGTAGAGTTGAAATTTCAATTGAAGACAGCGGTAAAGTACTTTCAATCTCAATGAAACTGTCTGATATATTTAACTTTGCACCCATCTCGTTAAATTTTTTTAATTCCATTGGAAGGTGTTCTGGATTGACTCCAATAATTTTTCCTGAACCATTGGTTGCTAAAAAAGCACCTAAATAAGTACCCGCTACAACCCTGTCTCCAATCACTTCATGATTAGTACTATGAAGCTTTTCTACTCCTCTAATAGTAATTTCACTTGTACCCTCACCTTCAATGTCAGCTCCCATTTTGATAAGCATTTTTACTAAATCTACTACTTCAGGTTCCCTTGCTGCGTTTTCAATTATTGTTGTTCCTTTTGCCAGAACAGCAGCAAGCAGGGTGTTCTCAGTAGCACCGACAGATGCGTAAGGAAGATTTATTTCAACTCCTACAAGTCCGTCTGTTTTTGCAATTAATACGCCGTGGTCTAAATTAAATGTTGCACCCATTTTCTCTAATGCCTCGATATGCATCTTTACAGGTCTTGGACCTAGCTGATCACCTCCTGGAAAAGCAATTTGAGCCTCTCCTTGCCGAGCAAGTAATGGACCTAATACAATTATTGAGGCTCTCATTTTTTTCACAACTTCATATGGTGCTTCATTTGAAATATTTTTTGGTGATTCAATATCAAGAACTTTATTGCTCATTTTAGATTGTATGCCTAGAACATTTAAAACTTCCTGCATATATATGACATCAGCAATTTCAGGAACATTTTTAATTTTATAGTCACCCTCAGCTAAGATTGGGAGAATCATTTGTTTTAAAACTGCATTTTTTGCACCAGAAATATTGATATTTCCAGTTAATTTATTCTTACCCTTAATACGTATAGATTTTTCCACTAACATTGATAGTACTTAAAATTAAATAGTATCAAAAGAAATGAAAGACTCAATTCAGATTATTAGAGATAAGACACACGAAGATGTAAGTAATACACTATTATCAATAATATCAACTGAAATATCTAAAAGTAATAACTATAACTTGGGTTTATCAGGTGGAAGTACGCCACTGTATTTATATAAAAAAATTGCAGAGAAATTTAAAGAAAATAAATCTATAACAGTATGGACAGTAGATGAAAGACACGTTGAATTAAAAAATGAATATTCAAACCAAGGGATGATAAATTCAATCTTTCAAGACACAGCTATTAAGTTATTAAGCTATCAATATTATGAAAATCCTCAAAAATCAGCAGAGTACTATTCAAAGTTAGTTTTAGAAAATATACAAACATTTAATTCTGCAATATTAGGTGTTGGGGATGACGGACATATTGCATCTTTATTCCCTTTTTCGAATGCACTTAATTCAACCAAAAAAGGTTTCGTTGAAACCGAAGTAAACATTCTCTCTAAATGGAGAATTACTTCTACGTTTAAATTACTTTTGGAAATAGAAAATATTTACATTCTTGCAACAGGAGAAGGTAAAAAAGAGATATTATCTAAAATTGGCAAAGATTTTGATTTACCTATAAATAAATTATTGGGTATGAGAGAAAAAACGATAATTCTCACTGACCAATAAAAAATAAGCTTTCTATAATAATTTAGAGTCACCTTTTGTGTCAGTTTGAACCACTACACTAATCCACCTACCCTGTTGGATGGTGACTCTTGTTCAAAATAGGAATATTGTGAAGCTTAAAAATTATTTTCAAATGATATTTACTTCCTCATTGTGGGGTTCTTCATTTTTACTTATGAAATTTGCACTAGATGAGCTAGACCCTTTTCAAATAGCTTTTTACAGAATTTTAATCGGGATGCTATTTATAAACTTACTACCAATTAAAAAAGTTAACTTTCCAATAGAGAAACATTTAACTCTTGCTCTTGTTGGATTGTTATGGATGTCTTTACCTTTTTATCTTTTTGCAAAAGCAGAAGAAACCATTACTTCAAGCCTTGCTGGTTTGATTAATGGAACAACTCCAATATTTATTAGCTTATTCGGAGTGCTTTTTTTCAAACAATTAGTATCGAAATTACAAAAATTTTATTTATTTACAGGTTTTATAGGGATTTATCTTGTCTCTTTCGAATTAGATAATTTTATTATGGATATTGGATTAGGAACTGAATTAGCATTATTAGCTTCGATAAGTTACGGACTGGCTGCTAACACAGTCCAGCCTCTAATAAAAAAATTTGGATCCTTAAGCACTTTAAAAATTGCTTTAAGATATGCAACACTTTTTTCTGTAATTCTTTTATTGCTAAATTCAGAGTTTAAAAATCCAACTCTAGAAATTTCATTACTTCCTATGCTTTTACTGGGAATTGGATCTAGCGGTTTAGCTTTTCTTTCTTTTTATAAATTAATAGATGATGTTGGTGCAATTATTGGATCCATGACAGTTTATATAATTCCAATTTTTGCATCTATTTTTGGATATCTTTTTCTTAATGAAATAACAGGTATAGTACAACTTTTAGGAATGCTAATTGTTATTATTTCAGCATTTCAATTTTCAAAAAAAAGAAATTAAGTATTTGGGTTAACGAATAGTCCTTCAGAAATTGCTGCAATTTGGTTATCTTCAAAGTGAAGCTCTGCTTTATAAAGCGATCCTTTTTCTGTAATTGAATCTCTCCATGCCTTTGAAACTAAATATTTATTTTTAAGTGTTACTGGTCTAATGTATTTTGCATTAAATGATTTGGTAACAACAGTTTCACCAAGTAAAAAACTTAACGGTCCCATTGTACAGTCCATATATGCATCTAAAATCCCACCCAAAACTGTTTCCATTGGATTAAAAAATTTTGAAAGAATAGGAAATTTACAAATTAAAGTTTCTTTTTCAGGGTCAAATGTTACAAACTCACCTTCAAGCTCTTTATATACATTTGGGATTGGTAAATCAGATAACTTCAAGTAGTTCATATATAAATAGTAATAAATTTTAGGTACTTTGATAGATTCAAAGTACCTAATACAGGGTATGAGTTATTTTTAACTTTAAAATTTGTGTAAGACAGTTTTAAGTACCTTTTGGATGCCAAACAGTTTTAGTTTCTAGAAATGGCATTATTGAAGATAAACCTTCTGTGTTTGGTATATTTTTAATTCTTTTAACTGATTCTGAGGCATTAACTTCGATAAGTTTTACATTCTCAATACTCAAATCGTCATGTAAAGCAATAAGGTTTATTTCAACATGTTTACTTACATCATTTACAATTTTAAGGAAATCTCCAGAAAGGATATTTAAAGCTCCTGATGGAAGATCAGAGTTATTAATATCCTCAGCAAATTTTAATCCTAATATTCCAGATTCTTTAGAGAATGAAATAACTGAACATCCAACTGTCAATGGAGGTATTAAACTTAAAATTAAATTGTTTAATGAAATAGTTTTATTATTTAAACTAAAAACCACTCCTATTGGATTTTGATGAGAAATATTGAAGTATTCACCAGAAACGGGATTAAGATTACCAACTAACTGTTCCCATTTGTCTGCTAGACCAGCGAACCATATAATATTTTTTTTAGCTAATTCAAAATCACTTTTAGCTTTGGATTTACTAAGTCCACTTTTCGTTAGTAACTCTAAATAACTGTTTCTATTACCTTCTAGCATTTCAGAAAGTCTGTAGATTATTTGTGTACGAGTATATGGACTAGTATTTTTCCATTTGATAAAACCAGATTTTGACGAAGTTACAGCATCTCTAACATCTTTCTTGGAAGTTAAAGGTAATTCATATAATTCATCTTTGACACTAATTTTGTAAGTTTTTCCAGATTCGGATCGAACATACTTACCATCAACATAATTTTTATAAGTTTTTTTAACTTCAATCATTATTCTGCCTTTAAATATGAAAGGAGTCCATGTCGTCCACCTTCTCTTCCAAATCCTGATTCTTTGAATCCACCAAATGGTGATGACGGATCAAATTTATTAAATGTATTAGCCCAAACAACTCCCGCTTCCAATCTGTCTGCTGTCCATAAAATTTTGGAGCCCTTCTCGGTCCACACTCCCGCAGATAAACCATACTCAGTATTATTTGCAATTTCAATTGCTTCTTCTGGGGTTCTGAAAGTTAACGTTGTTAACACAGGACCAAATATTTCTTCTCTAGCAATGCTATAAGACGGCTGAACATTGGTAAATAAACTTGGTTTAAACCAAAATCCATTTCCAGGTAATTCACATTCAATTTGAAATAATTCTCCTCCATCAGAAACACCCTCATTAACAAGGCTTGTAATTCTATCTAATTGTTCTTTGGAATTGATAGCTCCAATGTCTGTATTCTTATCAAGAGGGTTACCAACTCTCAAAGTTTGCATTCTTTTTTCTAATTTTGTTATAAATTGATCATGTATTGATTCTTGTAGAAGTAACCTGCTTCCAGCACAGCAAACATGTCCTTGATTAAAAAATATACCATTCACTACACCTTCAACAGCTTGATCGATAGCTGCATCCTCATAAACAATATTTGCAGCTTTTCCACCTAACTCTAAAGTTAGACCTACATCTCTACCAGCTAATAATTTTTGGATTAACTTTCCTACTTGTGTAGAACCTGTAAAAGCAATTTTGTTAATATCTTTATGGTTCACTATGCTGGCGCCAGTTGAACCATCACCGGAAATTATATTCACTACCCCTTCCGGTAAGCCAGCTTGTTGACATAGTTCAGCAAAGTGAAGTGCTGTTAAGGAAGTTGTTTCAGCAGGTTTTAATACAACTGTATTACCTGTTGCTAAAGCTGGTGCAATTTTCCATGCAAGCATCAACAAAGGAAAATTCCAAGGAATTATTTGACCTACTACACCATATGGTTTCAATTTTTTCATGTTCCAAGAAATATCAATTTTATCTGCCCAACCTGCAAAGTAGAAGAAATTTGCGGCAACCTGAGGTAAATCAAAATCACGTGATTCTTTTATTGGCTTTCCACCATCTAATGATTCTAAAACTGCAAACTCTCTTGATCTTTCTTGAATCAACCTGGCAATCTTAAATAAATATTGCGATCTTTCATATGGAGAAATGTTTGACCACATTTCAAATCCATTTTGTGCTGCTTTAACTGCTTTATCCACATCTTTTTCGTTAGACAAAGGAACTTTAGAAAGTATTTGTTCTGTTGAGGGAGAAACGGTATTCATGTACTTCTTACTTATTGGGTCAACAAACTTTCCACCAATATAGTTTGAATATTTATTCTTAATAGAAACTATTTCTGAAGATTCAATAGACTCTGAGTATTTCCAATCAATCATTTTAATTTAACCTCTAGGAAAATAATAACTTGCTTGATACGCACCAGTCTTCAATTTTCTAATTTGTTTCAGAACATCATCAAGTAAACTAGAAGCTCCAAATCTAAACAAGTCTGGATTAAGCCACTCTTTTCCCATTTCCTCATTAACTAAAACCAAATATCTTATTGCATCTTTTGCATCTCGAATCCCGCCTGCAACTTTAATTCCTGCTTGAATGCTAGTCATAGATTGAAAGTCTAATACTGCTTTGGACATTACATAACATGCTTGCCTAGAAGATCCTATGGCTAATTTACCAGTAGAAGTTTTGATAAAATCTGAACCTGCTGCAAGAGAAATAATACTTGCTTTACGTATATTTTCGTATGTCTTTAGGTCTCCAACTTCAAGAATGGTCTTTAAATGAACATTCCCGCATAACTCTTTTAGGGCAACAATTTCATCAAAAACTTTCCTGTAGTCACCTTCTAAAAAGGCTTTTCTATTTATTACGATATCAATTTCGTCAGCACCCTGATCAATAGCATATTTTGTATCTAATAGTTTGGACTCCATTGGTACTTGACCACTTGGAAAATAAGATGAAACTGCTGCAACTTTTACTTTTGAATTCTTTACTTTTTCTTTGGCACTACTAACAAGTGATGGATAAACGCATACAGCTGCAACGCTAGGAATAGATCGATCTGTGGGGTCAGGTTTTACGGCTTTAGCAGACATTTGAGCAATTTTTCCTTCTGTATCTTCTCCTTCAAGTGTTGTTAAATCACACATGGATACTATAAGATTTAATGCTTCAAGTTTTGATTCGTTCTTAATGCTCCTAGTAGCTAAAGATGCAACTCTCTCATTGAGGCCTACTGTATCAATTCTAGAATCATAAATATGTTCTAAGACATCTGCCCAGTCTAAATTATTGACACCAGTTACTTTTGTTTTTGACATAAATTAATGCTAAATGAATTAAAGTTTTTTAGGTAGTACTAATTTTTCTATAGAAGCATTAAATAGGCTATTCTTAATGCATGTCGAAAAATATATTAGTATCTGTAGCTTGGCCATACGCTAGTGGATCAAGACATTTAGGGCATATTGGAGGTGCATACCTGCCGGCTGATATTTTTGCAAGATATCACAGAATTATTGGCAACAATGTTTTAATGGTCTCTGGTAGCGATGTACACGGTACTCCAATAACTGTTCGTGCTGATGCTGAAGGTGTACAACCTATAGATATAGTGAATAAATACCATAAAGAGTTTTTAGGTTATTGGGAGAAATTAAATATATCTTGGGATAATTACACGACTACTATGACAGAAACTCATATAGAAGTTGTTCATGATATTTTTAATAAACTTTTAAAAAATGGATTTATCGATAAACAAAAATCATTACAAGCGTATGATGCAACTGAAAAAAAATTCCTACCTGATAGATATGTAGAAGGCACTTGCCCATTCTGTTCTTATAACGAAGCTCGTGGAGACCAATGTGATAAATGCAGCAAAACTCTCGATCCTGAAGAATTGATAAATCCAGTAAGTAAAATTTCCGGTAAACCAGCTGAATTCAAAGAAACAGAACATTTCTTTTTAAAATTAAGCTTACTTCAGGATGAATTAACGAAATATTTAGATTCAAGAAATGATTGGAGACCACATGTAATCAATTGGGCTAAATCTTTTGTTAGAGAAGGTCTGATTGATAGAGCTATAACCAGAGATCTTGACTGGGGTATTGATATTCCCGTTGACGATCTAGGGCAGGGTAAAAAAATCTATGTTTGGTTTGAGGCTGTTATTGGCTATCTTTCTGCATCAAAAGAGTGGTCAAAAATTAAAGGAGAACCTGATAAGTGGAAAGATTGGTGGATAAATCCAGATTCAGAATCATATTATTTCGTTGGTAAAGACAATGTCCCTTTTCATGCTGTAATTTGGCCAAGTATATTAATAGGTTATGAAGATCTAAATTTACCGACCAATGTTCCAGCAAATCAATATATTTTAATCAAGGGAGAGAAAGCGTCTGCAAGTCGGAGTATAGGAAAGAGTTTGGAAGAGTATTTAGAAGAGTGGAACCCCGATGCATTGCGTTATGCACTTGCTTCTGTCTTACCTGAACAATCCGATTCAGAAATAAGTGAAGAAGAAATGATTAGAAGAAACAATGAAGAATTGGTTGCTGCATGGGGAAATCTTGTGCAAAGAGTCAGTACTTTAGTAAATAATAACATTGAAATTCTACAGGAGGTTGGTGTAAAACTAGACCTGGATAATAAATTGATAGATCAATTTGATCAAGCATACATTAAAGTCGGTAATTTAATTGAAAAAGTAGAACTAAAGAATGCCTTACAGGAAACCATGAAGTGTGTATCTTTAGTAAATGCTTATTTAAATAATACAGAACCGTGGAAAGAAGTAAAAACAGACCATAAACGAGCAGCTAGAATTTTATATACATCAGTAACAGCTATTGACTCTTGTGCTAATTTACTATTTCCATTTATGCCAAGTACAAGTTTAAAAGTTCAAAATGCTATCAAAAAAGAAACTAACTTTAAGTGGAAAGTTAACAAAATCTCAACAGGAGAAAAATTAAAAGAAATTGGACTCCTGTTTAAGAAATTCGATTAAGATTTTGAATCTTTAAAAATTACATCTATTTCATCAATTAAAGTAAGTAACTCTTCTCCAACTTTTGGATCTTCTGATTTTTTTGCTTCACCAGCTTTTTTTGTAGCTTTCCAGAATAGGTCGTGTAAATTAGGATACTTCTCTAAGTGTTCTGATTTAAAGTAATCAGTCCATAAAACCCATAAGTGATGCTTTACTTCTTCAGCTCTTTCTTCTTTAATAGTGATGCATCTTTGTTTAAAACTAGCATCATCTGAATCGTGATATTTTTTCGAAGCATTTAATACTGATTCTGCTTCGATTCTTGCTTGAGCTGGATCATATACACCACATGGAAGGTCACAATGAGCATAAGCTATTTTTTTTGGTTTAAATAAGTTCATAAAACTCCTTTTTTTATATATTATAAGTTGGATAGAACAATATGTTTAAAACAGCAAAAAGAATAATTAATTTTAAAACACTTTTTATAATTTTTATATACATCTTCATAAAAAGTGACAAGAAAAACTTTACTACATATGAAATTAAGGAAGAAAGCATGGCAACATCTCTGTTAGAAGGCGATTATGTAATAGCAATAAAAAACTCTAATGAAATTAACAGAGGTGACATATTAATTTTTAATAATTTAGAGAAAAATATTGATGTTGTTAAGAGAGTCATTGGCTTACCTAGGGAATCAATAAAATCCGAAAACGGTGTTGTTTCTATTAATAATGATTCCACTTTAGATGTGTGGGGTAAATCTTTAACAGACAATTTTACTTCTCAAACATTAGGTGATAACGAAGTTTTTGTACTTGGTGATCAAAGAAAAATTTCTACAAGCGATTCGAGAACTTTGGGTCCAATTAGTTTAGAAAATTGTTGGAAAGTAAAATACCGATACTGGCCAATATATAGAATTAAATCTTATGAATAACACTTTGGTTTGCAGTTGGTGTAAAAGTGAACTAGTTTATTTACATGGTCATGCAGCATGTGTTAAAAATAGCTGCTCCATGTATGGACTAAACCAAGCAGAATGTTGCTCTGGTGAAAATATAGAATTTTGTATAGGAACACAACAAAATGAAATCACATTATCCCAGCAAAGATTACAATATAAAATGAAAAATAAATGAGTACTGATAATAAAACAATTGAATCTATACCTGCAATCACAATAAGATTTGCTGGTGACTCAGGTGATGGCATGCAGCTTGTTGGAACAAGGTTCACTGACACTTCAGCAGTATTTGGTAATGACTTAGCTACACTTCCTGCATTTCCTGCTGAGATCAGAGCTCCTCAAGGCACAATTGCTGGAGTATCTTCTTTTCAAGTTCAAATTGCTGACTTTGATATTTTAACTCCTGGTGATAATCCTGACGTTCTAGTTGCAATGAACCCTGCTGCATTGAAAGCTCACTTGCATGATTTAACTCCAAATGGAATGCTTATCATAAATGAAGATGCTTTTACTGAAAAGAACTTTACTAAAGCTGGATACAAAGTAGACCCTAGAGAGTCTGGTGAATTAGACGGGTATAGAGTTTTCCAAGTCCCAATGGAAAAACTTACTAAAGAAGCCCTTGAAGAATTTGATATACCGGGTAGAGCTGTTTTAAGGTCTAAAAACATGATTGCTCTTGGGTTAATCTCCTGGACATTTAACAGACCTCTCGAAGATACAGAGAATTGGATAAATGGAAAATTTAAAAAACAACCTGAGATAGCAAAAGCTAACATTAAAACACTTAGAACTGGTTATAATTTTGGAATTACCACAGAGGCATTCCATCACACTTACAATATTGAAAAAGCTTCATTACCAAAAGGAGAATATACAAATATAAATGGCAATATTGGATTAAGTTGGGGTCTCATAGCTGCTGCTAAAAATGCTAACTTGGAGCTGTTTTATGGAAGTTATCCAATTACTCCAGCCTCAGACATTTTACATGAGCTTTCAAAACATAAAAACTTTAACGTTATTACTTTTCAAGCTGAAGACGAAATTGCTGCTGCAGCTGCATCGGTTGGAGCTTCCTTTACAGGCAAACTAGCTGTAACTGGAACAAGTGGTCCAGGTTTGGCTTTAAAAAGCGAAACTATCTCTCTTGCACTTTCAGCTGAGCTACCTTTAGTTGTGGTTAATGTTCAACGAGGTGGTCCATCTACTGGTTTACCTACTAAACCAGAACAATCAGATTTACTATTCGCACTTTATGGAAGACACGGTGAGTCTCCACTTCCAGTTGTTGCAGCTAAATCTCCTGCACATGCCTTTTTTGCAGCATATGAAGCTGCAAGATTAGCTTTGAAATATATGACCCCTGTAATACTCTTATCTGACAATTATGTAGCAACTGGTTCTGAACCTTGGCAGCTACCTAATTCAACAGACCTTGAAAAACTCTCAACAAACTTAACTACAACTCTTAACACTGAAGATGCTTTTATGCCATTTCTCAGAAATGTACAAACATTTGCCCGACCATGGGCAGTTCCTGGAACACCTGGATTAGAACATAGAGTTGGTGGATTAGAAAAAGAAGAAGGAACAGGAAATGTTTCTTATGACTCAGCTAATCATCAATATATGACTGATATGAGGGCATGGAAAATAGCAAATATAGCTAACGATATTGAAAAACTTACAATTCACGGTGATGAATCTGCCGATACTTTAATTTTAGGATGGGGATCAACTTATGGATCTATTACACAAGCTGTGAATAGATTGAATGCAAAAGGTATAAAAGTTGCAAGTAGCCATTTTGTTCATCTAAATCCATTTCCTGATAATACTTATGAAATATTATCTAAATTTAAAAAAGTAATTATCCCAGAATTAAATACAGGACAACTCCTTAAATTAATTAGAGATGCATTTTTAATTGATGCTAGGGGAATTAATAAAGTTGCGGGAGAACCTTTTACCGCTCAAGAGCTTGTTGATAAGATTGAAGGGATAATAAATGAGTAAAATTCCAGTCACGTATAAAAGAACAGACTTCCAAAGCGACCAAGAAGTAAAATGGTGTCCTGGTTGTGGTGATTATACAATTTTGGCTTCAGTTCAAAATTTTATGACAGAGCTTGGTATAAGCAAAGAAAAAATTGTATTTGTTTCAGGAATAGTATGTGCATAAAGATTTCCTTATTATATGAACACTTACGGACTCCATTCTATACATGGAAGAGCTCCAGCCGTTGCAACTGGTGTTTCTGTAGCAAATCCAGATCTATCAGTTTGGGTAGTTTCAGGTGATGGTGATGCTTTGTCAAGAGGTGGAAATCATCTCGTTAATGCTTTGAGAAAAAATGTAAATATAAAAATATTAATGTTTAACAATCAAATTTATGGCTTAACAAAAGGACAGTACTCTCCAACAAGTGAAGAGGGAAAGAAAACTAAGTCTTCCCCTTTCGGATCAGTTGAAATGCCTTTAAATCCAATGAGTCTAGCCTTAGGAGCTGAAGCCTCATTCGTTGCAAGGTCTATTGATATGGATAGAGAACTTACAGCTAGTGTATTAAAAGAAGCATCCACTCATAAAGGGTCTGCATTTATAGAAATATATCAGAATTGTAATGTATTCAACGATAAAGCTTTTGAGCAACTTACTTCAAAAGAAGGTAAGGTTTCAAATCGTATCGACTTAGTACATGGTCAAAAAACTGTTTTTGGTGCTAATGACGAAAAAGCTGTAGTTATTCGTCAAGGTGAAGCGATTATTGTAAATACTAATGAAGTACCTGAGTCGGAAATCTATGTTCATGATATTTACAAACAAAACCCATCTGTAGCATTTTCATTATCACGACTCTCACATGGTCCATATGGCCCTACTCCGGTGGGAGTATTCAGAAAAATTCAGAGAGACTCTTTTACAGATGAAGTACATGAACAAATAAAAACTTCTAAAGAACAAAAAGGTGACGGAAACATAGATCAACTACTACGTAGCTTGGGAACTTGGAACGTAGAGTAAAGTTAACCTTTTACTCGTCTAAATAATCAATTTTGTCAGTAGGCATAATTATTGCTGTGCTTGCGTTAATTATGTGAGAAACAATTCTTTTTTGATACCTGTAGAACAAAGTTGTTGCAACAGGAAATTGTGTCTCTACCGTTTTATTTAATAAAGCAGTAATTTTTTTATCAAGACTCTTGGTTGTAGTTTGAGCAAGTGTTATAAGATCTTGAGTTTTTGATTCATCATCTAGACTCAGACATGACTGCAAATAGATAATCAATTTGCTAATGTCACTTTTTAAAGCTTTAAACTCATCTGAGTGATCGCCTTTTGCAAAAGTATTCCCTGTCTCAGCAATTTCAAATAAATTTTTACAGTAATCTCCAATTCTTTCAATATCTTTCGACATAGTCATAAATGAAAGCAGCAGTGGGATATCTAAATTTCTTGAATGTACTGCAGAGTGAATTATCATCTCTCTTCTTACCTCTCTATGCAGTTTATTAATTTCCTTATCTGTTGCATACAAGTCATCTCTAACTAAGTCTAAATTTGTGTCACCCAACAAGCAGTTCATTACTGTCTCGTACATTCTTGTACTTTCAGTTAACATCTGGCTTAACTTAGATTCTATTTGATCAATTGAATCTTTACTCATTTTTCTCCTTAATTAAATAGTACTACTCCAAGTAATGGAATAGTAACAAATACTATTAATACATAAAGCAATGCAACATACCTTCTTTTGGCCGTTGCAGCACTTAAAGATTTTGCAAGATTTACTGGAATATTTCTTACTGCTTTGAAAGGATAAACAATTAACACACCTAGAAAATTAAAAATTACGTGATGTAAAGCTATAGTTAAACCTGCAATGTTATCAACAGCAAAGCTAGCAAGAACTGCGGTGACTGTTGTCCCAATGTTTGCTCCAAGTGTAATTGGAAAAGCATTCTCAACACTCAATATACCTGATCCCACAATCGGAACTATTATTGATGTTGTAATGCTTGAACTTTGTACGGAAATTGTTATTAAAATTCCAATTAAAATTGCAAATAATCCCCCTCCTTTGGATAATACTTTATCTAAACCAAACTCAATTTGATTTAGCATTATTGATTTCATATTTGAAACAACGTTTTTCAAACAAGTAAAAATTAAAATTATTGCTAAAACAATAAGAAGCGATGCATAAATTTTGTAGGAATTTGCATTTAGATTGCTAATAAATTGTATTGAATTTAATCCATCCATTATCGTATTTGCACCCCACTTTATAGCATTTTTGATAGGACTATTAGGATTTGTTACAGAAAATCCTGTTGCAATAAATATTTCTGTACCAGTTTCAGCCATTCTTGTAATGACATTTGTATACAAATCAATTGGGAATAAAATTATTACAACTAACAAGTTAAAGAAATCATGCATTGTTGATGCTGCAAAAGCTCTTTTAAACTCCTGCTCTCTTCTTATATGTCCGAATGAAACGATTGTGTTTGTCACAGTAGTACCAATATTTGCACCCATGACCATTGGAATTGCGTACTCTAGACTTAAAACTCCGCTTCCAACTAAACCAACAATTGTTGAAGTGGTAACTGAAGAAGATTGAACTAAAACAGTAGCTAAAATACCAACTAATAAACCAGCAAACGGATTAGAAACTGATTCAAAAAGCTGGTCAGTATATTCTTCTCCAAGGGTTTTTATTCCAGTTTCAAGAAGTTTTAT
>JBEROH010000028.1:0-14550 GCA_041234785.1 Candidatus Actinomarina sp. | reverse complement strand
CGTGTGCTCTTCCGATCTCTTTTTATGGTGGCTACCGTAGGAATGTTGGCTGGTACTGTATTCTTATTAATGTCATCTAGAGAAGTCGATCCTAAATGGAGAAGAGGTGTATACGTCTCAGCTCTTGTAACAGGAATCGCATGGTATCACTATCAAAAGATGACTGTTTCATTTGCTTCAGGAGATTTTGATACTCCTCTAAGATATGTTGACTGGGTACTTACAGTACCTTTAATGTTGGTTGAAGTAATAGCTGTAACTTCCGTCGGAGCTGTTGCTGCTGAAAAATTCCGTAATTGGGGATTAGCAGCTTTAGTGATGATTGGTGCAGGTTACTATGGTGAAACAGCTAGTGCTGGTTCTGATCAGTATTGGATTGGCTTTGTACTTTCCATGGTTGCATATGTATACATTCTTAGAAACCTTCAAGCAGAAGGAGAGGGACTTAAGGCTGCAGAAGCTGAACAATTTGAGAAAATTAAGCAACTCATTCTCGTTGGATGGGTAATTTATCCATTAGGATATCTTGCACCAGTTGTAAGCGCTGAATTAGCTGACCTTAGGGAATTGCTTTATACCATTGCTGACCTTGTAAATAAAGTTGGTCTTGGTGTCTTAGTTCTTGGAATGGCAAGAATTAAATCAGGAGAAAAAGTCTAAACTTTTTCTCATAATAATTTATGATAGGCGGCATTGTCCGCCTATCATTTTTTTTGAGTTAAAATTTCATATGGACATAATAATTTTTTTTAATACGCTATTTGGATTCTTTACGTTAATTTCATGGCTGATAAGTGGAGTAATTTTATACCTTGTCATAAGTAAAAAAAAATTTAATAAATTAATTACAGATCAATTTTACAACTATGCAACAGCAGTAGCAGTCTTCAGTACAGCTGGAAGTGTCATTTACTCAGAAGTGGTTGGTTTTATCCCATGCAAATTTTGTTGGTATCAGAGATATTTAATGTACCCTATAGCACTTGTATTAATTTTAGGTTTTTTTAATAAACAAATTTATAGACTAAGTTACATAAGTTTTATTGGATTTTTTATTGGTCTTTATCATGTTTATTTACAAAATGGTGGTGGAGGCGGAGGCTCATGTGCTATTGATGTTCCCTGTAATCTTAAATATGTCGATATTTTCGGATTTATAAGCATTCCTGTAATGGCCGCTAGTGCTTTTTTATCAATATTTTTATCTGTATTGTATTATGATTTATCGAGGAAGGAAAAAGTTGAATAAAAACTTTATTATTATTGGTGCTGTAGTTCTTGTTATTGGACTTGCGATTGCTATTGGCGTATCGCTTGTAGATGAACCAGTAGATGGTAATCTTCCAGTAGGTGAAACTTCAGTTTCTGGTGATTTTCTGCCAGAGTATGCTGGTGAAAATGACGACAATATAGCAATTGGTTTATCAGCTCCAGTTTTTTCTGGACCAAATGAAAAATCTGAAATTATTTCTTTAGAAAAAAATGGTAATGCAAAAGTACTTTTGTTTTTAGCTCATTGGTGTGGGTATTGCCAAAAAGAGGTTCCTTCAGTTCAAGAGTATATTAATCTTGTAGGCGTTCCAAATGGTGTTGAAATTATTGCAGTGGCTACTTCAATTGACAGATCAAGAGACAACTACCCTCCTCACGATTGGCTTGAACGTGAAGGATGGTCAGAAGTTCAAATATATGACTTAGATCGTGAAATTGGAACAGCTTATGGTTTAAATGCGTTTCCTTATTGGGTATTTTTAGATCAAAACTTAAATGTTGTTGCTAGAAGAACAGGAAATTTACCTCAAGATTTAGTTGGCCAACTTTTTCAAACTCTTGCTTCTAAATAGAAACTATAATTTATCAAAAACTGCTAAATACACAAAACCAAACAAACCCATTCTAGTTATTGAATAACTATGAAATGGATTCTCTAATAAATTAATTTCTGGTTGGGGATATTTATCTAAAGATTTATGAAGAAATCTATATTCCGTTAATTTTGTAGTCAACACGCCAATCAACAATGTTGTTTTAAAAGTTCCTATCTTATGAATTCTTTTTAAAAAATTATTTTTGGGCCTAGTCATATCTAACAAAACAAACTTTCCTCCGGGTTTAAGAATTCTAAAAACTTCACTAAGTACTTTATTGGCGTTTGTTAAATTTCTCCATACAAAAGCACAGTAAACACTATCAAATGATGCATCTTCAAATGGTAAATTTTCAGCTTTGGCAACAACTTTTTTAGAGAATAAATTTAGCTTTAACATATTTTCATCAGGGTCTAAAGCAGTTACATTAAAATTTTTTAAAAATTGATATGCAGCTCCTGTTCCAGAGCCAAGATCGAGTATGTCACTTCCAATTAATTGTTTAGAAGCTTTTTCTCTCCAAGATTTATCAAAACCTAATGTGAATAATGAGTTAATTGAATCATAGAATTTGTATATATTTGAAAAATTTGCAGATTCTGACAATTACAATATATATGCTACTGCAAGCAGTATCCCAGTTATGAAATGAATTCCAATAGTTGAGACATTAACTAAAAGCAACTCATAGGGTACTTTTTGTCGGTCTGCTTCCGGATTGTTCCACTTAACCAACCATTCATCGGCCATTTTAAAAGCCTTCCAGACTAACAAAAGTGGGAGAAGAGCCATAAACGCGAAAACTGTCCCATATTCGGTAAAGAAACTTAAGACTCCGATAAATGCGACAGCAATAAAAGCTTCTATCATAAATTGTTTATATAGTTTTAAAGGTTTCTCAAGTTTCATCCAAGCTCCTTTTTCAGCTGTTCTAACAACCCATGTATTTTTACCTACGGCTGCATCTGAATGAGCATCTTGAAATTGATTAATCCAAACAATTAACATCACAAGTAATGCAATAGGGATTGAAGCAATCAAGGCCTCGATCCAGTTCCATTGGCTTAAGGTATTGTTGTGTATTGGGGCAGTTAAGACGTAATGAGCACCCATAACCATAACAGGTCCAAAACCTAGAGCAATAGCAAATTCCCCAAAACCTTTATAGCCTAGGCGAATTGGATCTCCAGTGTATCCAAGAGCAAGAAAGGTACCAAGAACACCTGCCCATAATATAGGTGTATTTGCAAACATAGCACCGCTGACCTGAAAATTTAAATATAATCCAATCATGATAGTTCCGGAAATACTAGCCAATGCCGTTAAAAGGACTTGTCCAGGTGTCATTAAGCCTACTTGAATTACTCGACTTCCACCATTAAATGGACTGGCAACTTTGTTTATTTCGTCAGCGTTAGAAGTGTGATCAAAATAGTCATTAGATGAATTTGTTGCTATCTGTGCTAGAGAAGCACCACCAAGAACAAGCCAAAACATTTTCCAAGACCATGAAGTATCTAAACCAACAGTTTTTAAATCACTCCAAGCAACAGCAGCTCCAATAAAGATTGGGGCAAAAGTGGCTGTTAAGAAAGGTGCACGAATGGTTCTTAACCACAATCCAACTCTTTTAAGCCCAAGCTTAAAAACCATTTTCAATGCAGAAGTTTTATTTGCTGGATATGTTTTCCACTCAAACTTTACATCTTGATAAAAATTAACATATTTGATAGTTGTTGGTTTTATCCTGTAATAACCGACAACATCATTTTTAATCAAAAACTCATCTTCCATAAATTCTTTGAAAGCTTCTGTTGTTTCAAGAACTAGTTTGTAGGCTTTTTTCTTTTCCTCTTCATCTTTAATTTTGTAACATTCTCCATCAATTTGTAAACCTTCAATACCTTCTTGTCCTTTTGGCCAAATAACAACATGTACTCTTGGATTTAATCTTATTTGTTCAGCTTTACGAGTAGGGTGGAAAGTAAAGAACACTAAATCTTCACCATCTCTACTGAAAAATACTGAAGCTCCTGAGGAATTGCCCCCTACACTTGTTGCAATAAACATTCTGTCTGCTGAATCCAGAACTTTTTCAATTTTTTTATCAAGCACATCAATCATATTTAAAACTTTAATACGCTTGTGAAATAATGCACAAAGTATTGCTTAGTATATTTTTAAATTTTTAAGTTAATTACTATGGGAAAAGTGTTTAAAGTATATAAAACTCCAGAATTTAAAAAAGCTATTAGTTTTTTTCTTCAAGGGATAAAAGAAAATAAAAGAAACTTCACCATTTCAATGGTTTCTGCAATCCTTTGGGTATTTCTTGTTGTAGTGCAGCCTTATTTAATTAAAAGAATTATTGATGATGGGATTATTTCTTCAAACCAAAAAATTTTAGTTGTTTTAATATCATTTATGTTAATTGCTGGATATATAAGAGCGATATCAATAGGTACTAGAAGATATTATGGAATGCATGTTTCATACAATTTTGAAGCCAGTATAAGAAACAGAATTTTTACGCATATGCAAAAACTTGCATTTAACTATCACGACAGGGTTCCTACTGGAGAATTAATGGCACGCGCATCTAGTGATGCTTCTCAAGTTAGGTTAGCTTTTGCAATTGCTCCACTTGCAACTGCAAATATCTTCTTGCTTTTTATCTTAAGCGGAACCCTTCTAAGCCTAAATTTACCCCTTGGGGGAATGGTTCTTCTCTCTATCCCCGCAGTATTATGGCTAGCTTCAAACTTTTCTTCAAAAGCAATGGGCGTTTCTAGAAAAGTTAAAGAAGCAGAAGCATTTATGACCACTGAAGTTGAAGAACAACTTGGGGGAATAAGGGTTGTAAAAGCATTTGGTAACGAAGAATTAGCGGCAACAAAAATTGAGCACGCCGTTCAAAATATTTATGACACTTCTTTAGATTATTTAAAGCTTAGAACTAAATTTGTTCCATTATTTGAACTAATACCAATGATTATTACATTACTCGTATTAATTCTAGGTGGGTACCTATCAATAAATGATTATATTTCATTAGGTGAGTTTATAGCATTTACTCAGTATGTTATTTTATTAATTTGGCCACTAAGAATAACAGCGTGGTTTTTATCAGAAATTCCATCAAGCGTTTCAGCTGGAAATAGAATATTAGAGCTATTAAATGAAGTTCCTAGTATTTCTGAGCAACAAGTTACGCAAACCCTTCCAACAGATGGGAATGGTTCACTTAAGTTCCATAATGTAAATTTTCGTTATGGAAATGAGAAGATATTTGATGACTTGTCTTTTGAAGTTGAAGGAAAAAAAACAGTAGCTATTGTAGGATCAACAGGTTCAGGTAAGTCCACATTAGCTTATTTGCTTCCAAGGCTATATGACATTGAGTCAGGTTCTATTGAAATTGATGGTGTAGATATAAAAAATTTAAAACTCGAAGAACTAAGGAGTTCAGTAAGTATTGCTTTTGAAGAAAGTTTTTTATTCTCTAATTCAGCTAGAGAAAATATTTCACTAGGTTTTAGTGAGGCTACAAAAGAAGACATCAAGCAAGCTGCAATAATTTCTAGAGCACACGAATTTATTTCTCAGCTTCCAGAATCTTATGAGACCAAAGTTGGAGAAAGAGGATATGGATTATCAGGAGGTCAGAGACAAAGAATTGCTTTAGCAAGAGCTTTATTAAGAAAACCAAAAATTCTAGTTTTAGACGATGCACTGTCAGCAGTAGATGCTTCAACAGAAGAAGAAATAAGAAATGAATTAAAAAATGTTATGTCAGAGATGACCACATTAATAATTACAAATAGAGTTCCAACAATCGAATTGTGTGATGAAGTTGTGTATATTGACCAAGGAAGAGTGGTAGCCCAAGGATTGCATTCTGAACTATTAAAAAAAGTAAATAGTTACCAAGCACTCTTTTTAGATAATCAGAAATCTGGAACTGGAGTATGAAAGAAAATATTTTTTTTAGGTCTTACAGACTGGTCCCAGAAATAAGTAAACCATTTTTATGGAGTTCTTTAATAGCCCTTCTAGGAACCGCAATAAGAATGATTGGTCCCCAGTTAATTTCTAGAGGAATTGATAATGGAGTTTTAAAATCTGACTATTCATATCTACTTGAACAAAGCTTTTACTATTTTCTTACTTTGATTGCACTCTATTTTGTTGCTAGTAAAGCTTTAATGGCTATTGGTATGGTCGGAGAAACATATGTTAAAAATATAAGAGAAAAATTATTCAGACATTTATCTTCACTAGACATTAATTATTTTGAAAAAAATAAAACAGGTGTGTTAGTTGCAAGAATGACATCAGATATGCAAAGCTTAAATGAGTTTGCTAGAGAGGGAGCAAGCAGCATTATCACTTCCTTATTGACAATTTTCGGCGCAACTGTTGCTGTTTTTTTAGTTGATGTTCGTCTTTCAATATTATCTTTTTTAATACTTCCTCTTTTGGGAATAGCAACAAAAATATTTCGAAAACACGCAGATAAAGCGTATTGGTCAGTTAGAGAATGGATAGGACAAGTATTATCTTCTTTGCAAGAGGGCATATCTGGTGTAAGAATTATACAAGCATATTCAGATGAACAATCACAATTAAGTAGATTTCAAAAAATTAATGACGAACATTTAAAAGCAAATATGCAGTCTGCAAAAAATATAGCTATTTACTTTCCTTTTTTAGAAGTAACAAGAGTTACATCAATAGCCGTAGTAATTTGGTTTGCTTCAATAAGAATTAGCGAAGGAACACTTACAGTTGGTGAACTTGTTGCTTTGCTTTTTTACCTTAACTACTTTTTTGATCCCTTAATTCAACTTTCGTTTAATTATGACTTGCTACGATCAGCTGGTTCTTCAATGAAAAAAGTATTTTCAATTTTAGACCAAGAACCTGTATTGAGTAATAAAGGTAATATCTCACCTGAAATGTCAGAAAATACAGTTATTGAGTTTGAAAATGTTGATTTTTCATATGGAAGGGACACAGTTTTACATAACGTTTCATTTTCAATAGAAAAAGGAGAAAAAATTGCGATTGTTGGAGAAACTGGTGCCGGTAAAAGTACAATAGCTAAGTTAATTTTAAGATTTTATCTTCCTATAAGTGGAGATGTTAAATTCTATGGAGTTTCAACTGAAGAAGTTAGTCAAAAGTGGGCTAGAAGTAACATTGCTTATGTCCCCCAAGAGAGTTTTTTGTTTAGAGGTTCAATAAAAGACAATTTAACTTATTCAGATCCAGAAAACATAAAACTTGAACAAGAATTAGAAAGTATTGGAGTTTTGGATTGGTTTCAGAGATATGAAAATGGACTGAATCAAGAAGTAGGGGAAAGGGGTGGAAACGTTTCAGCAGGTGAAAGGCAATTTATTGCATTGCTTAGAGCTGTTTTATCAAAACGAGAGCTTATTGTATTTGACGAAGCCACAGCAAACTTAGATATTGAATCTGAGAATTCTATTTTAGAAGCTACCGACAAGTTATTAGACTTTCAAACCTCTATTGTCATTGCTCACAGACTGGAAACCATACTAAATGCTGAAAAAATTATCGTTATGGATCAAGGTAAATTGGTTGGTTTCGATACACATGAAAAACTTCTAATTCAAAACAAAGTCTATAAAGAACTTTTTTCAGCTTGGAATCTTGTTAATTAACTAATTCTTTAATTCTTTTATTAGCTAACTCTACATACTCCGAATTAATTTCATATCCTATAAAATCTCGTTCTAGAAGTTTAGCTGCAATTGCAGTTGAACCGCTCCCTATAAATGGATCTAGGATAAGGTCATTCTTAAAACTATATAGATTTATAAACCTTTTAGGTAATTCAATAGGGAATGGAGCAGGGTGACCAATTTTTTTTGCCCTAGCAGCCTTTATATTCCATATTGATAAAGTTGATTCCATAAATTCTTCTTTTTCAATAGTTGACTCTCCACTTTCTGAATTTTTTAGTGAATCTTTTGAAAAGACAAGGCAGTATTCATGAATATCTCTAATGACTGGATTAGAAGCGGAAAGCCAACTACCCCAAGCGAAATTAGCATTTGCTCCTTTTGATTTTTGCCAGATAATTTCACCCCTCATTATGAAGCCGATATCAGACAACACTCCTACAAAGTAATCTGAAAATGGAATATAAGGTTTTCGACCTAAATTTGCAACATTGACAACAAGTCTTCCACCAGATTTTGTTACTCTATAAGTTTCTTTGAATACATCTCTAATCATTTTCCAGTACTGATCATCTGTCATATTGATATCACTATCTTTGCCAATATTATATGGAGGAGATGTAATTGTTAAGCTAATACAGTTGTCTATAAGCTCGCTCATATTTTCAGAACTTTTTAAAAAAATTTTGTTTTTTATCTTAGAACTGTTGTTTTCGCCTAAAACTTCATTTAAGTCAGATGAAGCTTGAAAACTAGAAACAAAAGCTTTTCTTGATCCGGATCCGATTTTAAAAAAAGAAGTTTTTTTCATAACTAAATATTACATCTTTTAGAATAACTAGATGAATAAGAGACATTTTATTCTATATATAACAATTTTATTAACAGGTGTTCTAAATTATCAAGAACCTGCCTTTTCAAGTCATACTAAATTCCTTGAAACTCTTAGTTTTCCTGTAATAGAAATAAACTCTCATTTCTATGATGATTGGGGAGAAATCAGAGGAAATGGGGCAAGAGCTCATGAAGGGATTGATATTCGAGCACCAAAAGGGTCACCGATTGTAGCTGTCGCAGATGGGAGGGTAAACACACTTGCATACTCTGAAGCATCAGGTTATTACATAGCTATAGATCATGGTAATGGATGGCTTTCACTTTATGTTCACTTAAATGATGATATTTCTGGAAATGATAACCTTGGTGGTCCTGAAACTGCTTTTGCAGAAAAAATTTATGTAGGTGCCTCAGTTATTGGCGGTCAAACAATTGGATTTATAGGTGACTCTGGTAACGCTGAAGGAACAGTACCACATGTACATTTTGAAATGAGATATCAGGGTTCTTCATACGATGTTTATCCATGGATCCTCGATGCTTGGAAAAGGTTTGAAAACTATATTTATTTTCCAAAAAAAATTAACTTGAGACTATTTTAAAACAAAAATTTTTTGGTCAATAGTGTCTACTTCTTCTAAATTTAAAACTTTAGAATGGTAATCAACATTTTCAGAATATTGTACATAAGTCAAAAGTTCATGAATTAATATTTCCTCTATAGGTTCTTTTTCTGAAACCCAAAGAATTCTTTTTAAGTTAGATTCAGTGATAGCTTTAATAAAAATATCCCTCAATTCCAAATTGGAACCTTCATAAAAAATTCCACAATAAGCCCCTTCGCATGCAGTAGAAATGTGTGAGTCATCAAAAATATCACCAATAGCTTTTTTTCCTGGTATTTTTTCAATAAAATTTTTATCTAATTTATCTGAAATAAATACTCTTAAATCTTGGTTTTGTTTATTTAGCTTTAGTAATAAAGATAAATGATTGTCATCTATTGGATTAATAAAAATTGCTGGCATGTATAAAGAATACTCAATTTTTATAATAATTTAAAGAGATACTCTTTATGATTGCCCCATTACATTATTAAGATAAGGTTATGGCAAATGTAGATATAGATTTAGGAAAATACTCACTCGGCTGGCATGATGAAGAAAAAAATGTTTTCAAACCTGAAAAAGGTTTAAACGAAGAAATCATTAGAAAGATGTCTGAAATTAAGGGAGAACCAACTTGGATGCTAGATTTTCGTCTTAAAGCATACAAACGATTTTTAGAAAAACCTATGCCAGAATGGGTTGCAAAAGAAAAGCTTAGTACGTTAAATTTCGATGATATTTATTACTATATTAAACCAACTGAGAATCAAGCTGACTCTTGGGATGATGTTCCTGAAGAAATTAAACAAACTTATGAAAAACTAGGAATTCCTGAAGCAGAAAGAACTTATTTAGCTGGAGTAACAGCACAATATGAAAGTGAAGTTGTCTATCATAAAAACAGAGAAGATCTTGAAAAATTAGGTGTTATCTTTTGTGATATGGACACAGCCGTAAGAGAGTACCCAGAATTAGTTAAAGAATATTTTGGAACTATCATACCTCCAGGAGATAATAAGTTTGCAGCTTTGAACTCTGCAGTTTGGTCAGGAGGGTCGTTTATTTATGTTCCAAAAGGTGTACACATTGATGATCCATTACAGGCATATTTTCGAATAAATGCTGAAAATATGGGGCAGTTTGAAAGAACATTAATAATAGTTGATGAAGGTGCATCTGTTCATTACATAGAGGGTTGTTCTGCTCCAGTTTATACAACTGATTCACTTCACTCGGCTGTAGTTGAAATTATTGTAAAAGCTTCTGGAAAGTGTAGATATACAACTATTCAAAATTGGTCAAATGATGTATTTAATTTAGTTACAAAAAGAGCACAAGCTTTTGCAAACGCAACTATGGAATGGATTGATGCCAATATTGGTTCTGGTTTAACTGTTAAGTACCCATCTGTTTATCTTATGGAACCTGGTGCACACGGAGAAGTTCTATCTGTTGCTTTTGCAAACTCAGGTCAACATCAAGATACTGGCGCAAAAATGGTTCATTTAGCTCCAAACACTACTTCTTTAATTACATCAAAATCAATTTCAAAAGGAGGAGGAAGAGGAGCATACAGAGGACTTGTTCGAGTTGAAGACGGTTCAAAAACTGCTAAAAGTTTTGTAAGGTGTGATGCTCTTATTTTGGATGATAAATCAAGGTCTGATACGTATCCTTATATGGAGATTGAAGAATCTACTGCTGAAATAGGCCATGAAGCAACTGTATCAAAAGTCGGAGAAGACCAATTATTTTATTTAATGAGTCGAGGTCTTTCTGAGGCAGAAGCTACCTCAATGATAGTTGCTGGATTTGTTGAAGAGTTTACCAAAACGCTTCCAATGGAATACGCAATGGAATTTAATAAATTAATCGAGATAAACATGATTGAAGCTGGCGCGGTAGGTTAAGGTTTTAAATATTGGATAAAAATTATTTTTCAAATATTTTGGTCGCTGAATCTTACGAAAGTTTAAAGAAAGTAAGTTCTAAAGATGAAGATTGGAAATACATAGAGCTTTCTGACGAAATTAACGATTTTCAAGTTAGCAAGAATGAATCAGAGTTGCATGAAGATTTAAATTTTCATATTAATTTTAATGGTGTTAAAAGCTCACAAAATACAGAATTAACTAGTTATTATTTAACAAATTTAGAAGATCTTATGACTCCTTTGATTGATAGTTATTACAAGCGTCCTCTTGATCGTTTTATTGCTCAACAGTATCAAAAAAATTCTGGTGGTATTGTTATTAAATTTTCTGAAAACAACGAAGAGTTTATTAAATTAAATCTCCAAAATAATCAGTTAGCAATCCCTTATATAGGCATTAATGTAGAAAAAAATGTTACAGCGAAACTACTTATTAATTTTGGTGATATGGTTTCCTCGGATATGTATTCGATTATCGAAATTTCTGCTAAACAAAATTCAAATTTAGAAATCATTATAGACAACAATACAAGCAATCAAGTTAAAGTAATAAATACAATTTATGGAAAAATTGAAAAAGATGCTTTTTTAAATATCCATACCGTAAGCACTGGAGCTTCCCTTTCTAGAAATAGAATCGACATTGACTTAGTTGGTAATGGGGCAGGATTTAATATTGATGGAGTATATTTTGGAGAAAATACTCAAACTCATGACAATAGAGTTTTTGTTAATCATATAGCAAAAAATACATCCTCAAATATGCTCACAAAAGGAGTTTTAGGCGATTCAAGCAAATCTGTCTTCACAGGTACGATTCATATAGCAGAAGGGGCCACAAAAACAGAATCCCATCAAGAAAATAGAAATATTTTGATATCAAAAACAGCTAGTGCACAATCAGTTCCCAATCTTGAGATATTGTGTGATGATGTTATTTGCGGTCATGGATCTTCAGTTGGCCCAATAGAGGAAAACCTTTATCACTATGTTATGTCAAGAGGTATAAATAAAGTAAATGCAGAAAAATTACTTATTAAAGGTTTTTTTAATGAAGTATTAAATAAAAGAGGTTGGGAAAGTATTTCTAAAAAAGTAGCAAATGAAATAATGAAAAAATATAGTAGTGTTCTTTCTCATACTGGTCCAAAATGATAACAATAGAGTTGTCAAAATTTGAAAATTCACATGTTGTTACTACAGAATATCTAGGAGAAGAAATTGCTGTTTTTAAAGTAAATGATAAGTTCTACGCATTAAATAATATTTGTTCACATGCTCAAGCTTCTCTTTCTGAGGGTGAAGTTTATGATTGCAAAGTTGAATGTCCCCTTCATGGAGCTGAGTTTGACTTAGAGTCAGGAAAAGCTCTCACTTTACCAGCAACTAAACCAGTCAAAACCTATATTGTTGAAATTGTTGAATCAAATTTAGTTATTAAGGATAAAGAAGATGCTTAAAGTCGAAAATTTAAAAGCAAGCATAGGTGAAGTACAAATATTAAATGGTATAAATTTAGATATTGCTAAAGGAGAGTTGCATGCCGTTATGGGACCAAATGGTTCTGGAAAGTCAACATTATGCCATGCTTTGATGGGAAATCCAGACTTTGAAACCAGTGGTTCTATTATCCTCGAAGATTTACAAATTTTAGAATCTCAACAATTTGAAAGATCAGAAGTTGGAATTTTTCAATCGTTTCAATATCCAGTTGGTCTATCTGGTGTAACGTTACTGGAGTTTGTTAAAGCTTCAAATGTACATTTGGATGATCAAGAAATAATTTCTAAAGCTAAAAAATTTAAAGTTGAAAAGTTCTTAGGTAGAGAAGTTAATGTAGATCTTTCTGGTGGAGAAAAGAAGAGATCCGAATTATTTCAACTTTCTTTAAAGCAACCTAAGCTTGCATTAATAGATGAAATAGACTCGGGATTAGATATTGACGCAATAAAATCTGTAGCAGAACTAATCAATGAAAATAGGTCGCAAGAAACTTCCTATTTGTTAGTTACTCACTATTCAAGAATACTTAAATATCTCGATGTAGATAAAGTTCATATAGTTGTTAAAGGAAATATTGTTAAATCTGGTGGTAAAGATTTAATTGAAGAAGTCGATTCTGGAGGATACACTCAATATCAAGATGCATAATGGATAAAAAATATAGAATTGAAAAAGACTCTATGGGAGAGTTCAAAGTCCCTGAAGAAGCAAACTACGGTGCATCAACTGCGAGGGCTGTTGAAAACTTTCCCATTTCAAAATTAAAATTTACTAGAACTTTTATCAGAGCATTGGGTGAAATCAAAAAAGCTGCGGCCTTAGTAAATTTGGATAATGAACTATTAACCCAAGATATAGCTGAAGCAATTGTTGAAGCTTCAGAAGAAGTCATTAGCGGCAAATATGATAAAGATTTTGTAATTGATATTTTTCAAACTGGTTCAGGTACTTCAACAAATATGAATGCAAATGAAGTTATTGCAAAATTAGCAATGTCTAATTCTGGACTATCTATTCACCCTAATGACCATGTAAACATGAGTCAGTCATCGAATGATGTTATACCTACAGCAACAAATGTTGCAGCTGTCTTAGAAGCAAATGAAAAACTCATACCCAACATAGATAAATTGATTAATTCACTTGAAAGTAAAGGGCTGGCTTGGAAAGATGTTTATAAAAATGGTAAAACACATTTGATGGATGCTACACCAGTTACATTAGGACAAGAGTTTTCTGGATATGCCGCATTATTGACTGAGAGAAAAATTGATATAGAAAATTCATTAGAGAATGTAAAGAAGCTTGCTATTGGAGGTACTGCAGTTGGTACAGGTATTAATGCTCCAAGTGGGTTTGGTTCAGATGTAGCAAATTTACTGAGCAAACATTTACAAGTAGAGTTTTGCGAAATTGAAAACCATTTCATAAGACAAGGTTCAAGAGAAGAAATTGTACAACTTTCATCTTCTTTGAGATCGCTAGCTGTTTCAATGTTTAAAATTGCGAATGATATTAGATGGATGGGTAGTGGGCCAGTTTCTGGACTAAATGAATTGAGCATACCAGCATTACAACCTGGATCATCAATAATGCCAGGTAAAGTTAACCCTGTAATTCCTGAGATGATGATGCAAGTTTCTGCACAAGTTATAGGTAATGATCAAACTATTGCTTTTGCATCTGCTAGTGGAAATTTTGAACTCAACACAATGCTTCCAATTATGGCTCATAATATTCTTGAAAGCATTTCACTATTGGGTTCAAGTCTGGATGTATTCGAAGAGAAGTTAATAAGAGATTTAAAACCTAATTCTGAAAACTTATCAGAAAATGTGCAAAAAAATTCAATTTTAGTAACTGCACTCGTACCACAAATTGGATACGACAAAGCAGCAGAGGTAGCTAAAGAAGCAATGAAGTTAAACAAAACGATTAAGGAAGTGTTGCTTGAAAATAATATGCTTTCTGAAAACGAAATAGATGAGCTATTAGATATAACTAAATTAATTTAAATGTATAAAGAATTAATTTTTGGTTCAGATCATGCAGGTTTTGAACTAAAAGAATATTTAAAATCCAAACTGATT
>JBEROH010000049.1:0-33730 GCA_041234785.1 Candidatus Actinomarina sp. | reverse complement strand
AAGTCTATAAGTAAGTTCAGCCATTTAGCCTACTCCTTTGTTTATAAATAATTTGTGAAATTAATCACTATATTATTTTATAAAGATTAAAAATTTGTGATTAGTTACGGATAATTTTTTTTACAAAATATGTAACTTTTTTTTAAATTTTAATTATTTATTTTAATTGAATCATTACCCCATTTTTGCAAATATGGAGTTAAATTAAATTTTCTTGCAGCTGAATCAGCTGTCATATATCGAATTTTTACATAAATATTTCTTTCAGGTCCCCATGCTCTGTCATAACGTCCTAATATCCAAAAAACTCCAGAATATGAGTTCGGGTCTCGGCCATCTAAGGAAAATCTATCATTTAAAGTTATCATGTAGGAGAGTGCTATCTGCGGACTCGGTGTCCACTCCAGAATTTTTTTTCCCCATAACATTCTTAAATAGTTTTGAATTATACCTTCTGTCCTTAATTGATTTTGAGCAGCATTCCAGATTTCGTCGTGTGTTTGAGAATATGTAAATTCATCTAAAGAATATACATATTCTCTTTTATCTGAAGCATGTTCCTGAAGAGTTTTAATAGCCCACTCTGGTAAAGAGGAGTATTGGTTATAGTTAGCTCTCCTAACGCATGTGTGGTATCCAAGTTCTCTCCAAGTAATCAACTCATCCATAAAGCTTTCAAAATTATTTGAACCTCCCCACCATCCTTCTCTCCTACCTACCAATTTTGGATTTATTGATTCAGGTGACCACGATTCAAGTTTTGAAATCTTTTCAAATACTTCATGAGTTGAAATTTGACCATAATGAAAATAAGGAGACAGACCACTACTAGCGTCTTTTGAGGGATCGCTTCTATACTGTGCATAGTCAAAATATCCTTTTTTTAAAAACCTACCAAGTTTGGAACTGGCTTCTGAGTATCCTCCAATTATTTCGCTTACTTCAACAGACTTATCAATTTTGATAGTATTTAAAAAATAATCTAAATCTATATTTTCAATGTTAATTGGTTCCCATTTTTTTTGAACTCGACTAATTACATTGGAATCAAATTTTTTATTCAATAACTCCAAAGGGTTTTCAAGTGGAGTTTCAATAATAAAATCTTCTAAGTTTTTATGTAAGTATCTTCTAAAATCATGCGCTCTCACATATTCTTTTTCAGCAAGTCTTATCGGTACAATTCCATTTGAATCCACAAGCTCGTATCTACAATTGATTTCTCCAGATGCTTTTGCTGTCATTTGAGGTACAAAATATGTTGGATAGTCGTCAGTAATTACAACAGAGGCATTTTCGGATAATTCCTTTATCAAACCTTCTGACTGTTTTACAGTTGACTCTACAAACGGATAATAATGTGCATTTGACGTACTAATATAAGAATCGACCTCTTTCATTCCTTGTAACATAAACTTATGAAATCGAATGCTTGACATAGGATAGTCTAAAATTAAAGGCTCTACTATCAATAGTGGTTGAGAAAGTTTATTAGCCCATTCAATTGCTCTTTGTAATGCATAATTATAATGGACTCGTTTAAATGCAATCATCCAGTAAAGAACATACGAGGTATTACTGGTATCGGGAGTAGTGTCTTTTAATGCAGTAATTCTATTTATCGGAACATCAATCATAAAGATATTATAAACGGATAACTTTATCGATTAAAGGACAATAAAAAGCAAATGACTTTTAAAAATTACAATTTATAGTTGCAATTAACTAGTTATTATGGGTGCTATATCAATTTCAAATGTTGGAAAAATATATCCAAATGGAACTTGAGCCTTAGAAGATATCAATATCAAAATTAATTTAGCACTTGATTCCACAAAACTACATTATTTCGACCCCGATACAGGTTTAGCAATTACTTAATTAGTATTTACTGTCTAAATCTTTTGTAATGTCATAAATTTCTAAATAAGATTTTTCTTTTCCTAGTTCAATATAACTTTTTAATGCTTTCCATAAAGCATTAGCACCTATACGTCTTTCCATTAACTCACTTGCATCATATCGAAATGAATCTGTTTTAAGTGAATTATGTACTAGTAAAAATTCTTTTTCAAGCATAGGATTTGAAATTTTATTTTCGTTTAGGATGTTTGCAGGGATATAAGTAGAGTCGCTTTCGTCCATCCAATCCTTTCCAAAGTGTTTTGAAACTAGGGACTGTAAAACAATTTTTGTGTCTGTTCTGTCATTAGTAGCAACCAATACGTCACCTATTCCAACCATTGAATTTTTATTTACAAGTGAAGGAAATTTAAAGAAGTCATAATCGATTTTAAAATTTTTATCTTCAGGCATAAAGTAACTTGAATAATGTCCAGACCAAGAAAATACACAGTCATTGTTACTATCTAAAAGATTTTTAAAGTTATTTCTAAACTCTTTTCTAATTACTCTTTTGCTGCCACCGTAAACTCCCCCTTCTATAAACACTAATTTACCTATTTCACCAATAGATAAAATGATTTCATTATCTGAAGAAAAAATTTCTTGAGAACTCCATGCATCATAGACTTCACTTCCATAGTTGTGTAAGATTAAGTCTTCTAACCAGTTGGTTGCAATCCAGCCTGTTGATGCTCCGCTTTCTATATCTAAACACCAAAGCGCTCGATTCTTATTAGCATATTCAACGGTTAGATCTAACATCTCTTGATAGTTATCAAACTGGGGAGATCCTAAAGCCTTAAATTTTTGTACATCATACCAAATTAATGAATTAGGAAATAAGCGAAAAAAGACTCCAAAATTAATGTTATTTTTTTTTGAAGTTGTAATTTCTAATAAATGCTTAGAAAAGTTCTTTTTAAGTTCTTGTTCTGAAATCATTTTATTAATTGGAACTAATAATCCCCTGTCTCCTAAATTAACAACTCCTTGTGGGTTAGGAAGTATTGCAATATCTATATTTGAATCAGGATTCTCAATCATATATGTTTCAACATCTGATAAAGGTAAATATTTAATTTTTATTCCAGATACTCTTGATATTTCATCAACTTCATTTTCAAAATATTCAATTTCTGTCATTTGAGGTCCAGCTATTACAACATCGATTGATTCGTAACCTACAAAAGAAAAAAAAGTAGTAACGACAAGAAAAATTAGATAGATAGGTTTTATTCCCATAAGTGAGCTGCTCCCCTCACACCACTTGATGCGCCAAATTGAGCTTTAACAATAGGAGTCAAAAAAATATCTGATGCTAAATAAGGGAAAATTCTTAGAGGAATTTCAGTATATAACTCATCAATTTCAGACATCCCACCACCACAAACTATCACATCTGGATCTAAAATGTTAACAATAGTACTAAATGCTCTGGCGGCTCTTTCAAAATAAGTATCCATAACAGTTTGGACAACTTTTTCACCTTGTCTATAATTTTTTATAATTTCTCTTGAGGAAAGTTTTTTTCCTGTTTCATGAAAATTCCAAGATTCTAATCCTGGTCCTGAAAGAAATACTTCAATTGCTCCTACTCTTCCACAATGCCTAGCAACAGATTTTTCATATGTATCCATAGGTCCTGGAATAGTATTTTGCCCCCATTCGCCAGTAAGTTTATTTGGACCAACTATTAAATGTTTATTCACAACATAGCCAGCACCAACACCAGTACCTAAAATGACTGCAAATACAGAATTAAAGCCTTTTCCTGCACCATCTACAGCTTCAGATAAAGCAAGACAATCTGCATCATTTGCTATTTTTACTTCAAAACCTAACTTTGTTTCTAAATCTTTTTTTACATTTTGTCCTTCAAGTGCTTTTGTGTTTGATACTTGTACTAACCCTGTTATTGGATGAAGGGATCCAGGCATTCCAATACCTACAGTTATTTCTTTTTCTTTACCTGCTGTCTCAAGAATAAGGTTATATACAGCGTTTAAGATATCTTGGTAATCATCCTTTGGTGAGTCAATTCTATTTCTTGTAAGTTCTTCATTTGTAACTGGATCTAAAGCTATAGCCTCAAGCTTTGTTCCACCCCAATCAAGACCTATTTTCATTTCATTTACTCAGTTCAAAATTAATACTATACCTCTCTATATTACTTGTGAAGATTAAATCAATTTCCTTATTGTTGTCAACTTTCTTTATATTTGGAGCATCTGGATAAACACCTCCATAATCAGTGGCTACTTAAACATAAAAAGTCTCACCATTAGTCATATTTCCATTTAAATAACGAGCATAGTAAAAATAATTATCACAACGATCATCTATCTCATTTACAATTTCACCTTTAATAGAAGATTTAAAATTGAATTTTTGTTCTAATAAGATACTGAACTCTCCTGCCCCAAAACCATCCCAATTTGGACCAATACAAACGCCATTAAACTCACTTTTATAATCATCTCTGAACTTCATATCAAAAACAATTTCAATGTTCTCAATCATGTCTGAATTTTTGAGAAATGCTTAAAATTCTATTTTTATATTCTCTGAATTAGTTTTATATATATTAAAAGTAAATCTGGAGTCAATAAGATTAAGGTCGCTCTTGGATTTAATGGAATAGTTGTAGGTCTCAGTAGTAGTGTAGGAAATTATCAGTAAAGATACTAATAAATATCTAAAGAGGATCAACCCTTTACAGCCCCGCCAATTAAATCTCTAATAAAGAAACGTTGAAGTCCAAAAAAAACACCCAATGGAACAAGTATTTAGATAATAGCTCCAGATGTTCTTAAATGCCAAGCTTCTCCAAATCTACCAACAACAATTTGAGACATATGTGAAGTAACAACTAAGTTTTCAGGTTTGTAAATACCCAAGAATACATTAAAGTTTTTTCACAAAAAAAATAAAAAATTTATCGAAAACAAGTAAAAAATTTAATATTTATTTAAGTGCCCGAGGGGGGACTCGAACCCCCACATCCTTTCGAATAACGGATTTTAAGTCCGTCGCGTCTACCGATTCCGCCACCCGGGCTAATATTTAATCTAATATTTTTTTAATATTAGTCCTTCTAAAATATCACTAATTGAAACTTTAATTGAACTTACATTATATTTAATAGAAATTTGATTTGCCAACACAATTCCTGGTTGTATAGTTTTTGACCTTTTAGGATCCATACTTTTAAATTTAGTAATCATTTTTGCTTCACTCATTGACAAAGCTTCATGTGTTAAGAGGTCTAAAACTTTTTTACTTAATTCAACTGAGTGAAGTTGCTTTTCATCAAATTTGTTTTGATTTAAGTAAATTGATCCAATTGTTGAAAATGTTCCTGCAACTCCTATCAATAATTTTTCTGTTGGAATATTAATTTGATCTAATTTATTTTGAATGTAACTTATAGCAGAATTTAACCTATCTTCACTAATTGGAATTGTTTCAAAATATTTTTCACCTAAACTCACTACCCCCATATTTAGTGAAATTGATTTTAAATTTGAATCTTTTTCGAAAATAAATTCTGTACTCCTTCCTCCAATATCTACAATTAAATAATTTTTTATATTGTTAAGTGAATTTAATACACCCAGGCTTGTTAAAATACCTTCCTCTTCACCTGAAATTACTTCTACTTCTACTCCAAATTTTTTTAATATTTTTTCAGTAAATTCTTGAGAATTACTAGCATCTCGCAGAGTTGCTGTGCCAACAATGTGAATATTTTGAATACCATACTTATTTATTTCTTTAAAAAATTTTGCTAATGTACTTATAACTCTTTTTTGTGAATCTACACTGATTTCCTTACCGTCGTCTAACTTATCCCCCATTCTTGTGACATTATACATTTTTAATATTGGGTCAATTGACCCATTGTTAATGTTAGCGATTAGCATTCTTGTTGAATTAGACCCTAAATCTATAGACGCTACCTTTACCAAACTATTTTCCAATCTTTGTTTTTATCTAAAGTTAACTTTTCTATACAGGGTTCTTCACAGTTAAAACCACCTATAGACTCAATAACAATTTGACCTATAACATTTTTACCTGTCGACAATTCATCAGCTGTATGTGAGTGTAAGCATTTGATTGAATCTTTTGCCCCGCCTACGCCACCAGTGGCTCTAGGGAGTTGAGAATTTTTATTGAGGTCTCTTTCATATTCATAGGAGATTTGACGTTCCCTCCATTTTTTTTGTAATATTTCATTATTTTCAATTTCTTTATCCAAAATTTTTATTAACCCTTGCGACTCTAAGGTTCCTATTTTTTTACTATACATTGGACAAGTTAGCCAGTACGTTGTTGGGAATGGAGTACCATCATCTAGCTTTGGAGGAACTTTTACAGTTACAGGAAGATTGAAATGACATTTACAAGACACTTCTACACTACTTCTTAATTTTCTCCCAATTTGTATTTCTACAATTTTAGAGTCTTTATCCACCTTCTTTACCAGATATATAATCTACAACATATTCAATTAAACTTTTTGTTCTATTTGACTGAAGTGTTTCTTCAATAGGTGTTACTGGCTCTGGAACTTCAAATCTGTAAAGTACCTCACCAGGCTCACCATAGCCTCTTCTTCTAAGTATCAATTGAACTTTTTCAGGGTCATCTAATTCTTCCATTTCCATATTTAAGTTTTCAATTTCATTTTTCAAACTTATTATTTGTTCTTGTCTGTCTTGAAGTGTATTTTCCAGTGATTTGAATGTTTCATAGTCAGGTTTAATTTGGTCAAAAATAAAATATAATGAAGAGAACATTAAAACTAAGACAAAAAGTCTAGTCACAAATGAAGTACTAATATTTATTAAATTTTCCATTTTTGATTTTTAAAGTTTTCTTTACCAATTTCTTCTGAAATTCTTAAGAGCTCATTATATTTTGCTGTTCTCTCTGCTCTTGCTGGAGCTCCAGTTTTTATTTGCCCACTAGAAGTTCCAACCACAAGATGGCTAATAAAAACATCTTCAGTTTCCCCCGATCTATGAGAAACCATACTTGAATAAGTGTTGTTTTTTGCCAACTCAATTGTTTTGAAAGTTTCGGTTAAAGTTCCAACTTGATTCACTTTAATTAATATTGCATTCGCACAGTTAGAGTCAATACCCTTTTGAAGAATTTTTTCTTGAGTTACAAATAAATCATCACCTACTAGTTGTAAATTATCATCAATTTTAGAAGTTAAATATTTCCATCCCTCCCAATCATCTTCTGCTAAACCATCTTCAATAGAAACTATTGGATACTTTTTAGTCAAACTAACTAAGTAATCAGCCATTTCAAAGTTAGATAAAGAATTCCCTTCAATTAAATATTTTTTTTCTTTATAAAATTCAGATGCTGCAGCATCTAAAGCTAACGCTACTTCCTCTCCAGGTTTATAACCAGCTTCTGCAATGGCCAACATAATTTCATCAAGAACTTCAACAGAAGAACTAAAATTTGGTGCAAATCCTCCTTCATCACCAACATTTGTAGCTAAACCTTTATTTTTCAGTCTTTTTTTGAGAGTATGATAAATTTCGGTACCAGCTCTAAGTGAGTCATCAAATTTTTGAAAGCCATGAGGAACAATCATAAATTCTTGTATATCTACTGAGTTATCAGCATGGGCTCCTCCGTTTAAAATATTCATAAATGGAACTGGCAACGAAGGTTCACCATATATATTTGGAATTAATTCATAGACATATTTTTTTGAACTTTTAGCATAGGAAACTAAATTTGCCATCGATACTGCAAGAATTGCATTAGCTCCAAGTTTACTTTTATTTAAACTACCATCAATATCGATCATAATTTGATCTATATTGAATTGATCTTCTGGATTTTTTCCTTTTAAGGCACTTGCAATAACATTATTAACATTTGCAATTGCTAATTCAACACCTTTTCCAAGAAATTTTTCTGAACCATCTCTAAGTTCATGAGCTTCAAGTGTTCCTGTAGAAGCGCCTGATGGAACAGCAGCTCTTCCCCAAGATCCATCATCTAAAGTAACTTCAACTTCAACTGTGGGGTTTGCTCTAGAATCTAGAATATATCTAGCAAATATATTTTTAATTTTTTTATTCATAACCCTGTTAATTAAAATCTAGCAGAAAATGTAATAATTGTTAGTCTAATTGACTATTCTTAGCTTCTTTCCAAAGTACTTCAATATCAGAATCATCTTTTATGTTCAATTCAACGAACTTTGCTCTGGTAATAAACCTTTGTGTTGATTTACTAAGTTGTACTTCAGGGTCAGCCTCTAAATATCTGCAAATATTAATAATAGAGAACAAAATATCTCCAACTTCACTTTTTCTTTCTTCAAGGCTTTTTGCATTCTCTAATTCACTTACTTCTGAAAGAAAATCTCTAAGTGCCTCTTCATAATCTTTGTAAGAGAGGTTTAGTTTTTGTGCTTTTCGTTGGGCTTTAAAAGCTTTTGTAATTGGAGGTAAGTTTGAATTTAAATCGTCAAAAATTGAGTCATTTGAATCTGTTTTTTTTATTTCCTCCCACTGCTTTTCTACTTGCTCAGCGTTATCTAAAGTTATATCGCCAAAAACATGTGGGTGTCTTTCAATTAATTTGTTTTTTAAGCTTTCTACAACTTCAACAATCGAAAAATGATTATTTTCCTCTGCTATTTTTGAATGTAATAATATTTGTAACAACAAGTCACCCAGTTCGTCTTTAAATAACGAGTAATTTGACTCGTCTACATCCAATTGGGCTAGGGAATCTAATAATTCATAGGCTTCTTCAATAAGATGCTTCGCAAGTGACTCATGAGTTTGATCACGATCCCATGGACATTCTTCTCTTAATTTATGAATTATTTCTACTAGTTCATCAAAGGAGTTCATAATGCAAGATTACTATTTAAAAAATCATAGGTTTCTGAGGGTGTTAAAGCATTTTTAAAATGAAGTACTAAACGTTTATTTCTAAATATAAATTTTTTATCAATTTTGTTTAATTTCTGATTTAGTTCATTGGTCAAATTAATTGGGAAAAGTTCGATTTGGTAATCTTTAATCATGCATTTTTCAATGCTAAGTGTTGCTAACAAATTTCTAATTTTTGCTGTTATAAATAAATTTTCAGTAATTTCAGGAAGTTCCCCAAATCTGTCAATAATTTCAATTTTTATTTGATCAACTTGCAAATGATTAGAGTGTTCCAGACGTTTGTATAGATCAATCCTTTCTGAGTCAGCCTCAATAAATTTCCTAGGTATTGATGCACCCCAAAAACAATCTAATTTAATTTCTGATTTTTTCATCACTTTAATTGTCTCAATTGACTTATCTAAAGATTCCAATACATATTGATTAAATATATTAAGCCCAACATTTGCTATAAATCCAGATTGGATATCCCCTAAGATGCTTCCAGAACCTCTTAATTGAAGATCTTTCATTGCTAGAGAGTAGCCAGTTGCAGTTTGACCGGTCGACTTTATTGCATCTAATCTCAGTTCTGCATCAGTACCTAAGTTGTTACTATGAAAGAAATAAGCAAAACTCTGTTCGTTTCTACGACCAACTCTACCCTTTAACTGATAAAGTTGTGACATCCCTAAAAGTTCAGACCGCAGCGAAATTAATGTGTTCACTTTAGGAAGATCAATACCTGCTTCTACAATTGTTGTAGCAAAAAGAACGTCTATTTCATGATCCCATACTTGCTGCATTGTTGTTTCTATCTGATCAGAAGAGAGTTGCCCATGCAATAAGCTATGTCTCAACTTAGGAAACTGTTTATAAATTTTTTTCATCCACTCTTGTAGCTCAGTAATTCTATTTAGAACGAAAAATACTTGTCCTCCTCTAATAGTTTCTCTTTGGATTGCTAAAGCAAGAGCAGAGTCATCAACATACCCAACGTGGGTTAATGTTTCTAATCTATTTTCAGGAGGTGTATCTAATCTAGAGGTTTCACGAATACCCATTAATGATTGTTCTAGTGTTCTTGGAATAGGGGTTGCAGTTAAAGTTAGTTTATGTACTTGGGTCGATAAGCTTTGAAGCTTGTCTTTGTCTTCGACTCCGAACCTATGTTCTTCATCAATAATAATTAATTTTAAGTTTTTAAACTGAATGTCATCACTTAATATTCTGTGAGTTCCGATTAGAATATCAACGGTCCCTTCCTTGACTCCTTTGATAATTTTTTTAATATCATTTTTTTTAACAAATCTGCTTAAATGTTTTACTGTTAACGGATAGCTTTCTAATCTTTTTGAGAATGTTTCAATATGTTGCTGGACGAGAATTGTAGTGGGAGCAAGAATTGCAACCTGTGCACCTGAAAAAGCAACTTTAATAGCAGCTCGTAAAGCGACTTCAGTTTTTCCATAGCCAACATCACCAAAAATAAGACGATCCATAGGAGTATTTTTCTCAAGATCTTTTTTAACATCATCTATTGCAGTTAGTTGGTCTGGAGTTTCTATAAATTCAAAATTACTTTCAATTTCCGTTTGCCACGGAGTGTCCTCGCTAATCATCAAGTCATTATTTACAATTTTTCTTAATTTATACAGTGCAAGTACTCTATCTGCAATAATTTTTGCATTTAGTCTAGCTTTTTCTTTAGCTCTTTCCCACTCAGCGCCGCCTAAACGAGATAGCTTTGGATTTTCTCCTCCGATATATACTTCAAGTTCATTAATTTGATCGGACGGAACAAACAACTTGTCTGAACCTCCAAACTTGATAGACAAATAATCTTTTTCAACTCCTTGAACATTTTTAACTTCAGTGCCTTCATACAAACCTATTCCATGAAATTGATGAACTATATAAGTATTAGGTACCAACATAAACTCTTCATTAATTTTTTTATTTTTAGGTTTTAGCTTTTTTGTTTTTCTTTGGGAAAATAATGATTCATCAATAATCGCAACACTTAAGTCTCTAAAAATAGCAGAAAAGGTAAACGAACCGGGAACAAGTTTTAAGTTGTCGATTCCATTAAAAAGTTCATGGATTTTATTATTGCTACTTGCTAAATAAACTATCTCGCAACTTTTTAATTTTTCTAATGAATTTTGAAACTCCATGCCATTCAAATATTCTGGTATATGTTCTAAATTGGATAAATCATTTGTATTAAAAATATTGATTGGAAAATTTTTAAAATTACTCTCAAAGTCTAGATACCTAGAACTAAAACTAGTTATATTGATTGAAAAATATTTTTGTAAATTTTTAAATGTATCTTTCTCAATTTGTTGTAACTCTAAAATTTCATTTTTGCAACTTTCGAAATTAACAAAGTTTAGTTCAGTTTCTTGATCTATGAGATTCAAAATATTTAATTCTACAAAAATATTTTGTGAAAACTGAAAAATTTCATACTCATCATACTCTTTTTTATCTTGTAAATTTAATAAACCCTCTTTTTTAAGTTGACTGAATTGAAATAACTCACTTGCTGGAACTATTAATGCCGAACTAATAGAATCAATAGATCTTTGAGTTATGCTATCAAATTGTTTAATTTCAACAACTTCATCCCCATCAAAAATAATTCTTATTGGAAATTTATGATTAATTGGATAAACATCAATCTGACCACCTCTAACAGAGAATGTACCATTAGCCTCAACTCTATCTTTGTTTACATATTTAAGATGTATTAAATTTTGAATAAATGAATCAAAATCAACTTCTTCATTTTTGATAATTTCAATCACCTCTAAATGGCTGAAAAATATTTTTTGAGATATTGCTTTAATACTCGTAACTAGATGGAACTTATTTTTAGTAATAATTTTATAAAAAAGTTCTAATCTTTCTCCTTGAATTTCTAAAGAGGGAATAAATGAATCATAAGTTAAAGTATCCCAACTTGGCAAATAATCAACATCAGTTGAAAAATTTTTGTAATTCTTGATATAATCTAGAGCATCTTTGTCGTTTGAAAAAATAAGAATACTTTTATTGCTACTTTTGCTTTGATAAAAATATGGTGATAGAGAATCTTTTGAAAAGTTATATGAATTTACATTCATATTTAAATTTTTTTAAGTTTTATATACTTATTGTCTATTAACCAATTTATTGTTTTTTTCATAAATTCATCTAAATTTGTGTATTGAAGGTTTAATTCACTTTTAGCTTTGCTGCCATCATAAATGTGACCATGGGTTAACACTCTGACAGATTCTGAACATATTAAAGGTGGTGAACTTGATAGTAATTGAATTAAATTTCCTATAGGAGCTATTATCTTTAATCCAGTTTTGGGTATATAAATTGGTGTACCATTCCACTCAAATATTCTCTTTAGAGCACTGATTAAATCAGAACTAGATGTTTGAAAACTATTTAAAACATATCGATTCATGTCTTTACCAAATAAAAGACCGTTGTAATGTCCTGTCGTACAATCGTCTATGTCCACAATTGAAATATTATTTTTTATTAAGAGTGGGTATTTTTTATTTAAAGTAGATATAAGTAATTTCGCAGTTCCAGAAACTCTTCCTGGTCCTTGAACGGAAGATGGATTGATGCTTACAAACTCAAAATCTTTAGGGTGTCTGAATGCGAGTTCTTCTGCTAAATATTTTGATTCTTCATACTTACTCAGAAAGTAACCTCGGTGTTGTGCGCTCTCATTACCAATACTTCCCAAATTTTCTCCTAAGGTTACAGCGGAAGAAGTGTAAATAAATTTTTTAACCTTTAATTGATTTCCAAGTTCAATAATTTTTTTAGTGCCATCAATGTTCGACTTAAACATTTCGTCTGGTTTTTTCATACACATCTTATTTACTCCAGCAATATGAAATATTGCATCAATTTTTGAATCTTTTAATTGATCAAATAAATCATTTGAAAAAAGATTTCCCTTAATAACTTTTACATTTATTGAATTTAAATATTTAACATTTTCTTCATTTCTAGAGAGACCAAAAACATTATGATTTTCTTGTAATAATTTTTTTAAAAGAGGTTTTCCAACTACTCCTGTTGCACCAGTTATGAAAATGTTTTGATACATCACTTAGATTTTTTTAAATATCCTGAAATATATTGGTATCCAGAAAGATAGGAGAATATAAGTGCAAGTAAAACAATTAATTCATCTAAAGAAAGAAATCCAAAATTAATTGATAAATCAATCATAACAAAACCAATAGCCCAAAATTGAAGACTGGCTTTAAGTTTTCCAAATGAACTTGGAGGAATCATAACTCCGTCTACCCCAGCTAATCCCCTAAGACCAGTTATCACAAATTCTCTAGTGATTAATAAAGTTGTAACCCATATATCGACTCGCCCAATATAAGTTAGCCCGATAAAAATAAATGTGATAAATACTTTGTCTGCAACAGTGTCTAAAAAAGCACCTGTTTTAGTTGATACGTTCCATTTTCTTGCAAGCTTGCCATCGAAAAAATCAGTCCATGCAGATATAAATGCAATTATGGCTGGCCAAAGCATTAACCCACTATCTGTACCATCTAAAAGTATCAGATACAAAATAATTGGTGCAGATAATATACGAAATATTGCTAACCCGTCTGGAATATATTTTTTCATTAAATCACATCAATAATTCTTCGTTCAGAGGCCTCTTTAATAGCTTTATTTTTATCGACTAAAAAAGTATTTAAAATTTCTATGGAGTCTTCAATCAAAAAATCAACTTCCTCTCTTTCATCAGTATAAAACTTTGATAACACAAAGTCTGCAGGGTCAATTCCCTTTGGAGGACGCCCAACTCCAACTTTCAATCTGAAATATTCATTAGACTGAAAAACAGAATTTATGGACTTTATACCATTATGTCCTCCATCAGAACTTAAATTTTTAAGTCTTAATCTACCAAATGGCAAATCAATGTCGTCATGAATAACTAGAGTATTTTGTTGGTTAACCTCGTTATACTTCATGTAATTCTTCAAAGCTTGACCAGAAATATTCATCGAAACCATTGGTAATAAAATATCTAAATTAATATCAAACAAATTGAGTTGTGCTAATTTATAGCTTCCAGATTTTTCTAGCTCAAAGTTTATGGAACTTTTCAAGCAAAATGCTTTTAGAATATCCGCACCAATATTATGGCGTGTTTTAGAGTATTGTTCTTGAGGATTCCAAAGACCAATAAAAAGTGCTTTGTTACTCTCCAGATTCATCTGAGGACTCTTCCCCATTATTCTCTTGAGAAGACTCACTTTCAGCTCCATCCTCGCCTTCAAATTCTTCACCCTCAAGACCTTCTAATACTTCATCTTCCTCAATAGCTGCTCGAGGGAGAGTAATGGTAACCAATACAGAGTCATCTTCTGAGTTAGCTAGTACAACATTAGGCGGGAGTTTAATTTCAGAAGCAGAAATGTTATCACCAACATTTAATTTAGAAATATCAATCTCAAGAAATGAAGGAATGCTTGTTGGAAGACACGAAATTGCTATAGAAGAATTGATAGTTTGAATTATTCCCCCTTCTTCTTTAACGCCTACAGGAATTCCAATAAAATGTAACTGTACATCTGCCTCGACAGTTTTTGTTAAGTCAACTTGTATAAGGTCTACATGTAAAAAATGATCTTTATAAGGATGTCTTTGAATTTGCCTAGCAAGAGTGGTGTATTTCTTAGAATCAATTTCAAGATTTAAAATTACATTAGAACCAGCTTCAGTTTTCATTGCATTTTTAAAGTCTCGTTCGTCAATGATGAGTGCAATGGGTTCAATACCTAAACCGTATAACACAGCTGGTATACTTCCGTCACCTCTAAGTCTTTTAGAATTAGAGGTTCCAATATTTTCTCTAATTGACCCTTTTAAATTAATTTCCATAAAATATCCTTACGAATTATATAGAGTAATAAATTTTAGTTACTACTCAAAGCAGTATTTATGCTTTTTCTGTAGCTTTGCGTGCTGAAAGAACAGCAAAAGTTAATGTTAGAGCTGCAAATGAACCAGCAGCTAAATATCCTTTAAAAATCACATCGTTTACCCAACCCTCAATCATTATTGCCCTCATAGCTTCAATTACGTAAGTGGTTGGATTGTATGCAGATGCTGTAATAAGCCAACCTCTCATTGCTTCTCTTGGTACAAAAGTAGGTGCTAGGAATAATGCTGGAAAAAACAAGAAAGAAGCTGCCTGTGCTCCTTGTGAAGAACCAGATCTAACACCAGCAGCGACAGAATATCCTGCAAAACCCATTCCCCACAAAAAAGCTATAGAGAGAACTAAAAAGTATCCAACTATTCCAACTGCTGGGTCAGCGCCGATAATTTTTCCAATTATCATTATTAAGCCAGCTTGAAGTAAAACTCGCATTGCACCAACGATCATAGGTGCAAGAATTATTGCCCATTTAGAAATTGGCATACTTTGGTAGCGCTTAAAAACTCCAGATTCAATATCTTCTACAAGATAAATTCCAGATGCCCCACCACTTACTGAAGCTGAAACTATAGACACTGGAAGAATAAAGTTAACAAAATTTCCATTAGCAAAATCGAAGGGAGTACCTTGAGCTGAGCCGCCAAAAACCCCACCTAATGCTCCATCGTAGACAAAGAGAAAAAAAGCAGAAATAAATATATTAGGTAATTCAGCTAACGGTCTTCTTATAACTCTTAAAACAAGTCTTTTTGTTAATATTTGAAGTTGAATAAGGAAAGACATATTAGTTTTCATATTTTAAGATTCCTTTTGGTTATTTGGTGATTTGCTTATATCTTCTGATGTTCCTTCAAGTCTATATCCTGTCACATTTAGAAACACATCATCTAAAGTTGGCTTACTTGCAGTAACAGAGCTGACTTCAATATTGTTAATCGTAAGCTCATTAATATAAGAAGGAATCTTGCTTGCACCATCTTCTACAGTTATTCTTAATTCATTTTTTTCTTGCACAGATTCAGGAAACAATTCTTTTGCAAAAGTCACTTCATTTTCTGAGTTAAAAGATAGGGTTATTACATCACCGCCGATGCTTGCTTTTAGCTCGTCTGAAGTACCTTCGGCCACTACAAGCCCCTCATCAATAATTGCAATTCTGTCTGCTAGTTCATCAGCTTCTTCAAGATACTGAGTAGTCAAAATGATAGTAACACCACTATCTCTAAGCCTTTTAATTTCTTCCCATAAGACCCTTCTTGATCCCGGATCTAAACCTGTTGTAGGTTCATCTAAAAATAAAACCTCAGGAGAGTTAACTAAACTAAGTCCTAAATCTAATCTGCGTTTCATACCACCTGAGTATGTTTTTACTCTTCTGTCAGCTGCTTCGGTTAAGCCAACAAGTTCAAGAAGTTCATTAGTTCTTGTTTCTGAATCTTTTTTAGAAAAACCCCAAAGTCTTGCAGTTGTAAAAAATAATTCTCTGCCTGTAAGAAGATTGTCAATGCCAGTGTCTTGAAGTGCTACACCTATTTTTTCTCTAACTAACTTATCATCTTTAGCTACATCTATACCAAGTATCTTTGCTTGGCCACCGGTAATCTGAAGCAAGGTTGTAAGCATTAATATAGTTGTTGATTTGCCTGCGCCGTTTGGACCAAGTAATCCAAAAATTTCACCTTTTGCTACTTCAAAACTAACATCTTTAACAGCTTCAACTGTTCCTTGTTTACTGACAAAAGTTTTCTTAATATTTTTAACGTCAACTGCTAACATAATGTACCTATAAGCCTAACTATTTAAAAAAGTTTACTAAGTATACATTGATTTAAAGAATATTATAATTTGATATTTAGGTCGTAAAAAATGAAAAGGCCTCGTAGCTCAGGGGATAGAGCACAGGTTTCCTAAACCTGGTGTCGCAAGTTCGAATCTTGCCGAGGCCGCTCTAGAAAATTCTATTCCTTAGGTCATGGCTTATATTGTTAAGAATTAAACTTTTAAATTCTGTATGAATTTTTTTGTTAGAAGCAATAATTAATTTAGATTGCAATGTAGGAAATTTTTCTGTTTCATCTATAACTTGTCCACCTGCCTCAGAAAGAATTAAGCAAGCACCTAATGTGTCCCAAGGTTTAATAAAAAATTCAAAATAAGCATCAAATTTATTATCAGCAATCCAACATACATCTAAAGCTGCAGAACCAAATCTCCTTACGCCTCCTGTATTTTTAAGAATAGAAATTAGTGTAGGCATATATTGTTCAGCGTAATCAGTTCTATCATATGGAAAACCTGTTGCAACAATTGCAGAATTTAGTTCAGTATCTTTTTTAAGATAAAGCCTATTACCATTTTTAAATGCCCCACCACCGTTATACCCCTCGTAAAAAATATTGTTGTAAACATCCAAAACTATTGACTGTTGTGGAACACCATCTTCGATAAGCGATACAGTAATTGCCACCTGTTCAATATTATTAGCATAATTTACAGTCCCATCTAGAGGATCTATAACCCAAATCCTTTTAGAGTTAATATTAAAATCTTCAGATTCCTCAGAAATAATTCCATCTTTAGGAAAGATTTCAAAAATTGCATTTTTAATTATCTCTTCAGAAATTAAATCTGCAGTCGTTACTAAATTTACAGAACTATTTTTATAGTTGACTTTGACATTTTCCTTCAAATCTTTAATTGTGTTTGAAGCTTTAATGATTGCAGGCTTCAACAAGCCAATATCGTAAATTTCACTCATACATTATAAAGAATGTTGTTGGCCAGAATTTATATATTCCTGAGCAAGAATGGCAGCTTTAGATACTGTTTTTAATTCATTCCAAGTATATGGATTGTTTGTTGATCCTTTTACATACTGAAAAAAAGATTGAAAAGATTCTTTATGACCTTTTCCTGAAGCAAAAAGTTTGCTTTTGTCAGAGTTCTTTTCTAAATAACGAAGTTTGTAAAAATCTTCAAGAATAAATGAATTATTGTTTCCGTGAACTTCTATTCTTTCCTTACTTAATCCTGTACCTGTATCAGAAAAATACTGAATTGAAGCATGGGAACCGTTTTGGAAGTTAACATTTATAAAAACTTGATTTTCCAAAGCTTCGTTAGAGTTTTTATCAATAGGTGCTGTTGATATAATGCTTTGAGGAAGAGAGTCAAACAGATAACAAGCATAATCAATAGCATGTACAGCTTCTCCAACTACTCGCCCACCACCAATTTCGCTTATATTTGTCCAGTGATCTTTTGGCAACAAAGGTACACTAAATCTATATATAATGCTATTCGAAGGCGACTGTATTAACTTTTGTTTAATAAATTGTGATGCTTCAGAAAATCTTCTATTAAAACCGACAAATAGCTTGGGATCTGGAACTCTATAAATAGTTTCTTCTATATCAGATAAAGATTCAAGACTAAGAGCTAATGGTTTTTCAACATAAACTGCTTTATTTTTAGATAAAGCTTTTATAACTAATTCTGCATGATTATGATGTGGGGTTAAAATTATAACGGCATCAATTTCTTCAGCATTTAAAATTTCTTCTTCTGTCGAATACTTATTTTTAATCCTAAAGTTTTTTGCTAAAGCCTGTGCACTTAAACCTGTCGAAGAGGCAATACCCAAGATTTGGCATTCTTTTTTTAGCTCTTTCAAAATAGGTAGAACAGTTTTTGCAGCAAAATTTCCGGCACCTAATATCCCTAAATTAACTTTTTCTGTTTTTGGCTCAGGATTCAAATTTTCTGAAAATTGCAATTTAGGTTCAGACTCTATATCGTATCTTAAAATAATGGAAAGTGGTTTTGAACCATTGTTAAATTTCTCATAGACAGTTGGGGCATCTTGGAATGCAACTTCTTCAGAAACTAAATCTAAAATGTGGATTTGATTATGTGATAAAAGTTTAATAAAAGTCTCAAAATTACGATTCTCAGTCCACCTTACATACTCTATTGGATAGTCTTTTCCTAGCACCTCATATTGTTTGTCATAACGACCTGGTCCATAAGACTTTGAAACGACAAGTTCAAGCTCTTTGTAATAAAATTCATTTCTAGAAATGTTTAGTGGAACATCTCCAACTACAACTATCTTTGCTTTATTCCTAGCAATTTTAGTTGCTACTTCAATGGGCTCATTAGTGGAGGTAGCAGCTGTAATTATTACCGAATCAATATCTTTCATATTAATTTGATCTACTGAATTAAAAAAATTGTCATTATTGTTGGTTCTGTTTATATCTGGATCAATTCCAATTACTTCAGATCCTTGGGCTTCTGCTAATCTAACGACAAGCTGTCCAATTATGCCTAAACCAATGACGACAATCTTGGAACCGAGAGATGTATTGGAAAGTCTTAATCCGTGTAAAGCTATACTTCCTAAAACAGTAAAAGCAGCTTCCTTAATGTCAGTATTTTCTGGAATTCTCGTACATAGATTTTGATTAACAAGGACATATTCAGAGTGACTTCCGTTTGAAACTACTTTATCCCCAACATGAAAATTGCTAACATTTTTACCAACTTTAACAACTTCACCCGAGGAACTGTATCCAAGTTGTGTTGGAAGTAAATTTTTTGGAAAAACGGCATTCCAAACTGCTCTTACCCCATCATTTTTTAATAAATCGAGTCCTTTTTCTATATTTGATTTATTTTGAAGTTTTTCAGTCACAGATATATTTGCAAAATTAATTGCAGCAAGTTCAGTTCCTGAAGACACAACAGAGTAATGATTTTTAATCAATACTTCCCCTGGACCCGGTTTTGGAATTGGTGAATCCCAAAGTAGTGGTAATGGATTGTTTTTTTCTACAACCAACTGTTTCATGAATCTCCTGCTTTATTAATGATAACTAATTTACTTCTGAAATTAAGGGGGAGGTTAAATTAATTAGTGTACCTTCAATTGTTTTAACCAAGAGAGATCCATCACTGTTTACATTCATAGCCCACCCTCTTCCTTCTGGATATTCAACTACTTTGCCTAAAGTTTTAAGATTTTCTTTATACTCATCTAGACTAAACCTTCCTTGAGTTAAGGTTTTTTCAAAATTTGTTGCCCAAGAAATTGCATGCTGATTTATTAAATCAAAATTTTGAAGTTTATCATAAAGCGCTCCAGCATTTAAAATTTCGGGGTCTTTCCAGAAATAATTTATCCCCATTCCAATACAAATGTTTTCACCTACTTTTTCAACTAAGACTCCGCCAACTTTTTTTTGATTTTTCATTATGTCATTGGGCCATTTTAAATAAACATGTGGATTCTTAATTGTTTTTAAAAAATCATAGCTTGAAGCAAGTGAAATTAATGTCGGGAGTAGTTTTATATCTTGTTCTCTTATAGCTAAGGAGCAAGCTAAAGACTGGTCAGCATTTTTCCAAACTTTGTTTGATGTGCCTTTTCCTACCTCTTGGGAGTAGCTAACTACCAATACTGATTCTTCATTAATTTTTGATAACGCATATTCTTGTGTATTGTGTATAGAATCGAAAAAAAATGTCTTCACTGTGTTACTTCTTTACATATATATAGGTCAAATACATACATTAACAATAAACAAGAAAGTTCGGCATGTCAGACGAAAATTTAGCTGAAATTAGAGACAAAAAAGCTAGGAAAGTTCAGCACCCAAAAGGGAAGTTAACAGCGTATGAACGGCTTCACCTGCTACTTGATGAAGGTTCTTTCAATGAGATTGATCAACATGTCACTTCAGACGAAAACCCAGAAGGAGAAGCTGTAATTACTGGGACTGGAACAATTCACGGAAGACCCGTATTTGTATTTGCTGAAGATTTTTCTGTTATGGGAGGAAGTTTAGGAGAAATTGTTGCAAAAAAAATAATAAAAATAATGGATCATGCTTTAGAAGCAAGAGCACCATTAATTGGTATTAAAGATTCTGGTGGAGCGAGAATTCAAGAAGGTATTACTTCCTTGTATGGATATGCTCAAATCTTTAAAAAAAATGTCAAAGCATCTGGTAAAATTCCACAAATTTCAGTCATCGTTGGTCCTTCTGCAGGTGGTGCCGTTTACAGTCCAGCCTTAACTGATTTTATTTTCCAAGTTCAAAATATAGGACAATTATATGTTACAGGTCCAGCTGTTGTTAAAACTGTTACAGGTGAAGACGTCACTTTTGAAGACTTAGGTGGAGTCGAGGCACACGGAACTAAATCAGGTGTTACCCATCAAGTTTGTGAAACAGAACAACAGGCTTTTGAAGAAATTAGATATTTATTGAGCTTTCTTCCTCAATCCTCTTTCCAAAGACCCCCAATTTTTATATCTGAAGACGAACCAACTAGATTAATTGAAAACTTAGACTCCTTTATCCCAGAAAATAGAAATCAACCTTACGATATGGAAAAGATTATTTCTGAAATAGTTGACGACGGAGAACATTATTCTATTCAAAGTAACTACGCTACAAATATTATTACAACATTTGCAAGATTTAATGGCAATACCGTAGGAATTGTAGCTAATCAACCAACTGAACTTGCAGGGGTGCTAGATATTAATGCCTCCGAAAAAGCAGCTCGTTTTGTTAGATTTTGTGATGCTTTTAATATACCACTTTTAACATTGGTAGATGTTCCAGGATTTCTTCCTGGAGTAGAACAAGAACATGGGGGTATAATTAGAAGTGGTGCAAAGCTCTTATATGCTTACTCAGAAGCTACCGTACCAAGAGTATCTATTGTGATCCGTAAAGCATATGGGGGTGCTTATATTGTTATGGACTCAATTGGGCTTGGTGCAGATAAATTATATTCGTGGCCAAGTGGAGAAATTGCAGTAATGGGAGCGGAAGGTGCTGTTGATATAATTTATAAAAAGAAATTAGCAAATGCTAAAAACAAAGAAGAGTTAAAACAACACCTCGTAGAAGATTACAATAAAAAATTTAGCAACCCGGATGTAGCAGCTCAATTAGGCTTAATAGATAAAATTATTAAACCTAATGAAACAAGGAAAATTATAATTGAAGCGTTTAAAGAATTATTTAATAAAGGAGAGTTAGGAGATAAGCATGGAAACATACCCCTCTAAAAATATTGCCATAAGTTGGATTGAAGAAGGTTCACTTATAAGAAATGTTTTTTTATCACTCGGCTTTGCAATTATGACTGCTCTTAGTGCTCAAATAAGGATAGAAATTCCAATTTCACCAGTTCCAATAACAGCTCAAACATTTGTAGTTCTGCTTGCAGGCTTGTTACTTGGAAGTACTTTTGGAGCTTTAAGTATGCTTATGTATTTATTTCTTGGAATGTCAGGCTTACCATTTTTCTCAGGAAGTGTTTCAGGATTAGCAATTCTTAAAAGTCCAACTATTGGCTATATTATTGGATTCTTTATTGCCTCTTATTTAGTAGGACGTTTTTCAACTAAGCCGATAATGGGAATAACTCTAGGGACCTTAGTTATTTATGTCTGTGGAGTATTTGGTCTCCAAATAATATTAAATACAACAATATCCAATGCAATTACCATTGGTGTGCTTCCATTTCTTGTTGGAGATTTAATTAAGTGCTTTTTAGCATCAGCTATTGCGTATAAATTAAAATAGATAATGGGTAAAAAAAGGATCCTCGTTGCTAATCGTGGAGAAATCGCCTTACGAATTATTAGATCTGCTAAGGAAATGGATTTACATACTATTGCTGTTTACTCAGATGCAGATGAAGATTCTCTTCATGTAAAAAGAGCTGATGAATCATATTATTTGGGTGGCTCATTACCTGCTGAAAGCTATAGAAATTTGAAGAAACTTGTTGAAGCAGCAGTAAAAACGAGAGCTGACCTAGTTCATCCAGGATACGGTTTTTTGGCAGAAAATTCTGATTTTGCAAAAGCTATTCAAAAAAAAGGGATTATTTGGATAGGTCCTAATCCTGAAACCATAAGCTCAATGGGTGATAAAATTGAATCCAGAAAACTGATCTCTAAAATTGGATTAAACCCTGTACCTGGTCAGCTAAAACCATCAAGATTAATGAGAGAAGCCCTAAAAGCGGCTGAAAATTTTGGATACCCTGTTGCGTTAAAAGCAGCTCATGGCGGTGGCGGGAAGGGTTTAAGAATTGTTAAAAATGAGAAAGAGTTAATAGAAAATTTTGAAATAGTCAAAAGAGAAAGCCAAGCATATTTTGGTTCAGACCAAGTTTATGTAGAAAAATTTATTAAGCCAGCTAGACATATTGAAACCCAAATACTTGCAGATAAATTTGGAAATATACAATATCTAGGAGAAAGAGATTGCTCTCTACAAAGAAGAAATCAAAAATTAATTGAAGAAAGCCCACCACTATGGATCACTGATTTTGGACGGGAAAAACTAAAAGAATACTCTTTGAAAATTGCTTCAACTTCAAAATATGTCAATGCAGGAACTATAGAATTTCTAGCTGACAAAGATGAAAATTTTTATTTCTTAGAAATGAACACAAGACTACAAGTAGAACATACTGTCACAGAGATGCGTTATGGAATTGATTTAGTTAAAGAACAAATTAAAATTTCTTTGGGTCACTCTATTGAAAATTATAATTTAGAGCCGAGAGGACATAGTATTGAGTTCAGAATCAATGCTGAAGATCCAACAAAAAATTTTCTCCCTACTCCTGGAACAATAACTGAATATAGAGAGCCAACTGGCAATGGTGTTCGTATAGATGGCTGGGCTAGAACGGGTACACAGATAACTCATTTTTACGACAACTTAATTGCTAAATTAATTGTTTGGGGTGCTTCGAGAGAAGAAGCTAGGCATAAAGGAATTAGATGTTTAGAAGAATATATCATAGGTGGTATACCAACGACCATTAGTGTTCTTATTGAAGTTTTGAAAACAAAAGAGTTTATTGATGGTGAAATACATGTAAAATTTCTTGAAGAAAATTTTAAATTAAATGAAATACATGAAGATAACATAATTTCAGATAGACCAAGCAAAGTAAAAATTTCATTAGATGAAACCACTAATTCATCACTTGCCCCTCAAAGACCCAAAAAAATTGGTCTTGATTTAACTGGCAACATAAAGAACCCAGGTTTGATTTATGCAGAAATGCAAGGAACTATCATGGAGACCATGACAAAAAAGGGTAAAAAAGTTAAAAAAGGTGACTCTTTATTTATTTTAGAAGCAATGAAAATGGAGAATGTTGTAATTTCTCCTATTAATGGAGTGATTAAAAAATTTAACGTAAGTAAAGGACAGCCTGTTAAAAAAGGTGATTTACTAGTTGAAATAGAAGCTAAGTTCTGATGATATTTGGTATTGGTGTTGACCAAGTAGATTTATCAAGAATTAGAAAACTTTTAAAAAAATCTAAGAATAAATTTGAGAGGAGATGTTTTACTCAGGATGAAATTATCTACGCTAATAGATTTGGCGATCCTTCAAAAAGATTAGGAGCAAGATTTGCCGCTAAAGAAGCAACGATGAAATCATTGGGTAAGGGCTGGAGAGAATTAAATTGGAAAGAAATTGAAATTACTGGAGGTGGCAAACCAGAAGTTAAACTTTATGGAAAAGCAAAATTAATAGCTGAGAAAAACAAAATTCTCAATATACACGTTAGCCTGTCGCATGAAGAAGATAGAGCAATTGCTTTTGTGGTTGCTGAAAAATAACTATGAACTGGATTGCAATGTTCCCCGGTCAAGGATCTCAATTTATGAAAATGGGAGAAGAACTTCTTGAAATTTATCCAGAATTAATAATCGAATCGTTCGAAAATACATTAGGTTGGTCTCTAAAGAATATCATTACAAACGCTAATGATGAAGAAATAAAAAAAACAAACATAGCACAGCCATATATTTTTACAATCTCATACTGCTACGGATTAGAAGCAATTAACAAATTAGGTATTCCTATAGCTGCAATTGGTCATTCACTTGGAGAATATACGGCTTTAGCATTAAGTCAATGCATCAGCTTTGAAGATGCTCTTAAAATTATTTCAATCCGTGGAGAAGCGATGCAACAAGCTGTTGAAAACTCGAATACAACTATGGCAGCTGTATTAACTTCTGATTTAGAGAAAACGAAACTTGCAGTTGAAGAACTACAAAAACAAGATATTTCAATCAATATATCTAATTACAACGACTCCAGTCAAATTGTAATTGGTGGAAAAGTAGATGATATTGATTATTTAAAATCTAATCCAAATGCACTGTCTGCAAAAAGAGTTATTCCCCTTGAAGTTGCTGGCGCTTTCCATACTCCTACAGTGTCGAGCGCTAAACCTATGGTTGAAGCTGTATTAAACACAATTGAATTTAAAGATGGGCTGTTTGAAGTCTTTATGAATGTTGACGCTAAACCTGTACTAGAAACTAATGTTAGAGAAAGGTTGCTTAACCAAATTGATAATAGTGTTCAATTTTATGATCAAATAAAAACAATTGAAAGTTTATACACTCCTGATTATTGGTATCATATTGGGCCAGGTAATGTAACTGCTGGGATGGTTAAAAGGTCTATATCTAGTAAAGGAATTGGAATTATAGATTCATTAGATTCTTTAACTAATATCTAATTTAGGAGTTGTCGTGAAATCAACAATTACGGGATGGGGGAAGTGTACTCCAGATAATATAATGTCCAACGATGATTTAGCAACGTTTATAGATACTTCGGATGATTGGATTCAACAAAGAACTGGAATTAAAGAGCGAAGATTCTGTCATGTTAATAACTCTGATATGGCAACTGTTGCTGGTTTACATGCTATAGCTTGTGCAGGATTAACTCCAGAAGATATAGACGTAGTAATTTTGGCAACTTGTACCCCAGATTCCATTGTTCCTTCTGCTGCAGCACATGTTCAAAGAAAAATTGGAGCTGTAAATGCCTCTGTTTATGATGTCAATGCTGCATGTGCTGGATTTTTATATGCACTTGAACAAGGTAAGGCATTTATTGAAAGTGGATTGTATAAAAAAGCTCTAGTTATAGGCTCTGAGCATATAACTTGGTTACTAGATTGGTCAGATCGTAATACTGCAGTCTTATTTGGTGATGGAGCAGGTGCTGTTGTCCTAGAAGAAAGCAAAAGTGTTTCTGATGGTGAACTTTATTCTTTTGTTAATGGATTAAGTTCTGACAAACTTGATATTTTGGAAATTCCAAATTTTGGCAGTGCAATGGATAGGTTTAAAGCTGACGAAGCAGCAAAAGTAAGATGGACTTTTGATGGTCAAGAAATTTTTAAAACTGGAATACGTGCTATGGCGAAATCCTCAACAGAAGCGATTACAAAATCTGGTCTAACAAAAGACGATATAAATATTTTAATTCCTCACCAAGCAAACTTAAGAATAATTGAAGGATTAGAAAAAATGCTTGGACTTCCTAATGCTAAAACAATTAAAAAAGTTCAAAGATATGGAAACACGTCAGCCGCTTCTGTTCCGTTAGCTTTAGTTGATGCATTAGAAGAAGGTGAAATTAAAGGTGGTGATATTGCTGTATTTACTGCAGTAGGTGCCGGTCTTTCATGGGGAGCTTGTGTTGTTAAGCTTGGAGAAAGAGTATCTCCAATAAACACTTCAAATGCAAAACTTCCTGATTTTGACGGAACTGCAATAGATACAATTCGAAAAGCTATTGAATACCAAATTCCTGAAAAAATCAATCAACTATGAAAACTGCGTTGATAACAGGTGGCTCAAAAGGTATCGGTAAAGCAATCTCAATAGCTCTTTCTAAAAATTTTCATGTGGTGATTGGATATGTTAATTCAAAAGAATTGGCTATCAGCACTGTTAATGAAATTAAAAACTCTGGTAGAAGTGCAAGTGAAGTTAATATAGATATTTCAAAAAAAGATTCTATTGATAATGCATTTACAATGATTGAAAATTCTTATTCTCAAGTTGATATTCTTGTAAATAATGGTGGCATCACAGCAGATAATATCATGCCAAGAATGAAAGTCGAGCAATGGGAAAATGTTATTAACACAAATTTAAGTGGCAGCTTTTACACTTCTCAAAGAGCAGCAAAAAACATGATTAAAAATAAATGGGGACGAATTATTTTTATTTCTTCGGTTGTAGGACTTTCTGGAAATCAGGGCCAATCAAACTATGCAGCTTCAAAAGCAGGACTAATAGGATTATCAAAATCGATAAGCAAAGAACTAGGTAGTAGAAATATTACATCTAATGTTATTGCCCCAGGATACATTGATACTGATATGACTTCTTTTCTTAATGATGAAAAAAAAGAAATTATTATAGAACAACTTTCAATTAAACGTATTGGTAAACCAGAAGATATTGCAAACTTGGTAGCTTTTTTGTGTCAAGATGAGTCAGAATATATAACAGGACAAGTTATTCCAGTTGACGGTGGTTTAACAACTTAGTTGGGGAGAAATTATGGAAGTTACTGAAGTTTTTGAAAAAGTTAAACATTTATTTGTTGAAGATTTAGGCATTGATGCTTCAAAAGTCACAATGGAAGCCAAGCTAGAAGCAGATCTAGAGATAGACTCATTAGGAATTGTTGAAGTTGTAATGGCCTTTGAAGACGAGTTTGAAATAGAAATTGACGATGAGGAACTAGCAAATATATCTACTGTTGGTGAAGCCGTCCATTTACTACATTCAAAAATTTAATCTAACCCATGTCTAAACGACGTGTCGTTGTAACTGGTATTGGAACCATTAACCCTCTTGGCAATAGTGTTTCTGATACTTGGCATAACTTAATCAATGGAAAATCTGGAATCGATCATATCTCTTCATTTGATACTTCAAATTTACCTGTAACTTTTGCTGGAGAGGTTAAAGATTTCGATGCTAATGAGTATTTAGGTAAACAACACGCAAGAAAACTTGATAGGTCAGGACATTTATCAATTTTTGCTGCCGAACAAGCTCTTTTAGATAGCGGTTTTGATCTAAGTTTAAGACTAGGAGCAAATGTAGGAGTGATTTTTGGTACTGGAATTGGTGGGATAGCAGCAACAGAAGAAGCAGTAAGAACATACGATACAAGAGGTGCTTCAAGAATTAATCCATTGGCAATAACTCAACTAATGCCTAATTCGAGCACGGGACAAGTTTCTATTCGTTTTGGAATTGAAGGCCCCTCACTCACAATAACAACAGCTTGTGCAGCTTCAGCAAATGCAATAGGTGAAGCTAAAAAGTTAATTGAAAGTGGTGTAGTAGATGTTGTTGTTGCTGGTGGTACAGAATCTGGCACAACACCAATGACAATCGGAGCATTTGCTCAAATTAGAGCACTCTCCACCCAAAACGGAACTCCAAGCACTGCTTGTAAACCATTTGACAAAAATAGAGATGGTTTTGTTATGTCAGAAGGTTCTACAGTGTTGATACTTGAAAGTGAAGAACATGCAAAAAAAAGAGGGGTAAATATTTATGGTTATGTTGCTGGATACGGTGCTACAACTGATGCATATCATATCACTGCTCCAGCTGAGGGTGGCGAAGGTGCTGTAAGGGCAATGGATATGGCTGTAAAAGATTCTGGTTTTGAAAATAATTTAATTGATTACATTAATGCTCATGGAACTTCAACACTGGTTAATGATAAAAATGAAACTAAAGCTATAAAAACTTTTTTTGGTGATAATGCATATAATCTTCAAATTTCTTCAACAAAATCAATGACAGGACACTTACTTGGTGGTGCTGGTGCTTTTGAAGCAATGGCATGTTTGCTTTCAATGAAGTATAGTCAAATTGCTCCAACAATTAACCTTAATGAACATGATGAAGAATGTGATTTAAATTACACTCCTAATTTAAGTATTGAAAAAAGTATTAATGTTGCAATGTCAAACTCGTTTGGCTTTGGTGGGCACAATGGTGTTCTTGTATTTTCTAAAAATTAATTTATCTTGGCAACATTGAGCCACCAATTGAGTGAACCCCTCCATCAGCATGAATAATTTCTCCCGTTACCGCTACGGAAAACTCTGATAAAAGAAAACTTACGACTTTAGCAACTGGTTCAGGATTATTCACATCCCATCCAAGTGGAGCTCGATTACTCCACTCCTCATTCATATTAGAAAAACCAGGTATATTTTTAGCTGCTGTGGTTGACAAAGGACCAGAAGCTACAGCATTAACTCTTATGCCATCCTTGCCCATATAGTATGCAAGATAACGAACAATGGATTGCAAGCTTGACTTTGCTACTCCTTGCCAGTCATATCCTGGCCAAGCTTGAGTATTGTCGAAATCAAGAGCAACTATTGAAGCTGGATTATTTAAAATAGACTTAAAAGAAGTAGCTAATGTTTTTAAAGAAAAAGCTGAAATTTCAAAACTTTTTACTGCATCAGAAATATTAGTATTTAGAAAATTTCCTCCCATAGCTTCAACTGGTGAAAAAGCAATAGCGTGAAGAATTCCATCAAGATTTCCAACTTCCTCATGGATACTTTTTACTGCAGCATCTACTTCTTCTTGATTTTCTATATCCATTGGAAATACTTTTATATCATCCGAAATTCTTTTTACAGCTCTTTCAGTTATCCTAAGACCCCTTCCGAATCCAGTTGCAACAACATTTGCACCATTTTCTATTGCAATTTTTGCGGCAGAATATGCAATACTCTCGTCAGTTAAAATTCCAGTAATTAATATATTTTTTTTATTAAGAATCATATACAAATTTTACTTTCAATATCTAATTGCACAATGAGTAAAGTTTTATCTTCTATGTTCAATGTAACCAAGTTAAAAAACCTTTGAAATATTTTATTACAAAATATTTTTGTTTTTTAACTCTGCTTGTGCGGCAGCTAAACGAGCTGTTGGTATTCTAAATGGAGAGCATGAAATATAATCAATCTCAGTAGAGTTTAAAAATATTATAGAATCTGGATCTCCAGCGTGTTCACCACATACTCCTATTTTAATATCTTGATTAGCAATCCTACCGTCATTAGAAGAAAGTTCTATCAACTTACCAACTGAATCAATATCAATTGATACAAATGGATCTTTTTTGAATATACCTTTTTTAACATATTGTTCTAAAAATTTTGTTGCATCATCTCTAGATAAACCTAAAGTGGTTTGTGTTAAGTCATTCGTACCATATGAAAAAAAATCTGCCTCTTGGGCTATAGATTTTGAATTCAAAGCAGCACTTGGTAATTCAATCATCGTGCCTATTAAGTAATTAAAAGTCATATCTAATTCAGATTCCAAGCTTTTTATTTTCTTTATTAAAATATTTTTCATTTGAATAAATTCTTGTGAACTCATGACAAGTGGAATCATTATTTCAGGTTCAATTATATAGTTTTCATTCATGCTAACATTTTTGACAGCTCGAAAAATTGCTTCAACTTGCATTTCGTAAATTTCTGGATAACTTAATCCAAGGCGTACACCTCTGTGCCCAAGCATTGGATTGCTTTCAGAAAGCTTCAATAGAATTTCTTGTATATGTAAATTCGTAACACCAATTTCTTTTGCTAAATTATTTATTTCAAAATCACTTTTTGGCAAAAATTCATGCATTGGAGGATCCAAAAGCCTAATTGTTATTGGCTTTTCTTTCAAAAGTAAAAAAAGTGATTCGAAATCTTTAGTTTGATATTTAATTAAATTTGATAATGCGCGTTTTCTTTCATTTGTTGATTCAGACATTATCATTTTTCTCATAGGTAATATCCTTTCTCCCTCAAAAAACATATGTTCCGTTCTACAAAGGCCAATTCCTTCTGCACCAAACTCCAAAGCTTTTATTGTGTCTTGTTCGGTTTCTGCGTTAGCTCGAACTTTTAATTTTTTAAATTCATCACAGTATGAAAGTATCTGTAAGAATTTTTCAGACATTTTTGATGGTTCAACTTCTAACTCATCTAAGTAGATCTCTCCTAATGAACCATCTAGGGAAATCATATCGCCTTCATTTAATACTATTTCTCCATTGGTAATTGTTCTGTTTTTAAAATTGATTGCTAAATTTTCAGCTCCTACAACACAGGGTTTACCCATACCCCTTGCCACAACTGCTGCATGACTTGTCATACCTCCTTTCGTTGTTAATATCCCTACAGAGGAATACATTCCGTTAATATCCTCAGGGCTGGTTTCGTCCCGAACTAGGATTACTTTTCTGCCTTTTTCTGACTCCTCTTCAGCGGTATCAGCATCGAAGACTATTTCGCCAACTGCTGCACCAGGAGATGCGTTTAAGGCTTTTGCAAATAATGTTTTTTCTTGGTTCTCAACAAATTGTGGATGTAATAAATCTGTAATAGTATCTGCGTCAATCATCAATATAGCTTCTTGTTTTGTAATCAATCCCTCCCCCAGCAAGTCTATAGCGATATTAATTGCCGCTTGAGCAGTTCTTTTTGCTTTTCTTGTCTGTAATAAATAAACTTTTTTGTCTTGAATCGTGAATTCAATATCTTGAGCGTCTTTATAGTGATTTTCTAAAGTTTTAGAAATTTTAAATATTTCTTCATAGACCTCTGGCATTACTTCTTGAAGAGAGTTTTCTGTTCCTTCTTTAGAATTCATCGGTAGTGGTGTTCTTAAACCAGCGACAACATCTTCTCCTTGTGCATTTATAAGATACTCGCCAAATAATTCTTTAGCCCCAGTTGAAGGGTTTCTTGTAAAAGCAACCCCTGTTCCCGAGTTATCATTAAGATTTCCAAAAACCATGGTTTGTACGGTGGCCCCAGTCCCCCAGATATCAGGAATTTTGTTGTACTTTCTATAACTAACAGCTCTATTATTTAACCAACTGCTAAAAACTGCTTTAACTGCACCTATTAATTGTTCGTAAGGGTCTTGAGGAAATGGTGTTTTTGAAAACCTATCAATAGTGTTTTTGTAAGCGTTAATTACCCACTTGAGTTGTTCAACATTAAAATCTTTGTCTGAATGTACGTTGTCTATTCTTTTTTTATTTTCAATCACTGCCTCAAATCTTTTATGATCTAATCCCAACACGACATTTGAATACATTTGTATCAACCTTCTATACGAATCATATGCAAATCTTTCATCATTAAACTTTTCTGCAAGCTTATGAACATTTTCATTATTTAAACCGATATTGAGAATAGAATCCATCATGCCTGGCATAGAAATTCTGCCTCCAGAACGTACAGAAAGCAACAATGGACTTGATGTACTGCCAAATTTCTGTCCTGAGTAATCCTCTAATTTTTTTACTGCTTCTTTAATCTCTACTTCAAGCGAATCAGGTAACGTTTTATTTTTTATAAAATAATTACAAACTTCCGTGGTTATTGTGAACCCGGGTGGGACAGCTATACCTAATTTGCTCATCTCTGCAAGGTTTGCACCCTTGCCTCCTAAAAGGTCAACCATTGAAGCATCTCCATCTGTTAAATGCTGAGAAAATTCAAAAATTAACTTATTATTCATAATTTTTTCTATTCTAGTATTGAGATATAAAATTTTTATGGATAAGAACATTTTAATTGTAGGTACCGGAACAATCGGAGAACCTTTAATAGGCTTGATAGCCGAGCACAAAAAACAACTTGGAGTAGACAATGTTTACTTTTTTAAGAGAACTCCTCTTTCTGAAGAAAAAGGTAAAGTTGAAGCACTTGAAAGAAAAGGTGCAAAATTAGTCTCTACACAAGATAAAATTAAAGATTTTAAAAATATTGGTTTTTTGGCGAAAGATATTGATGAAGCTTATGAATCGAGTCAGGTCATAATTGACTGTACTCCAAGTGGCAATGATAACTGGGATAATATTTATTCTAATTTGAATCAATCTAAAAGATTTCTTGCTCAAGGGTCTGAACACGGATTTGGAAAATTTTATGGCTGGGGAATCAATGATGACCTCTTAATTAATGAACAAAATAAATACCTAATTGCATCTTGTAATACTCATAATATTGCATCTATTATTAAAACGTTTTCTATTGATGCAAACAGAAAACTAGTTGATGGAAAATTTGTTTGTATGAGAAGAGCTAATGATGTTTCACAAGATGACTCATTTTCACCTTCACCAACTATTACTAAACACGATAACGAAAAATTTGGTACCCATCATGCGAGGGATGTGTATGAGCTTTTTTATCAAGGTGGGTTAGAATTAAATCTATTTTCTTCTGCTATTAAAATACCTACTCAATACATGCATACCTTATGGTTTAATTTGACATTTGAAGACCAAGTTAGTTTTGAAAATATCTCTCGAGAGCTAGATTCAAGCCAACACCTAATGTCAACTGAAAAACTTTCTGCAAATAAAGTTTTTTCATTTGGAAGAGACCATGGTTACCACGGAAGACTACTGTCTCATGGTATCATTTCAAGTAAATCACTTCATGTTAAAAAAAACCAACTTGTAGGATATTGTTTTACGCCACAAGATGGAAATGCTTTATTATCTTCTGTAGCTGCTTCTATTCAATATTTTTATCCTGATAGTTGGGTAAGTAGGATGGAAGTTTTTAATCAATATATTTTTAAATATATATAATTTTATAACCATTTTCTAGAGTACATACATTTAATTAAGATTTCTACTCAAACATTCAAATTATAAATTTTGATATGAAAAATAAAATATAGTTTGATATTTTGAGATTAGCTACAAAGGAGGGGATGGATTACAGAGCGGAGTGTGATTTATAACCTCACACTATAAACAAGATTAAAGAACCAGCCCAAAATCCAGCAAAGACCAAATATGAAAAAGGGATTTTTGGAGCTGGTTCTTTTTTTTTATACCAATTCAAAAGATTTAACAATATTTTCTAAGCCTTCTTTTGCGTCCGCAAATAACATTTTCGTATTCTCTTCAATAAAGAGTGGGTTAGCAATCCCAGCATAACCTGGTGACATAGA
>JBEROH010000007.1:0-4346 GCA_041234785.1 Candidatus Actinomarina sp. | reverse complement strand
GATTCTGATGGTTCTTCTAACGTCTTTGAAGATCAAATTGTTTTTAAAAATGAAAATGACTCGAAAATTCTAGCTAAAAAGATATTGCAAAATGGATGAGGTAAGAATAATTCCTGTTCAGGGTATTCCAGAAATTAAAGTTGATGATAATTTGGCTGAAATCACATTCGACGTATTAAATAAAACTGAAATAGGTATTGAAGAAAATGACATTTTTGTAGTTACGCAAAAAATTGTGTCAAAAAGTGAAGGGATGGAGAGAGATCTTTTAAATTATAATTTTGAAGAGCTCCTGAATAGTGAGACTCAAAAAATTATTAGAAAAAGAGGAGATTTAGTTATAGCAAAGACACACCATGGGTTCATTTGCGCAAATGCTGGAATTGATAAGTCAAACATAAGAAAAAATACAGCTTTACTTCTCCCTGAAGACCCCAATAAATCAGCAGATAAATTTCGAAAAAGATTTGAGTCGCTATCAAACTTACCAATTGCTGTCATTATTTCTGATACATTTGGTCGAGCATGGAGAAAGGGTCAAGTTAATTTTGCAATTGGTTCATCTGGAATAAATCCTATTGATAGCTACATTGGCAAATTAGACAGTTTTGAAAACGAACTAAGTGCAACAGAAATTGCTGTGATTGATGAATTGGCAAGTGCTGCAGAAATAGTAATGAAAAAAACTATCAATATACCGATAGCAATTATTAGAGGTGTTGATTACGAAAAATCTAAACTAAATGCAAGTGAATTGTTAAGAGACGATAATGAAGATTTTTTTCTTTAGGCTTTTAACCATTTAAAGACTTGTTTCATACCTTCATCTAGGGCGTATTCTGGCTTCCAATCTAATTCTTTTTTTGCTTTTGTATTGTTTAATACACTTCTATTTAATTCACCTTCTCTAGCTGGTTTGTAAATAGCATTAATTTCAGAATTAAACTGACTTTTCATCGAATTTGCAAGTTCATTTACCGATGTTTCTACACCTGTACCAATGTTTAAAAAATGGTTTTCGTCAATTGTTGATGCTTTTATCAATGCACTAACAACATCCTTTACATATATATAATCTCTGGTCTGCTCACCATCTCCGTAGATTATTGGTTTTTCATCATTTAAATATTTATTTGCAAATATTGACACTACACCTGCTTCTCCATGAGGGTCCTGTCTTGGTCCGTAGACATTGGATAGGTTTAAAATTGAGTATTTTAAATTTGAATTATTTGTCATAATCTTTATTAATTCATTTAATCTTTTTTTTGCAACTCCATAAGGAGATTCTGGCTCATCTGCATAATCTTCTTCAGCTGTAGGAATTACAGAAGGTTCACCAAAAATTGTTCCTCCAGATGAAGTAAACACTAATTTTTTACAGTTAGATTTTAAAAGTACTTGAATAAGTTTTATTGGCTGTAAAATATTGTGTTCAAAATCAAGTGCTGGGTTTTCGACTGATACAACAACTGAAGACTGTGCAGCTAAATGGAAGCATACATCTGGATCAAATTTTTCAATTTCTTCTAAAGAGTTTTCAGAACCGAAATCATCAATTATGAATTTAAAATTACCTGTAATTTTTAAATTTTCTTTTTTACCAGTTAGACAATTATCAAAGATTAAAATCTCATTTTCATTACTTATAAGCTCTTCGACAAGATGAGAACCTATAAAGCCAGCTCCGCCAGTTACTAATATTTTCATTTTCTAATCTTTCCTTATGATTTCTTTGTTAATAATAGTGCCAGCAGTAATAATTGAATCACTACTAATTATTGAATCAGAAATAGTTACGTTATCTTCAATAATGCAATTATCCAAAATAACGCTATTTTTTATTACGGCACTCTCACTAATTTGTACATTATTTGGGGAGATCCAACTCTCTTCTCCCTCAATAACATGTGCGGAAATGTATGATTCAAGTGTTCCAACATCTAACATATCTCCATGAACAGTATATGTACTTAATAAGCTAGCCTTAGATAGCATGGGAAAAACCTGTCTTTCAAAAGAACAAGGGATTTCAAGATTATTTTGTATTCCAAATATATCTTTCTTATATAAGTGATACAAACCCAGGCTTATTTTATTTCCATAACTTCTATCTTTTGGCTTTTCTACAAATTGAACTACTTTGTCGTCTTTATCTACTTCTAATACTCCAAATCTTGTTGGATCATCGACCTCAAAAGATCCAATTAGAGAATTAGAACATTTATTGGAGGCATTTATGAAATTGGGTAAATCAACATTTAACAATAAATCACCATTCATGCAGTAAAATTTATCGGGCATTGAGTCTAAATTTTCTACAATATATCCTGCTGTATCTAGCTTAGATTTTTCGAAAAGAAGGTTTACATTCTTGTTGTGGTTAGTTTTATAATCTATCCATAATTTTTCATGTTTGATTGAGCAAATTAAATTAAAATTAAAATTCTCTAAATTTGAAAATTGTTTAATAATTTTATCAATTATTCTGACTCCCCTAATTGTCAGTAAAGCTTTTGGTATTCCTGAAGAAAGTGGTTGAAGTCTAGTTGCCTCGCCTCCAACTAATAAATAAATTTCATTCATCTTCATTAAGAATATTAAAAAACTTATTTAAATAGTCATCTTTTTCTAAATTTATAATTTTATCCCAAACTTCTATAGCTTTTTCTGTATTAAATAAAGATTCCACATTTCTGAGAAATTTATCTTTTAATAAGGGAATTGCTTCTTCTCTCCTTGAAGGATGGCCTATAGGATTTTCTATAGTTATTTTTTTTGAAGTTGAGTTATCGTTGTAAACAATTTCTATTGAGTTAGATATATATCTCTTTGAAAATTCGTAATAGTCTTTTGTGAATTGAGGTTGTTCAGAGACGAAAATTTTTTTTCTTAAATTATTAATATTTTCAAATCCTTCAAAACTCTCTTCATACATTTCATATTTTAATTCCCCGTAAAGAAGTGCAGCAGCAACCATATATTCCATACTGTGGTCTCTATCTGAAGCATTTTTTAAAACCTCTTTGTTTGAAATTATCCTCATTGCGGGTTCATGTGTGTAAATATTGACTTTTTCAAACTTATTTATATTTTTATTGAATTCCTCACTAAGCTCAATTGCAGCTTCCACTGCTGACTGACCATGAAACTCAGCTGGAAATAAAACTTTAAACAATATATTTTGTATAACCCAATTATTAAGATCTTTTCCAAATTCTATTTTTGAATTATCCAAGAAACTGGACTCAAATCCCCACTTATTTTCATTCTGAACAGATTCATAAACTTCATCTTTATAGCTGCTAATAATTGCAAGCTCGATACCTCTTCTAGAAGCATCGGCAGCTGCCCAACTTTTTCTTTTCCCAACATTTGGAAAATGCCTGTACGCCCTGAGGCTTGGTCCATCTAAAAGTATATTGTTGACTGTTCTTCTTACAGCATTGGTGTCTCCGTTGTTTACTAAATAAGAGAAGACAGAGCCCGAAGCAAGTTTTACATAAAAAACGTGATCATAACCTAACTTATTTAATGATGTCCCCAAACATAAAGAACCTTGTATCTCGTATGCTTTAGTTAGAGCGTTTGTAAAATCATTAAATTTATAATTTTTGTTTTTATAAAAGTAGCTATATATTGAACCAAAATTATCTGATGGATGGGCCCACTCTTTTGCCAAAAAAGTGTCGTTGTAATCAAACCATCTAGTTAAAACTGTTAAGTACCATGATATGTTTTCGTAGCTTTCATTCACAGATAAATTTTTAAATGGATTTTTAAAATTCAGACTTAAATTATTTTTTGATGCAAATTGAAGAACATTTTCATGATTACTTGCTTCAATTATGCAGCCTATAGTATCTAATATTGCTAGCTTAGAAGAATAGAATTGATAATCATCTTCACCTATATCACTAGAAATGTAATCAGTAATTAAGACATCTAAATTGTTAGAATCCAAAAGTTATCTTTCAGAAGGTCCAATATATTTTGCTGCAGGTCTAATCAAAATATCTTGTTCTCTTTGTTCAAAATAATGTGATGCCCAGCCAACTGAACGTCCGGCAACAAAGATGGGGGTAAATAAATCTACTTCAAACCCAAGTTCAGCTAATAAAAGACCACCATAAAAATCTACATTTGGAAAAAGATTTTTCTCTTCGTCCATAATTTCGTCAATTTTTTTGGCAATCTCAAATCTATTTTTAGATTCATCACTATTGACTAAACTTGATACCCAATTTTTGACAATTGGGCTTCTTGGATCTTGTATTTTATAGACACCGTGACCAAAGCCCATAATTTTTGTTTTTTGTTCTAGTAATGCTTTGATTCCTTTTTCT
>JBEROH010000044.1:0-8968 GCA_041234785.1 Candidatus Actinomarina sp. | reverse complement strand
CTTGAATGGTTAAGTACTATATGAGTATGTTGAGTGTATCCACAAGTCATAGGTTAGAAGTTAAAGGGCCTGATGCGAAAACCTTTATAGATTCACTTATTTCCAATTCATTAGATGACAGCAAAATTCAATTTTCTTACTTACTTGGACCAGACGGTAAGGTCCATTATTGGTTTATATTTAATTCTGAAAATGAAAATATTTATATATATCAAGAGTTGGAAACACTACAAGAGTTAAAGCAAAATTTTGAAAAGTTTAAAATCAGGATTAAATGTGAAATTTTGTTAAACGAGTATGAGACCTACTTAAAAATAACTACAAATAATAACGACATAGTAATTTCTACTATTGATCCAGTTCAAGAAAAATTAACATGGACCGAGCTAGCATTAAAATTAGAAATCCCTACTAAAAAAATAATTAATCAAGGTATCTTACCAAATGAAGTTATATGGTTGGAACAGTTCGTAGATTACTATAAGGGATGTTTCCTAGGTCAAGAACAAACTTCAAGAGTAAAATTTAGAGGACGCCCAAGACGAGTTTTGATTACAAAAAATAATTCTCAAGAATTTAAGAAAATATAATAAAGAATGAGTCGATGCGAATTTTGTGGAAGATTTCTTTATAAAGTCGTCTCTGAAAAATATTTGCTTTGTTCAAAGCAATGCAGGTCTAATTTTAAAAAATGCAATTTATTAGAATTAGAAAACATTATTTTAAACAAAGTTTCGGTAAATAAAATTCAAATTAAATTATTAGTAAAATCAATTCCAGAATATGACAAGTTTCAGGTTACCTCTGCAGTTAGAAGGCTTATTTACTTCAAAAAATTAGTTAGAGTAGTCGGAAAAGATGAAATAACGTTAAATAGTTTTATTCTAAAATGAAAATATTGCGCCACGATCAAATTTTTTTAAAGTGTATTGCACTATAGGTCCGACTGAAATAACCATAAAAACTGTTCCAAAACCATAAGAGCCACCAAGTAATACACCAATTATAAAGGCAGTAAAATCAATTCCAATTCTTGTTGTCCTTATACTTGGGCCAAGTTTTGAAATACCAACCATAATTCCATCTCTTGGGCCAGGTCCCAATCCAGATCCAACATAAACTCCAATTCCAACACCAAAAATAATTGTTCCAAATACTAAAAACACTATTTTTACTATTAAAACTCTTGGACTTGGTAGGTAATACATAACTAAGTCAATAACATTACCAATAATAAGAATATTCAGAACAGTCCCAATAAATGGTTTTTGCTTAAGGGGTATCCAGCCTAAAAGTAAAACAAATCCAGTTAAAACACCAGCAAGTCCTATTTTAATTTTAAATAGCTTACTAATTCCATCATGAAAGACATCCCAAGAATTCAATCCTAGATTTGCTTCAATTGTAAATGCTAAACCAAAACCACAAAGAAAAAGTCCAAGTATTAACTGAGGTAACCTATTAATAATTGTCTTACTCACTAGATTTAAATAAATTTTCTAAATTTGATATATTTTCTGGACACAATTCATAAATTGATTGAAACCTAAGGATTGGCAATATTCTATTGCCAATATCTATCGTTGAAATTTTGGTGCTTAAAATTGAATTAATATTGATTAAAGAAGCATTTTCATCCTTCCAGTTTTTTGACTCAACACATAATTCTTTACCAATTTCAATTAACTCACTATCGTCAAATGAAATAAGCGTGTTGTCAGAATCTGAACTGCGTACTTGATTAATAAATTCTGTCCCATATTTTTCAAATGTAAATGAAAAAAATATTATATAAACAGCAGTTAGAACAATAAATATCAAAATTATAATGTTAAGAAACTTGACCCTAAATAATTTGTTCAAAACTAATTCCTTTACTTCTTGTACCCGGAGGGGGAGTCGAACCCCCACATCCTAAGATACTGGATTTTGAATCCAGCGCGTCTGCCAATTCCGCCATCCGGGCTTATTTAAGATTATATTTAATAATTACATGAATGAGAGAAAAATATTAAGTTTAAACTAAAGTAATGATAATTCTCATTGATGGGCATAGTATTGCTTTTAGAGCATTTTATGCTTTACCTGATTCATTAGCCACTAAAGATGGTCTGCAAACGAATGCAATTCATGGTTTTTTAATGATGCTAAATAGAATTGTTCAAGACTATCAGTCTGAACAAATAATAATCACTTGGGATGTTTCAAAAATAACTTTTAGAAATGAGCTTTATAGTGAGTATAAAAGCAACAGGGCTTCATCACCAGATACTTTTAAAGAGCAAATAAAAATTCTTCAAAAATTACTTTTCAAATTCAATATACCTCAAATTTCTGAAGAAGGATTTGAAGCTGATGATGTTTTAGGTTCATTATCAAAAATATACAACAAACTTAATAAAAAAGTTTTAATAGTTACTGGCGATAGAGATTCGTTTCAATTAATAAATTCTAAAACTAATATTTTGTATACAAAAAAAGGAATCTCAGATGTTGAAGTTTTTGAAGAAAAAAATTTTGTTGAAAAGTATAAAATAAATACAAATCAATACGTAGAATATTTGGCATTAAAAGGTGATAAGTCTGATAATATTCCAGGTTTACCAGGAGTAGGTGAATTAACTGCTTTAAAGTTGTTACTTGAATTTAAAAATATTTCAACAATTTATAAAAATTTGGACAACCTCACCTCAAAATTACAAGAAGTTTTTATTAACAATAAAGAAATACTATTTCTCAGTAAAGAGCTTGCAACTATTAAAACTAATTTAAAAATTAAAATACCAAATGTAAAAACTAAAGATACAATATTTTTTAATGACGAAGTTTTTCAAAACGCCAAAGAAGATATTTTAAATTATGAATTAAATAAATTTTTAACCGACAGAAAACAAAATTCATCTCAAGAAGTTAAACTAAAAAACTTAAAAATAAGCAAACAAATTGAATTTGTTAAAGAAAAAAGTATTGTTTTTGTTTTTGAGAATAAAAAATATTTTGTAAACAAATCAAAATTTGGTGAATTCGATAGTCTTAAAATATTTAGTAAAGTAATTTCTCTTACTTCACAAGACTTTGCTCTATTAGAAGGTGATTCGCTTAATATTGATACTTTTACTGCTTATGATTGTTTAGTGTTCATACAAGATCCAAGCACTAGACCTGATAATTTACAAAATATTGCGAAATATTTAGATAAATTTACAGAAATTAATAAAAAATCGACCATAGAAGAATATATTAGATTTTTTATCGAAAATTTCGAAAATATAAGTCAAAATATCTCAGAATTTCATAAAAATAAAATATTTAATTATGTTTATTCTAAGATAGATTTTCCATTATTGAAAATTTTAAGTTCAATGGAAAAAATTGGTGTCCATGTGAATTTATCGAAGATGAAAAAAGTATCTAAAGAATTAACCCTAGATTTAACCGAACTGAAAAAAAAGTCTACCGAACTTTCAAAAAGAGATTTTAATCTTAATTCTCCAAAACAATTAGCAGAAGTTTTATATGTTGATATGAAATTACCTGTATTAAAAAAAACACCAAAAGGCTCTCCTTCGACAGATGCTTCAGTTCTTGAAGAACTTGCTACCAAGTATGAGTTGCCAAAAATAATTTTAAAATATCGCGAACTTGAAAAGTTAAGATCAACATATGTTGATGGTTTAATTCCAGAAGTTACATCTAAAAATAAAATTCACACTCATTACAATCTTTTTGGTACAGCAACTGGTAGATTGTCATCTGAAAAACCTAATTTACAAAATATTCCTAATAAAACTGAATTAGGACAGTCAATAAGAGATTTTTTTATTTCTGAACCAGGAAAGTTATTTTTTATTGCAGATTATTCACAGATTGAACTAAGAATCCTAGCTCATTTAAGTGGTGACAGTGAAATGATAAATATTTTAAAAAATGAAACTTCTGATATTCATAGTGAAACTGCTTCAAGAATATTTCAAATACCAATTAAAAATGTAACTTCTGATATGCGAAGAAAAGCTAAAGAAGTAAATTTTGGCCTTATCTATGGTATGGAAGCATTTGGATTAGCTAAAAGTCTCGATATTACTCAAAAAGATGCATCAAAATTAATAGAAACTTACTTTAATCAGTTTCCAAAAATAAAAGGATTTTTAGATGAAGTTGTTTCAAACGCTGAGAAGTCAACATATACCACTACTCTTTTCGGCAGAATTCGTATTATAAGGGAACTTAGCTCATCAAACTTCCAGGTAAAATCTATGGGGAAGAGGATTGCAATGAATGCACCAATCCAAGGTACAGCAGCAGATATTATGAAAATAGCAATGATAAATATTTCCAACAGGCTTAATAAAATTGAAGGAGCAAAATTATTGTTACAAATACATGATGAAATTGTTGTAGAAGTTGATGAGAAAAACATTGATCAAGTTTCTTCTATGGTTACAGATGAAATGAGTCAAGCTGCAGATTTATTAGTTCCACTTTATGTAAACACCAGGCTTGCAAATTCACTTGCAAATTTTAATAAATAGTTTGTAAAAAACTCAGATATGTTATTCTTATTGTCGCAACACTATGATTGGAAAAAATAACATAATATGACAAGTAATATTGAAGATAATTCTTCTACTTCAAATGTTTACGTACTTCCTGATGACATTAAACCTGAAGACTTTCCAAAACTATTAGAGCAAACTCTTGTTTCTTTTAATAATGGTGATGTTATTGAGGGAACAATTGTAAGAGTAGATAGAAACGAAGTTATGGTTGATGTTGGATATAAGTCTGAAGGCGTTATTCCTTCTAGAGAGTTATCTGTCCGAAAAGGTGTCAACCCCAAAGACCTTGTTAGCCAAGGCGATAAAATTAAAGCTTTAGTATTAGATAAAGAAGATGATGAAGGAAGGTTGATTCTTTCTGTCAAAAGAGCTGTGTATGAAAAAGCATGGGAAGATATTCAAGACATTTCAGACAACAAAAAATCTATAAAAGGTGTTGTAATTGAATCTGTTAAAGGTGGGCTTATTGTCGATATTGGCGTTAGAGGTTTTTTGCCTGCTTCTTTAATTGATGTCAGAAGAGTTAAAGAATTAAATTCATACATTGGTGAAGAGATTGAAGCAAAAATTTTAGAACTAGACAGACAGAGAAACAATATAGTTCTTTCAAGAAAAGCTCATTTAGAAGAGGAAATGTCTGAAGAAAGACAAGGATTCCTTGACGATCTTCAAATAGGTGACATCAAGGATGGAAAAGTATCTTCTATAGTAAGTTTTGGAGCTTTTGTTGACATTGGTGGGATGGATGGATTAGTTCATGTTTCAGAGCTTTCCTGGAGACATGTTGAAAATCCTAATGAAATTGTAAAAGTCGGAGAAAGTGTAACCGTCAAAGTTTTAGAAATTGACAATGATAAGGAAAGAATTTCATTATCAATTAAACAAGTCAAAGAAGACCCTTGGTTGGATTTTGAATTGCATCATAATGAAGCTGATATAGTTGCGGGTGAGGTAACAAAAGTTGTTCCATTTGGTGCCTTTGTTACTATCGGTAAAGGAGTTGAAGGATTAGTTCATGTTTCAGAAATTTCAGTTGATAAAGTAGATTCCCCTGAATTAACTCTTGCAATTGGCCAACAGGTACAAGTAAAAATTACAGAACTTGATGTAGAAAAAAGAAGAGTCAATCTATCAATAAAACAGGCAGATCCAAATTGGAAAGAAATAGAAACAACTAAGAACTTACCTAAAACTCATTCTAGTGAATCTGAAGAAGCTACACCAAAAAGACAAACAGTGGAAGGTGTTGATGAATCATTAGAAAATATTCTTCAAGAACTGAAAGAAAGAGGCATAGGAAACTCCTAATTTACTTTTTCAATAGCTTAATCTTATCTTATGGCAAAAAAAGTAATTATTGTAACAGGACCTATCGGGAGTGGTAAATCTACCGCTATAAATTATTTTAGAGAACAAGGTTTTGAAACAATTGATTTAGACAAAGTTTCTAATCTTATACTTTTTAATGAATCCACTAAAATATTTATTATAGAAAATTTTCCTGAAGTGATAATTGACAATCTTATTAACAAAAAATTACTTGCTGACATTGTATTCTCTGACAAAAAAAAACTTGAAATATTAGAAGATTATTTACATCCAAAAATACTTTTAGAGCTTCAAAATAAAGTTGAAGAAACAAAAGGGGTTTTATTTGTTGAAGTATCTGCTCCAAAAAATATTCAAGAAGAATTTGAATGTCTTGTAATTATTTCAAATAAGAATTCTAGAAAAGATAGATTGATAAAAAGAGGTATGCACATCGACGATATTAAGAATAGGATGAACATACAAAAAAGTGATGATTGGTGGGAAAGCTTGGGCCAAGTGATAGTTAACAACAATAAACAAGAATTTATAGAATCTTTAGAGAAATATTTAAAAGATTTATGAAAATATACTATTCGAACAAGTGTTCTAATTTGTTATAATTAATAATGAATAAATTCCAAGTAATTTCAGAATTTCAACCAAAAGGAGATCAGCCAAAAGCTATTAATGAACTGCTTAATGGTTTAGAAAGTAATTTTAAATATCAAACATTAAAGGGTATAACAGGTTCAGGTAAGTCAGCCACTATTGCATGGCTAATTGAGAAGTGCCAATTACCTACTTTAGTTTTAGCCCCTAATAAAGCTTTAGCGGCCCAATTGGCGAACGAATTTAGACAATTTTTTCCAAAAAATCGAGTTGAATACTTTGTCTCTTATTATGATTACTATCAACCAGAAGCTTATGTTCCTAGAACGGATACCTATATTGAAAAAGACTCAAATATAAATGAGGAAATAGATAGATTGAGGCATTCAGCTACAAGCGCTTTACTATTGAGAGATGATGTAATAGTGGTCTCTTCAGTGTCTTGTATTTATGGACTTGGTTCACCTGAAGAGTATAAAAATAAACTTATCCCAATAATAAAAGGAACAAATTTAGATATTGAAAAATTGCTTACTGACTTGATTAAACAACAATATCAACGAAATGATCTGTTAGTACAAAGAGGATCTTTTAGGCTTAAAGGTGATACAATCGATATTTTTCCAGTTTACGAAGAAACTGTTTTGAGAATAGAATTTTTTGGTGATGAGGTTGAAAATATCTCTAGAATTGACCCAACAACTGGTGAAGTTTTAGAAAAGTTTTCAGAAATTGCGATACTTCCTGCAACTCACTATGTCATTTCTGATGATTCTAAAAAAAATGCTATAAAAAATATTCAAGAAGACTTAGAATTACAAATTAAAAAATTTGAAAGTGAAAATAAACTTCTTGAGGCTCAAAGAATTTCTCAAAGAACAAAATATGATCTAGAAATGCTTTCTGAATTAGGTATATGTTCTGGTATTGAAAATTATTCTCGCTATTTTGATGGTAGGAATCCTGGTGAAGCTCCAAATACATTATTAGATTTTTTTCCAGATGATTTTTTAATGGTTGTTGACGAAAGCCATATTGCCATTCCCCAAATTAGAGGACAATATGAAGGTGATAAGTCAAGAAAAACTACTTTAGTTGATTATGGTTTCAGATTACCTTCTGCATTAGACAATAGACCATTAACGTTCGATGAATGGACAAAAAAAGTTGATAAAACTATTTTAGTTTCAGCTACTCCTGGTAAATGGGAAAATGAAAATTCTTCTAATTTTGTAGAACAAGTAATTCGACCAACAGGCCTGCTGGACCCTGAAATTATTGTTAAGAGAACTGAAAACCAAATAAACGATTTATTAGATGAAATTAAGTCTGTTATAAATAATGGGAATAGAGCACTTGTAACAACCTTAACAAAAAAAATGAGTGAAGCATTAAGTGACTATTTTTTAAAATCAGGAATAAAAACTAGATATCTTCATTCAGATATAGACACGTTAGAAAGAATTGAAATATTAAGAGATTTACGAAAAGGAGAATTTGACGTACTTGTAGGTATTAACCTTTTAAGAGAAGGATTAGATTTACCTGAGGTTCAGTTGGTTGCTATATTGGACGCTGACAAAGAAGGTTTTTTAAGATCTCAAACTAGCCTAATCCAAACAATTGGAAGATCTGCAAGAAATCAAAACGGTTATGTAATTATGTATGCAGATAAAATTACAGATTCAATGGCGTTTGCAATTTCTGAAACAAATAGACGAAGAAAACTACAGGAAAAACATAATAAAATTAACAATATTATACCAACCACAATTCAAAAAGACATTACAGATATTCTTGAATTAGTTGAAAAGGCAAGACCCTTAAGTGGATCAATGTTTAGAAAATTAGATTTAAATATTGAAAATGCATCCAAATCAGATTTAATTAAATTATCTAAAAATATTGAAAAAGAAATGCATTTAGCAGCTGACCTTTTAGAATTTGAACTTGCCGCTAGATTAAGAGATGAATTAAAAGAACTTAGGAAAGAAATAAGTGAAATAAATTCATGACAGAAGATTTCTTAAAAATTAGAGGTGCAAAAGAGCATAATTTAAAGAATGTTTCTGTTGATATTCCTAAAAATAAAATAGTTGTCATAACTGGTCTATCTGGATCAGGTAAATCATCTTTAGCTTTTGATACAATATACGCAGAAGGTCAAAGAAGGTATGTTGAAAGTTTATCTGCTTATGCTCGTCAATTTCTTGGTCAGATGGAGAAACCAAACGTAGAGAGCATAGAAGGCTTATCTCCCGCAATCGCTATTGACCAGAAAACCTCCTCAAGAAGCCCTCGATCTACTGTAGGTACAGTTACTGAGGTTCATGATTATCTACGCCTATTGTGGGCAAGAATAGGTGTAAGTTATTGTCCTTTATGCGGCAATAAAATTGAAAAGCAATCTGTGAATTTTATAGTTAACCAAATTATGAAGTTTGGAGTTGATTCAAATATTGATATATTAGCTCCTGTGGTTAAATCAC
>JBEROH010000052.1:0-6956 GCA_041234785.1 Candidatus Actinomarina sp. | reverse complement strand
CCAGTTAGACCATCTAATACATCTGTGAATGGGAATTCAACACTGTCTCTATATACCTCAAGTGTAGGTACATTGAAAAGTACTAAATATGGCATTTCTTCAAAAAGAATTGCTTCCATTTGCTGGGATAAAGCAATAGCTTCACTGACTGTTTTAGCAGCTTTAAATTCAGCAGCTAAAGCGTCAAACTCCGCATTGTTAAATCCTGGTGTATTGAAACCACCTTCACAAGTATCATTATAAGAAGCAAAAAATGCTTCTGGATGATCAGGATATGGAGTTAAACCCCAACCTAACATATAAAAATACCAGTCTTCACAGTTTTCTGGTGAAAACACTTTGTCAACAATAACGCTAAATCCAGTTGGTCTAGCTGTTACGTCAAATCCAAGTTGTTGCATCCAATCAGCTATGAATAATGACATAGTAGATCTTAATGGGTCATAACCAGCACCAGGTGCATATAACAACATGTCACTTGGAGGAGTTTGTCCATTAGGTCCTTTAATTCCAGTTGGTGCAACTGCTCTGTCTGCTCCACCTGGGTGTGAGCCCCAGTCAGATGCTGTCCAACCTGCAGCTTTTAGAATCTCGACGGATTTTTCCCATCTTTCTGCAGCTGATAAACCTTTACAATCTGCTAAAACACCAGTTACAGGTGCAACCCATGCAGTCAATGCTTCTGGCATTTGACCATCCATGTTTACAGCAACACCTTGTAAAACGTTGTTTAGAACAAATTCTTTATCAGCTATACAAGCAACGGCTTGTCTAAATGATTTTTCACTACTTGGGAACACTCGTGTGTTGAATGCCATGTAACGCATACCGTTACCTAAGTTAGCAACTGTTTCAACACCAGGAACTCTTGATAGTTGATCAAATAAGTTTCTCTTAACTCCTAATGGGTTAAGAACGAAATCTACTTCATTGTTTTGAAATGCCAAGTAAGCAGCATCTTGATCGCTATATAGAGTAAACTCTACAGTTCCTACGAATGGTCCTTCAGTATAACTGAACGATTCACCTGAGGTGTCTCCCCATGCATAGCTAACTTTAGGAGCTACACCATTGTCTAACTCATAACTTGTACCGCTATCATAGATAGTTGTTACACCACCAAAGTACATTGTACCTGGATCATATGTCCAAGTATAAAATGCACCTTGCTCAACTTTATCGTAAACAAATGCACTAGCAACAGGTGCGTCAACACCGGCTACAGCTAATAGGTCTTCCCTACTAGTTGCATATTGTGACCAATAAGCTTCAGATAAAGCTGGGGCTGAAGCAGCACCATACTGCCAACCTGAAAGACCAGCATCATAGTTTAATGTTATAGCGACTGTGTAGTCGTCTACAGCAACAACTGATACTACTCCTTGAGCTTCATCACTTGCCATTGGCCAGCCTGAAAGCCAGTTACCTACTAAACCAAGACCTTTTACTGTATTAAATGTAAATGCCCAGTCATTAGCAGTGATTGGGTTTCCATCGCTCCACTTAAATCCTTGATGGATAGGAACTGTGTAAGTATAAGTTCCATCTCCATTATCAGTATTAGTTTCTACGAGATCTATTGCCGCGTATGTAACTAATTGATAATTAGGATAGCTTGTAGAAAACAATGATACAGCTTGTCCGGACATTACGTATGCAGTCCAAACATCATTCTCAGTGTCAAGGTAATTCCAGTAGTTTTGTGTTTGTGGATCTGAAAAAATTGCCATCTTATATACACCATCAGGTCCTGATGGAGCTACTTCTTCAGCAGGTGCAGCAGTAGTTGCTGGTGCAACAGTAGTTTCAGTTGCTTCTTCAACAACTTCTTCTTCTGTATCGCCACCACATGCGACTACAATCAATGCAAATACTGAGAAAAGTAAAATAAGGCGCCAAGTTTTGGATCCTTTGAAATTACTCAATTTTTCTCCTTTTTGTATACAAAAAATCCACATAAATGTGGATGTATTAATAATAGATAATTAATAAACAAAGGCAATCTGTAAATTAATTTATTTTATAAATTAGTTGAATATTTTAATTATTTTATTACAAATAAAATCAACTGAAATAACCTTATAATTAAATAAAAGCCTGCAAAAAAAACAACAACTTTAAATCCCAAACTAGACATTAACTTTAATTTTTATTGCTACTGATTGAAAATTATATTTCGATCGAATTGTATTTTCAATAAATGCATAATAGTTTTGGGGAATTCTAGCGCTTAAATTAAAAGAAAACTCTGGAGGATTATTGGCATACTGAGTAACGTATTTTAACTTTGCTCTTTTACCCCTAAAAGGGTGTGGTGGCGTTTTTGTCCAGACTGCCCTAAATGTTGAGTTTAAATCTGATGTGGCAATTCTAGTTTGAAGTTGCTCTTCTATAACTGAAATAGCATTAGATATTTGATGAATATTTTTTCCACTTAAGGCTGAAGTTCTAATTACTGTTATCCACTCGTACTGTTTAAGCTCAGTTTTTATGTTTTTATTAATAGCATTTCTTTTTTCGGTATTTATTACATCCCACTTATTTAAAATTAAAATTGGAGTCACTGTTGATTCGAGCGATAATTTCAAAATTCTCTTGTCTTCAAAAGAAAGTCCTTCTTGACTGTCGACAACTAGTATGGCAATATTTGCATCTTTAAGAGCATTAATAGAAACTACAGAAGAATATCTGTCTATTTGATTTTTTTGTTTTTTTCTTGGAATACCTGCAGTGTCTGTAATCGTATACTCACGACTATTAAAAAATATTTTTTCATCAATTTTATCTCTAGTTGTTCCTGGTATTTCAGATACTGTCGATCTTTCTTTATTTAATAGTGAATTAAATAATGTAGATTTTCCAGCATTAGGACGGCCAATAATAGTTATTGAAAGATTCGAATTACTGATAGTACTTTCATGAACAGCCTCTTTTCTCAAAAAATCTATAAGCGGCTCTAGATTTATTTTGTGGTAAGCAGATATATATATTTCAAATTCTGGAATATATTTGTACATTCGATTATCTAAATTAGCTTTATTAAAATTTTCAGACTTATTAAATATTGTTACCACTTTTTGATTTAATTTGTTTTTAGTAAGAAGATTGAAAATAGCATCTAATCCAACAAAATCATTGGTATTTACGTCTATTACAAAAAAAATAATTTTTGCATTAAAAATATATTTGTTAATATTTTCTTGATACTTTTTGTTTACACTATCTGGTGCTTCCAAAAATCCTGGGAGGTCAGAAATAATAATCTTTTTATTGTCTTCGAATTTAATTGTTTTGCTAACTTTGTCTCTTGTCGTATTTGGAGTTGAACCAATAATCGAAGTTTTTTGATGTGTCAATGCATTTACTAGTGTAGATTTGCCTGAGTTCGGTAGTCCTATAACTAAAATCTCTGGTAAATTATTTTTATTCATATTTTAAATATAGCTATTCTAAATTTATGGTAAACAAACTATATTTAGTAACTCCTAGAGGATTCTGTGCTGGTGTTGAAATGGCAATAAAAGCTCTCTACTGGTTATTAAAAATATATGATGAAAAGATTTATTGTTACCATGAAATTGTTCATAATAAATGGATAGTTAAAGAGTTTGAAAACAAAAATGTAATTTTTGTTGAAGACCCAAATGATATTCCTGATGGTGCAATAGTTATGCTATCTGCACATGGAACAGCCCCCGATATCGAAGAAAAATTTAATAAGAAGTCCTCATTAAGCATTAATTCAGTTTGCCCTCTAGTTACAAAAGTTCATCACGAAGCAAAGAAGTTTTCTCAAGAAAATTATCAAATTATTTACGTTGGACACAAAGGTCACGATGAAGCTATTGGTGCTATGGGTGTAGCGCCTGAAAATATGCACCTAGTTGAAAGTGTTGAAGATTTAAATAATTTAGAAGTAGGTGACAATGTTGCTCTATTGGCACAAACAACTTTGGCTATTTCAGAATGGGAACCAATCATGGAATTAGCCCAATCAAAATATAATAATTTAAAAATGCCAAGAAAAAGTGATTTATGTTACGCAACTACAAACAGGCAACATGCTGTTCTTGAAATTCTTCCAAAAGTAGAGACGGTACTCGTTGTTGGTTCAGAAAATTCAAGTAATACTAAAGCTTTGGTAAATATGGTTATAAATAAAAACAAGAAAGCATTTAGAATAGAAAATTTAGAAGATGTAGAAAATTTAGAATTAACTGGCAATATTGCTATTACTGCAGGAGCTTCAGCTCCAGATCATATAGTTTTTGAAATTATAGAAAAAATAAATCCCAAATCTCTAGAAAACTTTCTTCTCATTGAAGAGTCGGAATATTTTCCACTTCCAATTCAATTAAGAAAAAATGTACAAAATATTTCAAATTTTTTGTCAAAATTTAACAGCACAGGAAAATACCCTGAATCATTACACGGTATAAATAATGACAAGAGTTGGTCTGCTACTGAGGCTTTAAGTTCATTATAATTTTTTTAACTACTTGGTCTATTGGTAGAGAGTCATTATTTATTATTAACGCTCCTTCTGGAACAATAAGGGGTGAATGAGTTCTTGTAGAATCTCTATTATCTCTTTTTTTTATTTCTTCAATAGTTTCTTGATTATTAGACTGAACCAATCTTCGTTCACTTCTGACATCATCATTAGCTTGTAAATAAATCTTAAGATTTGCATCGGGAAATACAACACTTCCCATATCCCTTCCTTCTACAACTAAACCTTTGACTGAAGAGTTGTAGAATTGTTTTAAAACATTTGAGACAATTAATCTAACTTCATACATCTGTGCTAATTCAGAACTTTTATCATTAATTTCCTTTGTGTATAAATCTTTTTCTAAATATTCAATTTGATTAATTTGACAAATAAAAGGGTCAGTTCTGATAATCTCAATGTCTTTAATACTTAGTAATCCAAAATTTGAAACATGTTTTGACAAAGCTCTATATAATGCACCAGATGAAAAAAAAGAGGCATTAAGTTTTTTAGATAAGGCTTTTCCAATTGTTGTTTTTCCAACTCCTGAAGGGCCGTCAATTGTAATTAGAATTTTTTTAGAATTTTTCAATTTTAGATAATTCCCCTTTATCCAGTTTATCTAATGAATAATCACCAATGCTGACTCTTTTTAATGTTTTTATTTTTAATTTATTAAATCTAAAAATTCTTCTAATTTCATGATTTTTACCAGAAGTTAATAAAGCTTGGTATGAATAGTTATCGATTACTTTTAGCTTGTTTATCCTTAAATATTCACCATTGTGCTTGATGTTTATTCTTAGCTTTTTATTAGTATCAATTTTTGTTGTTATTGTAACAATATATTTTTTTTCAATTTTATTTTTTTCTCTAAATATATTGTCTAACCATTGTCCATCTGTACTTAGAAGCATCAAACCTTCTGAATCTTTATCAAGTCTTCCTCCAAATTTTAAATAATTTTTTCCTATTAGTTCAAAAATAGTTGGTGAAGATCCTTGCTTATTGTGTGAACAGATATAGCCTTTAGGTTTATAAAAACGATAATATTCATGTTTTTTAGTATTGTTTATCTTTTTTCCATAAACAAATACTATGTCGGAGTCAACTATTACAGTTCCTAATGTTGCTATTTCATTATTTACTAAGACTTCACCGTTTTTAATTAATTCATCGGCTTTTCTTCGTGAAGTGGGTAAATTTAATGCTATATATTGATTAATTCTCAAGTACTACTCTTCTTCTATATTAGAAAAATAATCTCCAAGAATTGGAAGCTCATCAATTGATGATATATCCATCTTCTCTAAAAATAGTTGTGTTGTTGAATACAATATTGGATTTCCAGGAATATCAAGAACACCAGATTTTTCAATTAAACCCCTTGCTTCTAATGTTTTCAGTGAAGATTCTGACTCTACTCCCCTAATTTCAGAAACTTTTAATTTTGTTACAGGTTGTTCGTAGGCAACTATTGATAAAGTTTCCAAGGCAGGGGTAGAAAGACCTCTAAGCACAGAAGGTGGTTTAAAATTTTTTAATTCCTCTGTTATGTCTTTAGAGGTAACTAAATCTGCTGAAACTTCATTATATTTAATATAAAAACCAAGTTCATTTTCTTTAAGGGATTCATTGACTTCCTCATAGATTTTAAATAATTTATTTTTATCAATTTTGAAATTTTCAAGAAAATACTCATGGTCTATCGAACCATCACTAATTAACAATATTGAAGAAATCACTTTTTTATAATTCATAGCTTTTTTCTATTGTAATACCAATTGAATCTTGATCTGCTTTTACAAATCCCCATCTTACTGCTTCAAGTAAAGCTAAGAAAAATGCTATTGCTTCTCTAGAAGAATTTAAATCTCTAAGTATTTCTTCAAATGAAGTTGTTAATCTTGAATCAATAATCTTAAGAAATTGATCAATCGCAATTTGTAAATCAGGTAAATCTTTATCAATATGTTTAAAGCCTTCTATAGTTTTATATCTAGTAAACACCTCTTTAGCAACACTGAAAAATTTATCTCGTTCAATAATGTAATTTACATCAGGCCTTGGAAAGAGAGATTTAGTTTGATAATATTTAAAAGCTTTTATTTGATTCTCAGAGTTTTTTATTCTTGATGCCATTGCTATGCCTATCTCAGAAAATGCTCTAAATTGTAATAATCGAGCAAAAGCTAAATCTTTATCTTTCAAGATTTCAACTTCATCCATCCATTCAACATCATCATCTTGCGGTAACATTCTTCTCGCTTTAATTTCAAATAATGAAGAAGCTAGCAATACAAATTCAGCAAAATTTTCAATATTTTGATTACCTTCTTTAGTTTGAAAACTTGAAAATAACTCAAATAAATTTTCTTCGACTTGTGTTTTATCGGAAGAGTACTTAATTAGTAGTGATTTTAAATTTTCAATTAAATAATTAATCTCCATTAAAAATCAG
>JBEROH010000011.1:0-5124 GCA_041234785.1 Candidatus Actinomarina sp. | reverse complement strand
TGCAAAACTTCAACAAAAATTTATAACCGATTCTTTGGTTGAAAATTTATTTAAACCCTTACTTTCACCAGTAAAAAAAGCTTTATCACCTGTTAAGGATAGATTAAACCCAGATAAAACAAATGCTTCTTATCTTTTAGGTGTTAACGGTGTAGTTTCGATTGGTCATGGATCCTCTAATGAAGAAGCTGTTATGAATGGCATTATCTATACATTTAATTCACTTCAGAAAGAATTTATTTCTAAGTTTGCTGAAGCAATAAAAGAGCTATGAAAGATATAAAGTTACTAGAAAATCAAATTTCATATAAATTTAAAAATTTAGAATTTCTTAAAATAGCTTTAACTCATAAATCTTTTTTAGATGAAAATCCAGGTGTAGAATCAAACCAAAGGTATGAATTTTTTGGAGACGCAATATTAGATTTTGATTTAACTGAGTACTTAATTGAAAATTATCCAGATTTAGACGAAGGTAGCTTAACAAAAATAAGATCAAGTGCAGTTAATCAAGAATCTTTAGTTTCAGTTGGAAAGATAATTAAAATTGGAGATTATTTATACCTAAGTAAAGCTGAAGATACAACAGGTGGAAGAGAGAAGAATTCAATAATAGAAGATGCTGTAGAGGCTTTAATTGCTGCACTTTATTTTGATGGTGGATTAGAGGCTGTTAACAAGTTCGTATCAAAGTTTATTTATCCTAATATTAGTAATTTATCTCTTAATCCGGGACAAAAAGATTATAAAACTAGACTTCAGGAGCTATTAGCAAAGCAAGGTAAGAAAGTTTCTTATATTGATGAGTCTTATGGGCTTGATCATAATAAAAACTTTTCATCTAAAGTTTTTTTAGATGAAAACATAATAGGTACTGGAAGAGGAAAGTCTAAAAAAAGTGCACAGCAATCTGCGGCAAAAAATGCTTTAAAGAAACTAAATGCCTGAATTACCTGAAGTTGAATCCATAAGACAAGTTTTACTTTCCTCTCTTAAAAATCAGAAAATAAAAAAATACAATATAAAAAATGATCGAATTAACAGATTTAATAACTACAAACCAAGGGTATCGGGTTTTTTATTAGATATAAATAGAAAAGGTAAGTTGTTAATATTTGAATTTTCTAAATATTCATTTTTATTTCACCTAGGTATGTCTGGAAGGCTCAATCTTAATAATAAAGAAACTAAATACACTCATGCTATTTTTAATTTCGAACAAGACATTTTGAACTATGAAGATATTAGAAAATTTGGATATATAAAAATTTTACCTAAGGAAATTGTTCAACAACATTTAAATAACATTGGCCCAGATGCACTTACGATATCTAAACAAGAGACAGAGGATGTGTTTAAAAAAACTAGTAAATCAAATATTACAATTAAAAGGTTTTTACTTAATCAAAATAATATCAGTGGAATTGGAAATATTTATGTAAATGAGATTTTATTTCAAAGTAAAATTTCACCGTTTTCTCCATCAATGAATTTAAAAGAAGATCAATTTTTTGAACTTATAAATTCTACTAAAAAAATTTTAAAAAATTCTATAGAGAACAAAGGGACAACTTTAAATGACTTTACTTATTATTTGCCTAATGGAAATTATGGACAGAATCAAATAAATCTATTAATTTATGGAAAAACATTTTGCTCCTCATGTTCCTCAAAAATAGATAAAATATATTTAGATAAGAGAGCAACATACGAATGCAAAATATGTCAAAAATTTTTGAAATAACAGTTTCTTTATTTAGAGATGGGTATTTTGAATCTACTCATAATGTAAATTGTTATTCAAATATTTCAAAAGAGTCTAATTATTTTTTTCCAAGATCTGCAGTTAAACCTTTTCAAGTTATTCCATTATTAATGGAAGCAGATAAATTAGGCTTTACTTTAGATTCTGATGAAGTTGCTATTTTTGCATCATCTCATTCTGGTCAAGACATCCATACGAATTTAATTGAAAAAATTGCAAAAAAATATAATTTAAATCTTGAATATATTTCATGTGGGCCACAGAGGCCATTTCATGATATTTCAGCTGATAATTATATAAGGAAAAACAAAGAATATTTAAATTTACATAATAATTGTTCTGGAAAACATTTGTCAATGGTATTGTTTTCAAAATTACTTGGTGTGGAAGCTGAAAATTATGCTGACAGAACACATTTAACTCAAAAAATTATAGAAAAGTTTTTTGTTGAATTATTTGAGGATCGAGAAATGTCTTTTGGTATCGACGGTTGTGGCTTACCAGCCATAAGGGTCAGTACAGCAAATTTTTTAAAAAGTGTCGTTAAGATAAATTCTTCTTACACATCTAAATATTGGAAATTGGTTTTTGATGCATACAATTCTTTTCCAGAATTAGTTGGAGGTACCAATAGAACTGATACAAATATTATGCTTCATAGCAATGAAAAGCTTTTGGCAAAATCTGGTGCAGAAGGTGTTCTTTTTGTCACAAACAATATAGAATCCTATATTTTTAAATGTTTAGACGGTAGTAAAAGAGGAGTTGATTTAGCAGCAACGTATTTTCTTGAAAATAAAGGGTTTATCGATTCACAACCTTTTTTGAATCTTGAGAAAATTTATAGTTACAATATGCAAAATAATAAAGCTGTAACAATAAAAATTAATTAATTATTTTAAAAATCAATGAATAATTAAATATTATTTAGTATTATTAAATTAACAACAGGGTAATAAATGTATTTAAAATCATTAGATATTAATGGGTTCAAGTCTTTTGCAGAAAAGACAAATATAAAGTTATCTAACGACGTTAATGTTATTGTCGGTCCAAATGGATCTGGTAAATCTAACGTTGTTGATGCTATTTCTTGGGTATTGGGAACTCAAAGTCCAGCTTCATTAAGAACCAATAAAATGGAAGATGTTATTTTTGCTGGTACTGAAAAACTCTCTCAAAAAGGATTTGCTGAAGTATATTTAAATTTTGAAGTTGAACCTCAAAATTTTAATGGAAATAATGAAATTTCAATTGGTAGAAAATTGTTTCGTGATGGTACATCAGAATATTTTATGAATGGTTTAAATTGTAGGCTTTTAGACATTCAAGAATTTCTGAGTGATGTTGGTATAGGAAAGCAACAACATATAATTATTTCACAAGGTCAAATTACAGAAATTTTAAACTCTAAACCTGAAGATCATAGATTAACAATTGAAGAAGCGGCTGGGATCCTGCCCTTAAGAATTAAAAAAGAGAAATCTCTTAGAAGAATCGAATCTGGTGACAAAGAGATAAAAAGAGCAAAAGATGTTTTAAGAGAAATTAAAAAGCAGTTGAAACCGCTTCAAGAACAAGCTGAACAGGCAAAAATTCATGAGATAAATACTAGTAAATTAAAACAAAAAACTATCCAACTCAATGCATTGCTATATCACCAATTTAATTCATTACACAAAGAAATACTCAACCAAGATAGTAGTTTAGAAGCTAGCTTAAAAAATATTGAAATTCAAATAAGTGATTTCAAAGAAAAGAAGAATAAGATCAATAGTGAATTAGGTGACGGAGTTTCTATTGGTTCTTTATTAAAAGATTACTCGTCTAAGTTTTTAAATATATCTGAACAACTACGTGCAATTGCTCAGGTAGCAAATGAGCGTAAAGATAATTTAGAAAGAGAAGAGTTTAAAAATATTGAAGAAGTCAATAGATTGACTAAAAAAATTGAACAAAATTCTGCTCAAATTAAATCGTTAACTGAACAACTCATTTCAAAAAAAGTTCAATTATCAACATTACAATCTCAACACGAATCGATTAAATTTAGTTTAGAAAATATTATTAAAAAATCTTCAGCATCTATTGAAGTAAATGAGGCTTTGCTTGAAAATGAAATATATCATTTACAAAAATTAATTAATGATACTTCTAGCTCTATAGATGTTTTTAACAAAGACTTAGATAAGTGGAAAAGAGATGTGTTTTCATCTGAGTCACTTCTTGAAAAGCTTAATTTTGAAATAGCTGAGGCTAATATTTATTTAGAAACTAAAGAAAATTATATTTCATATAATAAAAGTATTTTGAATAGAGAAATCTTCTCTGTTAAAAATAAAATTGATAAGCTTCAAAATAGTGAAAAAGATCTAATTGGACAATTAGAATACAACAAAAATTTATTACAAAAAATAAATGAAAATGAATTATTTAAAACTGACATTTCCAAGCAAAAATCTGATTTAGAAAAAAGTGTAAAAGAATTAGAGACAAACATTTCTTTAATATCAAATCAATTAGTTTCATCTCAGGAAAGGATTAAAAACTTATCTGCACAAAATCTTGAACTTAATGAATCTAAAAATATATTATCAAAAAAAATATCTAAGACCAGTAAGGTCAATATAGAGCAACTAGTAGAATCAATAAAATCTTTTATTATATTTACAAATCGTTCATCAGATAATCTTGAACAAAAATCTGAAGAATTTGATTTAAAATACGGTAATTCAAATAAAAAAATTATTGAAATCGATTCACAAGTTGATCGACTTAATAAAGAGTTTTATATTGAAAAAGACCGTAAAACTCAAATAGCTATCAAGAATTCGGAATATCAGTCTATTTTGCTAATGCATTATTCAACATTAAAGAATATTTATGGTCTAAATGAACTTGAAATTAATAATTATGATATACAAAATTTAAATCAAGTTGAACTCGAAAATGAAATTAAAAATATTGAAAATGTATTAGAGAAAATTGGACCTGTAAATTACTTAGCAAAAGAAGATTTTGAATCATTGAACACTAGATTTGAAGAGATAACTAATACTATTGATGATTTAAATTTAGCTAAAAAAGAGTTGTTAACAAATATTTTAGAAATTGAAAAAGAAATTTCATTTAGAATAGAGTCTTCATTCAATTCAATAGCAGTTCATTTTAGTGAAATATTTAAAACTTTGTTTCCTGGAGGTAATGGTTCATTATCTTTTACAGATAAGTCTAATATTTTAGAAACAGGAATAGAAATAAGTGTTCAACCAAAAGGGAAAAAAGTAAAAAAATTAAGTTTACTTTCTGGGGGTGAAAAATCCTTAGCGGCTATTGCATTTTTATTTTCAATTTTTAAA
>JBEROH010000031.1:0-12132 GCA_041234785.1 Candidatus Actinomarina sp. | reverse complement strand
GAATCTCACCAGCCCGACACCTGCGGGTGTAGCTTAATGGCAAAGCTCCAGCCTTCCAAGCTGGCTATGAGGGTTCGATTCCCTTCACCCGCTCATAGAGCTCTCGTAGCTCAACGGATAGAGCAACAGACTTCTAATCTGTAGGTTGTAGGTTCGAGTCCTACCGAGAGCGCTGTGGTGATCGTAGCTCAGTTTGGTTAGAGCGCCTGGTTGTGGTCCAGGAGGTCGCGGGTTCGAATCCCGTCGGTCACCCTTGTTTATTAGGAGATAAATGAAATATAAAGTAAAAAAAGCTGGAGACTTTGAAAATAATATTGAAATTATTATTGAATTTAAAGACCTAGAAAATAAAAAAGATGAAGCGATTTCAAAAATAAGTAAATCACTCAAAGTAAAAGGATTTAGACAAGGAAAGATCCCGAAAAATATTGTAATTAGAGAAGTTGGAGAGGACTACATATTAGAAGAATCTATGGATTTGTTCTTACCTGAACAAATTTTTGAAATTTTAAAAAAAGAAGAGCTTAATCCAGCTACTCGTCCTGTAATTAAAGAAATAAAAAAAGAAAAAAATTCTTATGAAGTTGAAGTTTTAGTAACCCTTTGGCCTTCTCTTTCAAAGCTTCCAAAGTTGAATCATTCAGTTGAGGTCGATTCTATTGAGCCTACCGAAGAAGATATTAATAACCAGCTTGATAGAATTAAATCTCAATTTGCGGACGTTGAAAAAGTTGATAGACCATCAAAAGTAGATGATTACTTGTTGGTAAATATTAGTGGCCGTGAAAACAATATAGAAGTTAAAGATTTTACATTTCAAGATTACCTTTATGAATTAGGAAGCAATTCTTTAACCCCCATTATGGATTCAAAACTAGAAGGGGTTACATCAGGTGCAATTATTAAATTTAAAGACAGTGTGCCTTCTCTTGGAAAGGAAGAACTTGAAATTACTGTTTTAGTTAAAGAAATTAAGCAAAAACTTAAACCTGAACTTACTGATGAATGGGTAGCTTCTGTAACAGAGTTTGATTCAGTTGAAGAGATGACAAGTGAATTAATCAAAAATATTGAGAATGTAAAGAAACAACAAGTAGCAAATCAATATCAGGGATTATTAACCACAAAGATTATTGAAGAGTCAAAAATCAATTTACCTGAACAATTAGTAATTTCTGAAATGGATAGCATATTGCAAAATTTTCTTAATGAGCTAAAGCAAAATAATATAAAAATTGAAGATTATTTACAGATTACTGGATTATCTGAAGAAGCGTTGCAAGATGATTTAAAAAAGCAAGCAACAAGAAATCTTTCTATGGTTTTAATACTAGATAAAGTTGTAGAGGACCAGGGTCTTGTTTTAAATGAAAAAGAAACTAAGTATATTGACGAACACATGGCTACCCATGAAGAAGAGGGTAGTGAAGTTGAAGATGCAACCCACAGGCTTAACCTTGAAGCAGAATCTTTGAGGAATAAAGCAATGCTATATATTTTAAACCAAGGAAACTCTATTGATAAAAATGGTGAAAAAGTATATCTTCAGGATGTGTACAATCTAAATGAAGAGATAGGAGAAGAAGAATAATATGAAAAAAATACCTTCAAATTATGTGATCCCTACTGTTATTGAGAATACCAACAGAGGAGAAAGAGCTTTTGATATTTATTCAAGACTTTTGAAAGATCGAATTATATTTTTAGGAACTCCAATTGACGATGGAGTAGCTAACTCGATTATGGCTCAATTACTCCATTTAGAGTCAGAAGATCCAGATAAAGATATTTTTATGTATATTAATTCTCCGGGTGGGTCAATTACATCATTATTTACCATTTATGACACTATGAACTATATTAAACCCGATATATCTACTGTATGTATGGGACTAGCAGCTTCTGCCGCATCCGTCATACTTGCAGGAGGTACTAAAGGTAAAAGGTATAGTTTGCCAAATGCTCGAATTATGCTTCATCAACCATCAGGTGGAATGGAAGGAACTGTAGCAGACATGGAAAGAAATTTTGAGTTAATAGTATCTATGAGAACTCAATTAAATGGATTATTGGCAAATTTTACCAATCAAGATGTTGAAAAAGTTGCTAAAGATACTGACAGAGATTTTTGGATGACCGCGCAAGAAGCAAAAGATTACGGTATAGTAGATGAAGTACTAGTTCAAAGAGAGTTAGTAAATAAAAAGTAACTTTATCTAACAGGGTAGTTATGAATGACAAGTAAAGAATCATCTCAATCGCTGAAATGCAGTTTTTGTGGTAAATCCCAAAAACAAGTTATAAAACTAATTGCAGGTCCGGGTGTTTATATATGTGATGAATGTATAGAACTTTGTGTTGAAATAATTGAAGAAGAGAAAGTTGAAAAACTTGAAACCTCTACTGAAGCATTTCTACCTTTGCCAAAAGAAATAAATCAATCTCTAAATGAATACATAGTTGGTCAAGAAGAGGCTAAAAAAACACTTTCAGTTGCGGTTTACAATCATTATAAAAGAATATTTAAAAGTGATTTACTAGATCAAGATTTAGAAATTCAAAAATCAAATGTACTGCTAATAGGGCCAACAGGTAGTGGAAAAACATTACTTGCACAAACTTTAGCTAGGACATTAAATGTACCTTTTGCAATTGCTGATGCCACAACTTTAACTGAAGCTGGATACGTTGGTGAAGATGTTGAAAATATTTTACTTTCCCTGATTCAATCTGCAGATTATGATATTAAAAAAGCTGAAAAAGGCATAATTTATATCGATGAAATTGATAAAATCACCAGGAAATCTGAAAATCCTTCAATTACGAGAGATGTATCTGGCGAAGGAGTACAACAAGCTTTACTAAAAATACTCGAAGGTACTACTGCTCAAGTTCCTCCACAAGGTGGGCGTAAACATCCTCAACAAGAATATCTACAATTAGACACTTCAGATATTTTATTTATAGTTGGTGGAGCATTTGATGGATTAGAAAAAATAATAACTAAAAGACTTGGAGAAAACACAATTGGTTTTAAAACTAATTTATCTAAAAAACAAGAATTAAAAAATAATGAGTTGTTTGAATTTGTTGAACCAGAAGACTTGATTAAATTTGGTTTAATTCCTGAATTTATTGGAAGGTTACCAATCATAACAACTGTTAACGAATTAAGTAAAGATGCATTAATTGAAATTTTAACTCAACCTAAAAATGCTATTACAAAACAGTTTATTAAAATGTTTGAACTTGACGACATTGAACTAGTTTTTACAGATGCTTCACTTGATGCAATGGCAGATTTAGCACTTCAACGCAAAACAGGTGCTAGAGGATTAAGATCAATTCTTGAAAAAATTCTATTAGATGAGATGTATGAATCACCATCTAGAAAAGATATTGTAAAAATTATCATAGATAAAGAGAATGTTCTTGATGATGTTATTCCAAAAATGGTACTGAAAGAGTCAAAAGACGATAAAACTGCATAAAATATAATTATGCAAAATGAAATTTACGACCCATTAGCAATAGAAAAAAAGTGGCAGAAAAAATGGGAGCATGATAATAAATTTTTACCTAAAAATTCAAGTAAAAAATTCTCAATAGTTATCCCTCCTCCTAATGTAACAGGTTCATTGCATATGGGGCATGCTCTTGAGCATTCAATAATTGATGTGATTACAAGAATTAAAAGACTTCAAGGTTATCAAGCTTTATGGTTACCCGGTACAGACCATGCTGGAATTATTACACAATTATTAGTAGAAAAAGAATTGTCAGAACAAGGAATTTCAAAACACGATCTTGGAAGAGAAAAATTTTTAGAACAAGTCTGGAACTGGAAAGAGAGTTCAGGTAATAATATTACAAATCAAATGAAGTCTCTTGGAATGAGTTGCGATTGGTCTAGAGAAAGATTTACTATGGATGAAGGTCTATCAGAAGCTGTCCGTGAAGTGTTTATTTCTTTGTATGAAAATAACTTTATTTACAGAGGAACAAGAATGGTAAATTGGGACACTCAATTAATGTCTGCAGTTTCAGATCTTGAGGTTGTTACCACTCCAGAACAAGGTAGTTTATGGACAATTAAGTATGAAGTAAACAATACAAATATACTCGTTGCAACTACTCGACCTGAAACCCTATTAGGAGATACTGCTGTTGCTGTTAACCCAGAAGATGAAAGGTATATAAATTTAATTGGAGAAGAAGCAATAGTTCCTATTGTTGGAAGAAGAGTGAAGATAATAGCTGATGAATTTGTTGATATGAATTTTGGATCTGGTTGCGTGAAGATAACACCAGCACACGATTTTAATGACTATGAAATTGGTACTAAACATAATCTAGAAATAATAAGATGTATAAAATTTAACGGAAAAATGGAAGACTATGAATTCATACCTAAAGAATTGCGAAATGTAGATAGATTTGAAGCAAGAAAATTAATTTTAAAAATTCTTGAAAGTGAAAATAAAATTGAAAAAGTTGAAGATTATCAAATACAAATTCCTCGAGGAGATAGATCTAAAACTATTTTAGAACCACTTGTATCAGATCAATGGTTTGTAAATACGAAAAATCTTGCTAAAAACGCCATTAAATCTGTTGAGTCAGAAGAAATTAAGTTTGTTCCAAAAAATTGGGAAAAAACTTATTTTGAATGGATGTACAACATACAAGATTGGTGTATTTCAAGACAGCAATGGTGGGGGCATAGAATTCCAGCTTGGTACGATGAAAAAGGAACTTATTATGTAGGACTAGACGAAGATGATGTTCGAAGTAAATATAAGCTTGATAAAAAATTAAAACTTAGTCAAGATGAAGATGTTTTAGACACTTGGTTTTCTTCAGCATTGTGGCCATTTAGTACACTAGGGTGGCCCGAGTCTACTCAAGACTTAAATGACTACTATCCAACATCTTTGTTAGTAACTGGATTCGATATAATTTTCTTTTGGGTAGCTCGAATGATAATGTTAGGAAATTACACAATGAAAAAAATTCCTTTCAATAAAGTTCTAATACATGGATTAGTTAGAGATTCAATGGGAAGAAAAATGTCTAAAAGCTTAGGTAATACCAAGGACCCTCTCGAGCTTTCAGAAAAGCACGGTGCTGATGCTCTAAGGTATTCGTTAATTGAAAAAGCAAACCCTGGTCAAGATGTTCCATATGATGAAGAGTGGACTGTTGGTGCTAAAAAGTTTGGTAATAAAATATGGAATGCTGCAAAATTTATACATTTATATTCAGAAGAAGATATTGATAAAAATATTGAAATTACTTTACCTGAAAATATTTGGATTACGAATAAATTTAATATTGTTCTCGAAGAATTCAATGTACTTTTTGAAAAGTATAAAATTTCTGATGCTTATAAACTTATATACAATTTCTTATGGTCTGAACTTTTCGATTGGTATTTTGAATTTTCTAAAAACTTACTTATTAATGATGATACTAAAAAAGAAACTCAGTATGTATTAAAAGAAGTTTACTTAAGATCGATGATCATTTTAAATCCTGCTATGCCCCATATCACGGAAGAAATTTGGTCTACTTTTAATACTGATTATTTAATTGATAATAACTGGCCATCAAAATTAGAAGTAACAAATAGTAATCTTGAAGATATTGATAATCTTAAAGAATTGATTAATCAGATTAGAAATTTTAAGAACAATTATGGGATTAAAAATAATATAAAGTTAGAAGTTCATACAAATGGAAAGTATGAAAAATGGTTTTTAAACCAATTAGAACAAACCGCAGGACTAATTGTTTTACCTCCATCAGAATTAAATATAAACGATGGTACTTCTGTATCTTTTCAATCTGGTAACTATAGTTTAGAAATTCGTGTAGAAAATTATATAGATATTAAAAAAGAAATTTATAGATTAGAAAAAAAAGTAACAGAATTAAATCATTCTCTAAACATATCTCAAACAAGATTAGAAAATGAAAAATTTATAATGAATGCAAAAGAAGATCTAATTGAAAAAGAAAAACAAAATATAATTAATTTATCTAAAGAGATAAATTTGATAGAAATAAATTTAAAAACCTTAAAAAATTGATTACATTAGAAGAATATTTAAATTCTAAAATTCAATTAAACAAAAATAAAAATTTAAATATTATAAAATTATTTTTTTCAAATTCTGATTTATTAGAACTTTCAAGTAAGTCAATTGCTGTTGTTGGAACTAATGGAAAAACCTCCACTGCTAATTATTTATATAAAATATTTATCTCAGAAAGTAAAAATACACTTTTGTTCACTTCACCTCACTTAGTAAATTTCAGTGAAAGAATAAAAAGCAATAGGAATATTGAGTTGAGTAATTATCTTTATGATTTATTAAAGTTTGAAAAAGATAATAATATTACTTTAGGTTATTTTGAAGCACTATTTTTAATATCAACAAAAGTATTTCTTGATAACAATTTTCAATATTATATTTGTGAAGCAGGTATTGGCGGTAAATTTGATACAACCTCTTTACTCCAAAGTAAGAATGTAATTTTAACAAATATAGGTTATGACCATACAGAACTATTAGGTTGTACTTTAGAAGAAATTTTAGATCAGAAAATATTTATTTCAGATATTATTGAAAATCTCTTTATTGGTGAAGAAGATAGAAACCTATTATCAAATATTAAAAATAATTATCAACATTTTAAAAACATATACCATTTAAGAGATTTTTTAGTATCAAACTCATTGGATGTTGCAAAATTGTTGGCTAATGATAAAAATTATTTTTTAGCATTAATGTCTGCAACTCGAATATTAAATAAAGAATTTCAAACCAATACTTTAAATTTTGAAGAAAAATTTGTTCAAGGTCGATTTGAAGTAGTCAGTAAAGATCCTTTAAAGATATTAGATGGAGCTCACAACATAAGTGGTGTAAAAAGTTTTTTTAGAGATTTAGAGTTAAGTTTTAATGATTTTGAATTTGATATTTATCTTGGATTTAAAGAAGGTAAGGACTATTTAGATATTTTAGATTTCTTAATAAGTAAAGATTTTGTTAATTTTAAAATTATCGAACAAAATACATTCTTTAAACAAGAAAACCCTTTGCATATCGAAGATTATTTAAAAAAATACGGTAAAAAATATGAAAAGATCCAACTTGAACATTTTTTAGAAAATAACAATCCTTCTATATTGTTAGGTAGTTTATATTTAATTGGAGAGTATAAAAAAAGGAATTTATAATGAAAACATTTTTTATGATAAAACCGGATGGAGTTAAACGTAATCTAATTGGAAATATTGTATCTAGAGTTGAAGCTAAAGGTTTTAAAATTACAAAATTGAAAATGATGATTATTTCAAAAGAGTTAGCTGAAGAACATTATGATGAACATAAAAATAAGCCTTTTTTTTCAGATTTAGTTAATTTTATAACAAGTGGTCCTGTAGTTGCAATGGAGTTAGAGGGAGAAAATGTTGTTGCTCAAATTAGAAATTTAATGGGAGCTACTAATCCAACAGACTCTACTCCAGGTTCAATTAGAGGTGATTTAGCTACAGAATTAGATAAAAATGTTGTTCATGGGTCTGATTCTGAAGTTAGTGCTAAACGAGAACTAGGTCTATTCTTCCAAAGTTAAAAAATTATTTAAAAACTACAATATTAGATTAACCTAGTATTACATGGTTGACTTTAACTTTAGAAGAACATTATTTGGTGGCAGTGATATTGCCATTGACTTAGGTACTGCAAATACTTTAATTTATGTAAAAGGCATCGGTGTTGTTATTGACGAACCGACCCTTCTTGCTGTACAAAAAAAAGATAAATCAATCATTACACTTGGAAAAGAAGCAAAGAAATTAATTGGTAGAGTTCCAGATACTATTGAGTTGATAAAGCCTTTAAGGGATGGTGTTATTTCAGAAATTGAAATGGCTGAAGAGTTAGTGAAAACACTATTATCAAGAGCAATTGGAAAGGCTTACTCAAGACCAAGGGTTGTAATTTGTGTTCCAAATGGTGTTACTAGCGTTGAACAAAGATCTATTGAAACAGCAGCTCACGCAACTGGAGCATCAGAAGTTTTTACAATAGAGGAGCCTATGGCTGCTGCCATCGGAAGTGGATTAAATATTTTTGAACCATACGGCAATATGATTATTGATATTGGAGGTGGCACAACGGAAATTGCTGTTATATCGATGGGTGATATTGTTAATGCAAATTCTGTGAGAGTAGGTGGTGAAGACATGACTGAAATTCTAATTGAGTGGTTGAGACGAGAGCACCAAATTTTAGTTGACGAAGGCATAGCTGAAAGTATTAAGCATGCTATTGGATCTGCTTATCAATTTGAAAAAGAACCACAAATTACAGTTACGGGTAGAGATATTGTTAGAGGAATTCCAAAGCAGGTACTACTTGAAGCCAGTGATGTTAGAAATGCATTATCACCGGTTGTAAAAGACATCGTTGAAGCAATACGGATTTCACTTTCACAAACACCACCAGCATTAGTATCTGATATTGATAAGGATGGAGCTTGGTTAACTGGTGGGGGATCATTGCTTAAAAAGATGGATAAAAAAATTGCGGAAGAATTAGGTATCCCAATTAATGTGAGTGACGATCCTTTAAGTTCAGTAGTTATTGGATCAGGTATTTGTTTAGAAAGATTTCAAGATTTTAGAAGTGTTCTAAAATTATCTCCTAAACCAAATTAAAATGTTAAATTTTAATAAGGTAGGAATAAGAAAATATATTACTTATATATTATTTCTATTTTTATCGTTTCTTTTATTAACGGTTGACTTTTTTTCAAATAAATCACTTTCAAATTTCATACCTAATCAGTTTGAAATAATCTCAAAATTTGAATTCTCTCAAGACTTATTAAATAATCCGATTTATGAAATTTTTTCGAGAAAAGATAGGTTAATTTCTGAAAATTTGAGATTAAAAAATGAACTAATAGATTTAAGAAAACTATATATTGAGAATCAAGAATTAGAAGATAAAATCTTATCCTATGACAATTTGATTGAGAATATTGTACGTTTTGATATTAAATATATTTCTACAAGTTTAATTGTAAAAAATTTAACAGATGAATTGTTAATTTCTGGTGGAAGAAATCAAAATTTTAATCCAGGTGACGTGGTTATTAATGAATTTGGCTTTGTGGTTGGTTACCTTGGTGAAGTTTTTAATGATTATTCTATTTTAGAATCATTTAATTCTCCAAATTTTTCAATAAATGCAATAGATAAAAACAATAATATTTATAGAGTGACTTCAAATGGTGATGAACTTTTCGTTAATTCAATTTCTGAAATAGTCAATAAGGAATTAATAGAAATAATTTACAGTGATATCACATTTGATCATATTGGTAAATTTCCAATTCTTGATTTATCACAATACCCACAAGAATTTGTGAACAATAAGCTCTCAATTAAAGCCAAAATAAATAAAGTTTTAACTTTTCAAAATTTATTATTTATACCAGTTGAAAAATGAAAATAGTTGAATCTTTTTTTTAGTCATTTTTATTAATAGTTATTTTTTTAATTGAAATATTCATCAATACATTGATAAATAATGATATCTTAAAGTTTTATCCTTTTTTTGTTATTTTAATTTTTTTAGGGAGTATTCAATTTAGACAAAAAAATGTATTACCAATTTTTATTTCAGGTCTTTTTTATGACTTATTTTTGAGTACATACTTTCTTGGCATGTATTCTATAATTTTTATTTTGATTGTTATGATAAGCAATTTCATAACTTCAAAAGTAAATACATCTTTAATTTCTTTATTCTTTTCAGTGTTAATTGGCATGTTTTTGTATAATTTACCTCAGTATCTTGTATACGAATTTGATTATCTTATATCGAATCTTATTTTTGGTACAATGACAAGTTATTTTTTAGTACTTGTTCTCTATAGAGTCTTAAGATAAATGTTTAATATATTTAGATTACGTTTAGTCTTCTTTACTTTTCTATTTTTGTCTTCTTTTATTTTATTTGATGTTTTTAAATTACAAACTACAAGTTTTGGCGAAAATAATGAAATTATAAACAATCAAAATTATGATATTTTTTATATTCCTGCACCAAGAGGTGAAATTTATGATCGAAATGGCTACAAACTAGTTTCTACAAGAATTGAGCCATATCTATATATCAATACGCGTAAAGTAAACAAAGAAAATATATCTTTATATAAGCAATTGATAAAATACAATTTCATTGACTTATCCAATTTAGACATCAATAACATATTTTTAAGTAAAGAAATACTTGAACCTGTTATATCATTGCAAAATATCGATTATGACGTACAGCAAAATTTATTGACTTATGACGCCTTCATTGTTGTTGATTTACCAGTCAGAACTTATGTTGAAGATTCTCTTTTCGCTCAAACTATTGGATATATAGGTAAACCAACTTTAGATGAGCAAAATTCCTTTCAAAATTCTAAAGGAAATGATCGAGTTGGTAAAAATGGTTTAGAGAGGTACTATGAATCAATTCTTGGTGGGACGCCTGGGAAATTAATTTTTAGTGGTTCTGAAATTATAGATGTAATTCCTCCAATACCTGGAAAAAATATAACCATTACAGTTGATACAGAATTGCAACGTATTGTTAAAGAGTCATTAATTCAAGGAATTGATTTAGCAAATAATAATTTTGATACAAACAATATTATTCAAAGAGGTGCTGTCGTAGTTTTAAATATAGAAACTGGTGATGTACATGCAATTGTTTCTTTACCAGATTTCAATCCTAATAATTTAGTTAGTGGAATAAGTGAATTTGAATATAAACAACTGGAAAGAGCCCAGGCTTTTAACAATTTTGCCATACAAGGACTTTACCCTCCCGGGTCAGTTTTTAAAGTTGTGGCATATTGGCTTGCAGTAAATGAAAATTTGTTTCCTGAAGGTCTTGAAAGTGCAAATTCTACAATTAAATGTGAAGGTAGTTTAAGTTTTGGATTTGATGATGGTTCGAGACAGGTTTATAAAGATTGGAAACCTGATGGTCATGGAAGTGTAAATTTATCACAAGCTATAAAGCAATCTTGTAATGTTTATTTTTGGGATATTGCTCTAAAAATATGGAGAGATTATGGTAATACAGATGGTGAGTCAATTTTACAAGAATATTCCAAACAACTTGGTTTTAGCTCACTTACTCAAATAGATCTTCCTTATGAAAAAGTTGGAATTATTCCAGATAGAAATCTTTTTGAAGAATGGAAAATATCAAGGCCTGAATTAGTGAGAGAGGAAGGGTGGTTAGGTGGTGATTTGATGAACTTAATTATCGGGCAGGGTGCGATAACATCGACACCCCTTCAAATAGCAAATGCATATAAAACTTTATTAACTGGAAAAAATTCTTCTCCAAAAATTAATTTAGATGCTGAGACCAAACTAATTAATGAAATTAAAATACGCGATGAGTTTGTTACATTTTTATTAAGAGATTTAAATACCGTAACTAATGAGGGTGGAACGGCATATAAGGCTTTTAGTATACTTGGAGAAAAATCAAAAGATACAGGAGGTAAAACTGGCACTGCTCAAAACTCAGGTGGTAAAAATAATACATCATGGTTTGTTGGAGTAGATTCAATCTCTAATACAAATTTTGTAATTGTTACTGTAATTGACGAAGGAGGATCAGGAAGTGCAGTTGCTGCTCCTGTAACGAGAAGGATAATTCAATATTTAAAAGGTTACAAACTAACTCCAGTTGAATTTGGTGAAATTACAGAATGAGAAGTAGAAAAGTCACAATTCTTGGTCCAGAGGGTACAAATTTATATATTTTGTTACAATTTGCTATATTCAATGTAATATCTTGGTTCACACTTTTTTCACGTATTGAACAATTAGAGTTTAATTCTCAAAATATACTCACAAGACAAATTATTTTTTCAATAATTGGTTTTATAGTTTTTTTTCTTACTACATATATTTCGATTGAAAATTTATATAATTTGGCTTTGCCGCTTTTTGTGTTGTCTACTGCAACATTATTTGGTTTACTATTTACAACTCCAATATTGGGAGTCAGGAGATGGTACGATTTAGAGATCGGAAGA
>JBEROH010000022.1:0-38927 GCA_041234785.1 Candidatus Actinomarina sp. | reverse complement strand
TTACTATATTTCCTGTTTCCATAATATAACCATGGCTTGATACGTTTAATGCCATGTTTGCATTTTGTTCTACTAATAAAACTGTTACTCCCTGTGAGTTTATTTCTGTAATTAACTCTGCAATTTGTTCAACTAATTTTGGAGCTAATCCAAGGCTTGGTTCATCCAATAATAAATAACTAGGATTAGACATTAATGCTCGACCTATTGCAAGCATCTGTTGTTCTCCACCTGAAAGATAACCAGCTTCACCTTTAGATCTATCTTTAAGAATCGGGAATAAATCTAGAACTCTTTCAATGTTTGTTGGAATTTCTTTACTATTAGTATGCCCGCCTAATCTCAAATTTTCTATCACTGTTAATTCAGAAAAAATTCTTCTTCCTTCTAAAACCTGGGCAATTCCTTTTTGTACGATTTTAGAGGGATTTAAATTGGTAATATCCTCTCCATTAAGACTGATACTTCCGTTTGTTATATCACCATTTTGTATGTCTAAAAGTCCAGTTATAGATCTAATTACTGTCGTTTTACCAGAACCGTTACTTCCTAAAAGAGCAACTATTTTTCCTTTTGGTATTTCAAATGATATACCTCTCAATACAAGAATGACATCTTGATAGACTACTTCTAAGTTTTGGACAGACAACATTAATATCACTTTAAGTAAAGTTTGGTAAATTATCAACTAAATCAAAAGTAAAGTAGAAACACTTTGTAACGTTAAAAAAAGTTGTTTAAGAAACACTTATACAACAACTTAATATTTAAGATAGGAAGATGAACGAAGAAAATTACAAACAGCAAGAACTCTTTGAACAGAGAAAATATATTTCTGATTTAATTGAGAAAAGAGAAGCTAAAAAATCTAATTCATTAAATTTAATCATCGGATCAGCTCTAATCTCAAGCGGAATTGTTTTAGGATTTTTATATCTTTTTGGAGTTCTAGATAAGGAAGAACTTGTTATTCCCGAACCAATTACTATTACTGAAACAATTAGAGAAACAGAGCTGATTGTTCCTAGAGTTGACTCAACTCAGATAGTTTCAATTGCAGAGCTCGCAACACAAACAATTGTACAAGTACAAGTTGGTAATATTTCGGAAATTGGTGACTTTATTCCAAATGGTGGAGGCTCTGGTGTGGTTATTTCAGATAAAGGATTAATCATAACCAATCATCATGTAATCGATGGCTCTACTGAAGTAAGAGTTATCTTTGAAGATGGAAGAATGTACGAAGCAGAGATTGTAGGGTCAGACAAATTAACTGACGTAGGTTTAGTAAAAATTTCAGCACAAAATCTTATTCCCATTAATCTCGGAAATAGTAATGTACTTTCAGTTGGAGACTTGGCAATTGCAATCGGACATCCATTAACATTGGGGGCTGCACCTACAGTAACTGTGGGAATCATCTCAGCACTAGAAAGAAGATTGGATGTTGGTGGAGATACACTTGATTCTGCAGTAACTCTTTTTGGCTTAATTCAAACAGATGCTCCAATAACTAGAGGGTCTAGCGGTGGAGCTCTCATAAACAAAAACGGTGAGCTTGTTGGAATAACAACTGCAATTGCTACAGCTGATGTTGGTGCTGAAGGTTTAGGATTTGCTGTACCAATCAACTTAGTTTTAAACATAGCTGATGATTTACTAGATGATGGTAAAGTTTTTCATGCATTTCTCGGTATATTAGGCGCACAACATTTTGAAATCGCAGAAGATGGCGCAAGAGTTTTTTCAGGTGTTTTCATTCAAGAACTTTATGGACCTGCGAATGATCTCTATGCAATTGGAAAAGCGGGTGCTTTACCAGGAGATGTAATAAAAAAGATTAATGGTAAAACTGTAAAAACTTTAGATGGACTTATTACAATATTGAGAGAAAAAAGAGCTGGAGATACAGTAGAAATTGAAATCCTAAGAAATAATCAGCTGATTAAGTTAGTTTTTGATTTAGATCTCAGACCTTCAGACATATAATGTCAGACGATATTTTTTCACAACTTTTCAATTTATTTAATAATAATGATGAAGAAATAAATTGGAAATTAGCTGAACAAATCTCTAATCATATAAATAAAGACTTTAATGAGATAAATATTTTATCAAATGGTCAGCTAAGTTATGAAGAAATTTTTAGAGTTGCCCAGGCTAATATTAATACTGGCTTTAACACGACAGATGATATAGCAAACACACAACTTTTAGATTCTAAATCTTATGGAATTTGGTTTTTAAACTCAATTAGGCACTTCAATTTTAGCGATATGAGTATTTCAGGAACAAATTCTTTCAATCTTGGTGGAGCTCAATCTTCTTTGATAGGTATGCAGTTAGGCAATATTGCTGGATTTTTAAGTAAAAATACTTGGGGGTTGAGCCATTTTGGAATAATACTTCCTAATTCTAAAAAACTTGCATTAAATAAATCTAATTTTGAAGAAAGGATCTCTTTATTCGATATCGATGAAAAAGAGTCAACATTAGCTTTGTTGAGTTTAGAGTATATAGCACTCTCACTTGGAAAATATGATGCTCCATTTGCTCACATTGTACAGCAAATGAAAAAAAGTAATCAGGAAATAATTGAAAACTTTAATGATTTAAGCCAAGATATCGACCCTTCAAGCTTGAATAATCCAAATGAAATTTTTGGGAATCTTCCCGAGATAAATAATTTAAATTTTGATTCAATTTTTGATGCGATTTTTGCACCACTTAGTTTTTATAGAAATGCAATTAAACACTTTGCTAAAAATTTTATAGAATTTATCGATCCATCAGTATTTGATTTAGTTATGGACTTAAGTTTTAAAACCTCTAGAGCCGAAATTAATGATTTTGAATTAAAAATTTCTAATTTTGATCAATACTCAATGGGATTTATAGATTATTTGGCAGATACTGATAATCAATTTGGTATTTTAGATATTTTAAATAGTATTGAGCTAATCCCATCATCTAAAGAACTTGAAGACCCCATTTCTTGGGCAGCCAGAACTTCTTTGCCTCCTATATAATTAAGACTATTATTATTTTTGAATAGAAAGGTTAATAAAATATGTCAATTAATGTAGGGGACAAAATTCCTGAGTTTAACTTAGTAAACGTAGACAAAAACAAATTATCTGATAAAGATTTTCTAGGGAGTAAAACTTCATTTGTATTTATTCCATTTCCATTTAGTAGTGTCTGTGATGGGGAGATATGTCAATTAAGAGACCACTCATTGAAATCTGAAAATGGTGGAATTGAAACTGTTGTAATTACAGTATGCGCTAGGCCAACAAATGCTGCATGGGCTGATCATTACAATCTTGACTATCCAATACTTTCAGATTTTTGGCCGCATGGAGAAGTGTCTAAAAAATTTGGTTGCTTTAGTGAGCAAGCGGGAATTTCTCTAAGGTATACGTATATTACAGATGAAGAAAATATTGTTACTAGTATTACAAAAAGTGACGAAATTCCTGAACCTAGAAATTTTGATAGCTACTTAAGTAATTTAAATTCTTAACCTACATCTTGAATATCGAATTCTTCAGTTCTTTGTCTTTTGATGCGTCTTCTTTCTCTTTCTGAAAGACCACCCCATATTCCAAATTTTTCCGAATTTTCAACAGCATATTCTAGGCATTCATCTTGAACGGAGCAGGCTCTACAAATTGCTTTTGCTTTTCTAGTTGAAGCTCCTCGATCGGGGAAGAAAAGATCTGCTTCGGCACCTTTACAATTTGCTTCATCGGTCCAAGCTGGCATACCGCCAATAAGTTCATCAACAATCTTAAGATTCACCGTTACTCCCTTTTGTAAATTACATAAGTGTAATTTATTATGAGTTACCCCAATTGTCAAGAGGGTAATTGTCTATTTAATTATTACTTATTTTTCCAATGTAGGATAATGAAATAATGCAAAATCAAAATATCGTCTCATCTGGTTCTATTTACAAAGGAAGAACTGGGATGTGGTTATATTTATTTCATCGCATAACTGGTGTTGCATTATTTGGATACCTTTTGCTTCACATTATTTCAACTGCTTTAATTCTTTTAGGTCCCGAAGTATATGAAGGAGCCGAAGCTATTTACAAAAATTTCTATTTTAGAATAGGTGAAGTAGGATTAATGGCGGCAGTTTTAGCCCATGCTATTAATGGATTAAGAATAATAGCAGTAGATTTATGGAGCAAAGGTTCCGACTATCAAAAAATATTAAATTATGCAGCGCTTGTAATATTTTTCATTATATTTATACCTACCACCTTCAAAATGATTAACTCATACTTTGATCTTTGTCTAGAAAAGAGCTCCGAAGGCACGACCATAGTTGACTGTATGGTAAGACCATTGCCAGATTGGAAATCAAATTGAAAAATTCTCAAAGAACAGATTGGGCTAGAAGAAATCCACCAATAGGTGGAACAAACTTTGAACTTTATGCATGGTTTTTTATGAGAGTCAGTGGTTTGTTCTTAGTACTACTAGCAACAGGTCATATGTTCATTATGCATGTGTTCAATGATACTTTAAATTTAGATTACGAATTTGTTGCTGCACGCTGGGATACACCATATTGGAGAGCATTTGACTGGATGCTATTAACTTTAAGCATATTACATGGTACAAATGGCTTAAGGATAGTAATGCATGACAATATTTCTAATAAATTGCATAGAAAAATTTCATTAGCAACTCTATACACTCTTTCTTTAGCATTTTTTATTTTGGGAACATATGTTTTAGTTGCATTCGTGAGCCAAGTATGAAAATAATTAAGCACAGTTTTGATGGTGTAATAGTAGGGGCAGGTGGTGCTGGTTTGAGAGCAGCAATAGAAGCTGCACCTCATATGAAGCTTGCAGTAATTACAAAACTTTATCCTACCCGATCACATACTGGTGCTGCTCAAGGTGGTATGAGTGCAGCACTAGCAAATGTCGAGGAAGACAATTGGAATTGGCACGCTTTTGATACTGTAAAAGGTTCCGATTATCTTGCTGACCAACCTGCAGTTGATATTCTCTGTAAGGAGGCAATTGATTCTGTTATCGAACTAGAACACTGGGGTTTACCATTCAGTAGATTAGAGAATGGAAAAATTGCACAAAGACGATTTGGTGGACACACGATAAAAGAAGGTGCTGCTCCAGCTTTTAGAGCTTGCTATGCTGCAGATAGAACTGGTCATATGATTCTTCAAACTTTGTATCAAAAATGTGTATCTATGGGAGTAACATTTTTCGATGAGTTCCAAGTGTTAGATATAAAAATTGATGATGGTGTATGTAAAGGTGTAGTTGCATATGAAATAACAACCGGTGATATTCATATTTTTGAAGCAAGAGCTGTAACTTTTGCAACTGGAGGTTTTGGAAAAATTTATAAAGTTAGTTCAAATGCTCATTCTTTGACCGGTGATGGTCCTGGTATTCTATACCAAAAAGGTATACCCCTTGAAGACATGGAATTCTACCAATTTCATCCAACAGGTATATATCGATTGGGAATTTTACTATCCGAAGCTGCAAGAGGTGAGGGAGGAATACTGCGTAACAAGGATGGTGAAAGATTTATGGAACGGTATGCTCCTTCAATTAAAGATCTTGCCCCCCGCGATATGGTATCAAGAGCAATTGCTACCGAAATAAGTTTAGGTAACGGAGCTGGTCCAAAAAACGATTACGTTTATCTAGACTTAACACACCTTGGTGCTGAAACTATAAAACAGAAATTACCTGATATTACTGATTTTGTTAGGACTTATGTCAAAATTGAACCTATAAATGAACCTATTCCTGTTCAACCAACTGCCCATTATGCAATGGGAGGTATACCTACGGATGTAAATGCCAGAGTCTTAAGCGATGCTAAAGGTACAGTTTTACCAGGAGTATTTTCAGCTGGAGAATCAGCCTGTGTAAGTGTTCATGGAGCTAATAGACTTGGAACTAATTCTTTACTAGATATCGTCGTTTTTGGTAAAAGAGCAGGTCAAAGCATGGTTGATTATGTTTCTACTACAAAACCATTCAGTTTAAGTGAAAATGCAGCTGAAGATTTAGTATCAAAAATAAATGTACTTATGGAAAAAGATCATAATGTTGAATTTTCTGTACCTCGTATAAGAGAAGAACTCCAAAATTCTATGGAAGAAAATGCAAAAATATTTAGATCTGAAGAAACTTTAGATAAACAAACTGAAATTCTTAAAAATTTAAGAGACAGATACCAAAATGTTACTATCTCTGACAAAGGTAAAGTTTTTAATACTGAGTTACTTGAAGCAATAGAATTAGAGTACTTACTTGACATGTCTGACACAACAGTGGCAAGTGCACTAGAAAGAAAAGAAAGTCGTGGTGCCCATTCAAGAACAGATTTTATTGAAAGAGATGATAAAAATTGGTTAAAACATTCTTTTGCATTTAAAAATGGTGATTCTGTTAAATTAGATTATAAAGATGTTGAACTTGGTAAGTACGAACCTAAAGAGAGAAAATATTAATGGACGTTAAGTTAAATATTCTTAGATACAACCCTGAAACTGATAAAAAAGGTCACTGGGAAGAGTACATTTTAGAAGCTGAACCAGATGAAAGAATTCTTGATCTTTTACACAAGGTTAAATGGTTTGATGATGGCAGCTTGTCTTTTAGAAGATCATGTGCACACGGAGTTTGTGGGTCTGATGCAATGTTAATTAATGGAGAAAATATGTTAGCTTGTCAGGTTCTTGTTAAAGAAGTAAGTAATCCAATAAAAATTGAACCAATACGCGGACTTCCAGTTATAAAAGATTTAGTTGTAAATATGGATACGTTTTTTGAATCTTATAAAAAAGTTATGCCATTTCTTGTTAATGACTCTCAACCTGGTGACAGAGAGCGTCTGCAATCACCTGAAGACAGGGAGAAATTTGAAGATACTACAAAATGTATTTTATGTGCTGCATGTACGACAAGTTGTCCGGTATTTTGGACTGCTGATACCTATGTAGGACCTGCTGCAATTGTAAATGCCCATAGATTTATATTTGACTCAAGAGATAACGCTTCAAAACAAAGACTAGAGATACTAAAAGGTGTTGATGGGGCCTTTAGATGTCGTACAGCTTTTAATTGCACTACTGCTTGTCCTAGAGGTATACAAGTAACAAAAGCAATCGAAGATGTCAAAAGACAAACATTAACAATTAATTGATAGAAGAAATCCTTTTAAATTTTAAATCAAATTTAGATAATAAAAACTTAGACTCAATTTTTTTTGAGATAACCGATATAAATAAAATATATAATCTTGGAACCTGCAAAGAATTTAATAACATTGATGATTTAACAAAAATTTTAAAATTCAAACTATCAAGTGAAACCTTAAAGATTCTAGTCAAAGGAGAAATTCATCCTGAGGATTTATTGTTCAATGAACAAATTAAGATAACTGGAGATATAAGTATTCTTTCCTAATGCAGAAAAGACGACTTACGTCGTCTTTTCGAATTAATTAAAAGAGCTTTAGTTTAAAGCGTCTTTTAGTCCTTTTGCAGCTTTAAAAGCCGGTGCGTTTTTTGCAGCAATTTGAATTGTTGCTCCAGTTGCTGGATTTCTTCCTTCTCTTGCAGCCCTGTATCTTGACTCAAATGTTCCAAAACCAGCAACACTAACTTTGTCACCATTTTTCATTCCATTTGTTACGCCACTAAACACGGCTTCTACAGCTTTTTTAGCATCGGATTGAGACAACCCAACTTCTGCTGCAACAACACTTGCTAATTGATCTTTATTCATTGCTGTTTAGCCTTTCTTTAATGAGCTTTTTACTAAAACTCCTTATAAATATTATAGTTTTTTAAATAAGTTTGTCTTAATATACCAAAATTATTGGGTTTTTTTTTAAAAAGGCTGATTTTATTGATTTTTTATGTTATCGAGTTCAAGTACTTTTGACTTTACAGCTTCAGCTGCTGACTTTAAATTTTTTAATTCTTGATCTGTTAAATCTAATTCAACGATTTTTGTAACTCCGCTTTCACCAAGCATTGTTGGTACTCCCAGAAATACATCATTTATTCCATATTCACCACTAAGCCAAGAGCATGCTGGCATTACCTCATTTGAGTTTGAAATTATTGAGCGAACCATTGTTGCTGCAGCAGAAGAAGGTGCAAAATAAGCACTCCCAGTTTTGAGTAAACTAACGATTTCCGCCCCTCCATCAGAAGTTTTTTGAACAAGTTCATCTATTGCTTCATCGGACAAAAGTGAAGTCAATGGATTATTTCCAACACTACATTGAGATGGCACGGGAACCATAGTTTCTCCATGACTTCCAAGTGTTAGAGCATTTACTTCATTCATGCTTACATCTAATTTTTCTGCAATAAAATAAGCAAATCTAGATGTATCCAAAACTCCTGCCTGACCAATAACTTTACTTTTAGGTAGTCCCGATACATCTGAAACCAAAGTAGTCATTTGATCAAGAGGATTAGTAACAACAATAATGATTGGTTCCTTAGTATGACTTAAAATATTTTTTGTGACATCGCCAACAATTTTTGCATTGACTTCAAGTAAATCCATTCTGGACATCCCAGGTTTCCTTGGTAAACCAGCTGTTATAACAACAACATCGCTATCTGCTGTATCTTCATAGTTGTTTGTTCCTACAATTTTTGAATAAAATTTTTCAATATATCTAGATTTATTCATATCTAATGCAAGACCTTGTGGTAAACCTTCAACAATGTCAGTCATTACGACAGTATCAACAATATTATATTCTGCTATTCTCAAAGCGGTCATTGAGCCATATTTACCAGCACCAACAATTGTTACTTTTTTCACTTACACACCTTCTATATTTTCTACTAAACTATTAGCAAATTCTGATGTTGATAAAATTTGAGCATTTACTCTTCCTCTTGCTAAGTCGTATGTGACTTCTCCATCGCTTATAGATTTTTCCATTGCAGAGATAATTAAGTCTGCAGCTTTATTCCATCCCATATATCTAAACATCATTTCACCTGAAAGAATTAAAGAACCAGGGTTTGCTTTGTCTTGTCCTGCATATTTTGGAGCGGTTCCATGTGTTGCCTCAAAAACAGCTTTTCCGCTTTCGTAATTTATATTACCTCCTGGACTAATTCCTATTCCTCCGATTTGAGCTGCTAATGCATCAGAAGCATAATCTCCATTTAAATTGGTAGTTGCAATTACGTCAAACTCTTCAGGTTTTATCAAGATTTGCTGTAAGAATGCATCGGCGATTACGTCTTGAACCAATATTCTATCCCCAGGGTTTCCATTGCAGTCATCCCATGACACTGCAACATCTGAAAATTCATTTTTAACGAGTTCATATCCCCATGCCCGAAACGCGCCTTCAGTAAATTTCATAATGTTACCTTTATGAACAATGGCTAAGTTTTTTTTATTATTTTCAACAGCAAAATTAAGAGCTGCTCTTATAAGTCTTTCAGACGCGGTTTTAGAAATAGGTTTAATGCCAATTCCACTGTCTTCTCTTATATCCCAATTAAATTCTTTTTTTAAAAACTCATTTAATATCTTTACATCATCAGAGTTCATTTCTAGTTCTTTTCCAGCATAAACATCTTCTGTATTCTCTCTAAATAAAGCTATATCAACATTTCCAGGGTTTTTTGTTGGAGTTTCAACGCCTTCGAACCACCTTAACGGCCTAACGCAAGCATAAAGATCAAGTTTTTGCCTGATAGAAACATTAATAGATCTAATTCCTCCTCCAACAGGAGTAGTTAAAGGACCTTTTATGCCAACTCCATATTGATCAAACATTTCTAAAGTCTTTTCGGGTAACCATTCTGAATTATTATCAAATGATTTTTGACCAGCTAAGACCTCAAGCCAATTAATTTTTCGCTCATTAGAATATGATTTACTTACCGCTGCATCAAATACTTTCTTTGCAGCAGGCCAAATATCTACACCTATACCATCACCTTCAATAAAAGGAATGGATGGATTGTCAGTGTCAAAAGATTTTCTTGTGCTTGCTATTGCTGCTTCTAATTCACTTCTATCTAAATTTTCTTTCATAATAATTCCAAAACAGCTTCACCAATTTTTGTTGGATTTTTTACTACATTAACTCCTGCGCTATTCAATGCTTCAATTTTAGCAAGGGCAGTTCCTTTATTTCCAGAAACTATGGCTCCTGCATGGCCCATTTTTTTACCTGGTGGTGCTGTTATTCCAGCAATATAAGAAATAACTGGTTTAGTAACAAACTCTTTTATAAAATCTGCAGCTTCTTCTTCAGCACTTCCACCAATTTCGCCAATCATAACGATCGCTTCAGTTTGATCATCACCTTGAAAAGCCTTTAATACGTCAATGAAAGATGTACCTGGAACAGGATCTCCACCAATTCCTATGCAAGTTGATTGACCTATATTTAATTTAGTCAGTTCATGTACCGCCTGATAAGTTAAAGTCCCAGACCTAGACACCACTCCAACATTTCCTTCTAGAGTAATTTCATGAGGCATTATTCCAACGTTAGACTTACCAGGAGAAATTAATCCTGGGCAATTTGGTCCAAGTAACCTTGCATGAGTTTCCTTAGAGAGCAAATCAAACATTTCTGCTTCATCTTTTGCTGGAATCCCTTCAGTTATACAAACAATCAATTTACATCCAGCATAAGCAGCTTCTAAAACAGCATCTTTAGCAAATCCTGGTGGGACAAAAGTCATAGCAGTATTAGCACCAGTTTCTTTTATAGCTTCTTCTACACTATTAAAAATTGGTATACCCTCAACACTTTCCCCGCCTTTTCCTGGCCTAGTTCCAGCGACTACTTTAGTTCCATAAGATTTATTTCTTAATGCATGAAACTTTCCTTCTCTTCCGGTCAAACCTTGGACAACAACTTTAGTTTCTTTATCAATAAAAATTGACATTACTTAGCTCCATCAACAGCGAGTTTTGCTGCTTCATCCATAGAATCTGAGATAGTTATTTTTGAATTTTTATAGTTTTTTAGCATCTCTAAGCCTTCTTTTGAATTTGTACCATCTAATCGAATTGTAATAGGCCATTTCAGTTCTTTATTTTGTGTTGCTTCAATTATCCCTTCAGCAACTAAGTCACATCTAGTTATTCCACCAAATATATTTATCAACACACTTTTTACATTAATCTCAGATTCTAACACTTCTAAAGCTGATTTAACAGTTTCAGCTTTTGCGCCACCACCTATATCTAAAAAATTTGCTGCTTTACCACCGTGTTCCGAAACTACGTCTAAAGTTGACATAACAAGCCCAGCACCATTGCCAATAATTCCTACACTTCCATCGAGTTTTATAAAATTTAATCCTCTATCTTTTGCAAATTTTTCTGAAGCAGGAATTGGGATTTGATTTTCAATTTCTTCGAATTCGGGATGTCTGTATGATGCATTTAAATCTAAAGCTATCTTAGAGTCAAGTGCCATTACCCCTGCTGATGTTATAGCTAATGGGTTAACTTCAACTAAATCACAGTCACTCTCAATAAATAAATTGTAAAGTTTTGCCAAAATATTTTCTAATTGAGATTCAAATTCCAAATTTAAGTTTGAATCTTTAATAGCTTGAATCAAATCATCTTTTATTAATCCTTTCGCTGGTGAAATATAAACTTTAATTAGATCATCAGGTGAATTTTCTGCAACTTCTTCTATGTCCATTCCACCTTTTGAACTTAATAGCATCAAGTATTTCTTTTGAGATCGGTCAAGAGTAAAAGATACATAATATTCTTCTATGATTGTTGAAGCTTCTTCTATTAATAAACTTTCAACAATATGTCCCTTGATGTCCATACCTAAAATTTGATTAGAAAATAATGAAAGTTCTTCAGAATTATTAGCAACTTTTATACCGCCAGCTTTTCCTCTACCTCCAACCTGAACTTGTGCTTTAACAACAACTGGAAAATTCAAATCTAGAGATTCTGGAATTTCCTTAGTATTAGAGATATAAATGGATTTAGGTGTTGGAATAAAATATTTTTTATAAAGTTCTTTACCTTGATATTCAAAAAGATTCATAATATTACAACAAGAATATAGATTACAAAACTAAAAAATTTATGTTTAAAATTTAAATAAATTTTATTGGAGCCCACTCAATATCTAGGTATTTAGTTCCAATTTCATCTTTAAAAATTACAGTAATTTCATTGCCATTTACATTTTCAATTATGCCTTCACCATACTTTTCATGTAAAATTTTTTGACCTTTGTAGGCTGTATTTTCAGATATATTATTTACTTCAAAATCTTGAGAAAAATCTTTTGTTTTATAATGTGACTTACCTTCATCTAGAAAACGACTTGGTAAATTGTATGTAGTGCCACCCCATAAAGTTCTTGACCATGCATGTGATAAGTAAAGTTTCTTTTTTGCCCTAGTTATCCCGACATAACAAAGTCTACGTTCTTCTTCAATTTCTGATTTATCCCCATGTGAACTTCTTTCATGTGGAAATAAATTTTCTTCCATTCCAGTCATGAATACATAAGGAAATTCAAGACCTTTTGCATTGTGTAGGGTCATGAGAAGCACTCTATCTGAATCACTTAGTTCATCTGTTTCTGAGTATAAAGCAATTGACTCTAGATAGTCTCTAAGCTTACTAAATGGCTCATCTAAATCATCATCGTATAAATTTTCAAAGTTATAGGCTGAATTGAGCAATTCTTCAAGATTTTCAATTCTCATTTGGGCTTCAAGAGTTCCTTCTTTAATTAATTCAAATTTGTAACCAGTTAAATCTAGAACTCCTTGAATTGCCTTTGAAGGCCCTGCTAAAGAAATAGATTTCAGTTCAACTATAAGATTTTTAAATTCATTTAACTTATCTTTAATTCTTTGTGAAACATTGTCTAACTGATCAATTTGATCTAAGAGTTGAAATATAGATATTTCATTGGAGTTCAAATATTCTCTTAATTTACCGATACTAGAATCTCCAATGCCTCTCTTAGGCACATTAACAATCCGTTCAAAAGAGACTAAGTCATTTTCATTAACTAAAAATTTTAAATACGCAATTACATCTTTTATTTCTTTTCGATCATAAAATCTAACGCTTCCTATTAATTTATGATTAATATTTAATTTTCTTAATTCTTCTTCAAATAATCTTGATTGACTATTAGTTCTGTAAAATATCGCAACTTCTTCATCTTTTGAATTGGAAACAATGTTTTTTATCTCTTCAGCTACCCATCGTGCTTCATCTTTTTCAGATCTAAACCTATAGGAACTTATGTCACTACCTTCTTCATTATCAGTCCATAAATTTTTTTCAATTTTTCTGAAATTATTTGAGATTACAGTATTTGCTAAATTAAGAATTTTTTTTGTAGATCTATAGTTTTTATTTAGTTGAATAATTTTTGCATTTGGGAAATCTTTTTCAAATTCTATAATATTTCTTATATTTGCTCCTCTAAATGCATAAATGCTTTGATCAGAGTCTCCCACAACACAAACATTTTTATTATCTGAACTAAGTAGGTCTACAAGCTTGTACTGAACTAAGTTTGTGTCTTGATATTCATCTACCATGATATATTTAAACTTATTTGCCCAAAAAGCTAAAACTCTTTCATTAGATTGAAGCAAGTAAACAGCTTTAATTAATAAATCATCAAAGTCTAATGAATTTGCTTTTAGTAATTTTTTCTCATAACTCGAGTAAATTTCAGCTACTTTAACATCAAAGAAGTTATCAGCATTTTTTAGAGCCTCAGAAGGAGATACCATTTCATTTTTTAATTTCGAAATATGTGCTTGAAATTTTTTTGGTGAATACTGCTTTAAATCAATATTGTTTTCCATCATACAATTTCTGATCACTTTATTTGAGTCTGATTGATCATATATTGAAAAGTTACTCTTATACCCTATTTCACTGCCATGAATCCTTAGTATCTTTACACACAAACTATGAAATGTGGAAATCCATTTTGGTGATATTTTTAAATTTAATAAATTACTTATTCTCGACTTCATTTCTTCAGCTGCCTTGTTTGTGAATGTTATTGCTAAAATATTCTCAATATCAATATTGCAATGCTTAACCAGATGTACGTATCTATGTGTCAAAACTTTAGTTTTACCAGATCCAGCACCAGCCATTATCAACAGAGGACCATCTATAGTTATTACAGCTTCAATTTGACTTTCATTTAGAAGTTCTCTCCAGCTATCTGGAATAGATTTATCGAAAGGCATCAAGAAATTATTGTAAGTTCTGCTTTTTGAAAATCTTTTAAATTTAGATATCCAGTACTAGCCATTGATTGCTTAATACAGCCTATTATATTCACTTCACCATCACTATTAGTAGAATTGTCATGATTAAAAATTTGCTCAAGAGTGTACATTTTGGGATGTTTAACAATTTTTCCACGTTTAACTTTTGATGAAAAAGTTTTCATCCCCCAATGGTAACCTGGAAAAGGTCCGTCGGAAGCCTTAGATAATAGTGAACCAATCATTACTGCATCTGCACCACATGCAAGTGCCTTGCAAATCTCTCCTGTATTAGAAAAACCTCCATCAGCTATAACATTTACATAACGGCCAGACTCTTCTAAGTATTGAGACCTTGCAGCAACCGCATCAGATATAGCAGTTGCTTGAGAAACTTTTATCCCAACTGTCTCATTGACAGTTGAAGCAGAACCAACTCCAACCCCTACCAACACTCCAGCAATTCCTGACCTCATTAAATGGATAGCCGTGTTATAGCTTGAAACACCTCCTGCCAAAACTGGTACATCAATAAATTTTACAAATTCAAAGATATCTAATGACTCTTCATGTTCTGAAACATGTTCAGCCGATAAAATTGTACCCTGAATTACTACCAAATCTACATTTAAGCTTTTTAAAAGTTTTTTATACTTGTTTACACTCCCAGGAGAAACCGAAAGGGCTACATAATTATTGCTAGTAACTAGTTCGGCAACAACACTACGAATATATTCTTCATTAATTTCTCTTGAATAAGCAGATTTCAAAAAGTCGTATTTATCCTCTTCTTCTGTGTTTAAAAACTCATCAATTAATTTATCTACATTTTTATGTCTACCCCATAAACCTTCAAGATTTAATATACCTAGCCCACCTACATTATTTAATGCACTAATTGATTTTGGAGACATTACAGAATCGACAGGAGAACCTAAAATTGGAGCTTGAAGTTTCAATGCTTCTAAATCCCAAGATATATCTACTTGCTCAATAGACCTAGTTCGTTTTGTTGGAACGATTGCAACTTCTTCTAAACTATAACTCCTAGAAGAAAACTTAGATTTTCCAATTTCAATATTCATTTTATTTTATTCCTAAAGCTTCTTCAACAGATGCTATTGTATTCTGCGCTGAATTTTTAGCAACTTCAATATTGCTTCTCTCAAATTTATGAATCTGATCATCAGTTATTTCACCTAATTTTTTTCTAATAGGTTCAATATAGTTTGAAACGACTTCAGCAACAGCAATTTTAAATTCTCCATATTGTACATTTTGAAATTCAGAGACAGTTTCATCTATTGTAATATTATTGATCGCAGAATAGATTTCTATTAAATTACTAATTCCTGGTTTATTTAGTTCATCATAATTAACATTATTTTCAGAATCTGTCACTGATGATTTAAATTTTTTTATTATTGTGTCTTTATCATCAGTTATATAAATAGTTCCATTCAAATCATCTGAACTTTTTGACATTTTTTTCTCTGGATGTCTAAGTGACATTATTCTTGTTCCGTATTTTCCAGTTGTTTTTTCAGGTATAGGAAATATATTGCCGAATTTATTATTAAACCTATCTGCTATATTTCGAGTTAATTCTAAATGTTGAGTTTGATCATCTCCAACAGGAACCTCATTAGCCTTATGTAATAGAATATCAGCAGCCATTAAAATTGGATAAGTTAGTAGTCCTGAATGGGTTCCATAAGCTGAAGCTTTTTCTTTAAATTGTGTCATTCTTTGAAGTTCTCCTACCTGACAAAAATTTGATAATATCCAAGAAAGATAAGCGTGTTCTTGAACCTTACTTTGTGAATAAATTACTGAATTATTAAGTTCTATACCTGATGCGAACAAAACCTTCAACGTAGATTGAATGCTCTTTCGGAGTTCAAGACTATTTGGATTACCAGTTAAAGAATGGAGATCTACAACACAAAAATAATTATTAGAATTCAATTTTGAAATTTCTACCCAATTTTTGATTGCTCCAAGAATATTGCCTAGATGTACTTGGCCAGAAGGCTGTATACCTGAAAAAACTGTATTCATATCTGCTATTCTAATAAACTAAATCAAATTGGAGAGTTTTTTATGAAAACCGAAAAGTCTTTAACTGCTTATTCGGGATTAAGAAATATTATTTTAATAGGTACCCTCTTTGGATTTCATGGTTTGCTTAATAGAAGCCTTTTACTAGATGGCCTGAATGAGAGTTTCATTGTTACTGCTAGAATAACTTTAGTTTCTTTTTTAATTACAATATACTGTTTTAAAAATTTCCTAAAAAACATAACTCTTTCTTTTTTCATAAGAGGATGTTTTACAGGTTTTTTAGCGATTTTAATACCTGGATGGACTTTTATATTTGCCTTAAAAAATATATCTTCTGGATTGCAAAGTATATTTATCTCAACCATACCTATTTTTACTGTGTTTTGGGTTTACCTTTTTTTTAAAGAAGAAAAAATAACCAAAATTAAATTAGTTTCAGTTTTAATTGGACTTGGAGGATTAACAATTCTCTTCTTTTCAGGTGAAACTGGCTTATACAATGAGGGAAATTTGATTACTGGAGGTTTGCTTGCTTTGATTGGAGTACAAGGTTTAGCGTTGAGTAATATTACTAATAAAAAAGACCTTAAAATTATACCTGGAAAAACTTACTTATTAACTCAATGGTTGTTTGCCTCAATTTTATCTTTAGTTATATTTTTTTCTTTTGATGGAAATATTGAATTACTAACTTTAACAGAATCGTTAAAGTTAACTGGTTTAGCATTTATAGATATATTTAACTATTCGTTATTTTTATATACAATCAAAAGATTTTCAGCTACATTTACAACATTAGTTGATTATATTGTTCCCGTTGTGGGTGTATTAATGGGATACATTTTTTTAAATGAACTAGTAAGTGATATTATTTTTATTACTTTACTTCTAATTTTTATTTCGTTATATTTAGCTGTTAAAGACGAGTCAGAAAATTTACGTTAAATCTAAATTAAACAAACTACGGGTTATTTTTGCAGTTGCTCCCCACAAAATCTCGTCTTCAATTTTGAAAACCCAATCTTCTGAATATAAGCCTCTAAATTGCCATTTTTTTATATTTATTAAATCCTCAATAGGGATATAAAAAATATTTTGAACTTCTTTCTCGTTAAAGCTACTAGGTTTAACTTTAAGATTACATAATATTGGAAAAACGTTAAATTTATATTCAACAGTATCAATAGTATCCAAATATCCAAATGGTGAAACTAAAGATTGAGATATTAATAACTCTTCTGAGGTTTCACGTAAAGCTGTGCCAACAACACTGTCATCTTTTTTTTCTCGTTTTCCACCTGGAAAGGCAATATGTCCTTTATGTGTAGGTAGATTGTTCGATCTTTTAATAAATAAAATTTCATTATCTTCAAAAATTAATATAGATACAGCTGCATAATCTAAATCATGAATGAAAAAAGGTTTTATAAGTTTTTTATAATATAATTTTGAACTCAAGCTATTTCTTAACTGCAATAATTTCAACGCTTATGTCAATTGGATTCAATACTTCCCAAGCATTAAATTTAGTAGGGGGATCAAACCCAAACCAAGTAGTATCAATTTCCGTGAATGCAGTTATATGAATTTCGTCATTAATAAAATAGGCTGAGATTGAAAATGGAGTATCAAGTTCAATTTCTCGTATAGAAAACTTACCAACGATTGTATCTTCAATCTTTGAGTCGAAATCTCTATTAGGAAGAACTAACTCCTCTATTCTAAAAACTGCTTCAGGAAATAATTTTGATTCTAACCATTGAGTTTTTATTGCGCTATCCCTAATAGAGTTTTTACTATTCAATGTAGAGATATCAACTCTAACTATTAAATTTTGAATAAATACACAAGAATCTGCTAAATCACATTCAGAAAGAGACAAAGTAAATTCTCCAATAATTTCATTTGTAGAACCGGTTACTACTTCTAATCCTGAATTTAAAAATTGTTTTGGGGCATGATATGAAACTAAACTTTTTTCCTTAGAAATTACATAAGTTTGATTTGTAAAGCTATCCAGTTGACTGACATATATACTTGTTGTAGTAGTAGATACCTTTTCACTAAATACAGTAGAAGTCGTTTCATCAATATTTAAATCATTGTTTGAAACTATTTCATTGTCACTACAAGATACAAAGAAAAGAAAAAGAACTAAAATTATTTTTTTCATTACAGATATTGTACCGGAATATTAAATATTGCTTATTTAAGTTGTAATCTATATAAATGCATAAATTTTTAAGAAAATTAGCTCAAGCAACCTTTGGAACTTCACTGATAGGTGTTGGTGTTGCATTTAACTACATTGCAAATATAGGATTGGGTCCTTGGGGAGTTTTTCATGATGGTCTTTCTAAATCTTTAGATATGACATACGGAAGAAGTATTATTATTACTGGAACTTTTGTTTTATTTTTTTGGATTCCACTCAATCAAAAACCAGGAATTGGAACGGTTATAGATATTTTTTTAGTAGGAACAGTAGCGGATTTAATTATTAATAATTTTTCCGTATCTAATAATATTTTTTTGAGTTACATTCTAATAATTTTTGGAATATTATTAATTGGAACAGGAACAGCAATATATGTTGGAGCAGATTTAGGAGCTGGACCACGGGACGGAATCATGGTTGGACTAGAATCGCTAGGCTTTAAGATTGGCTTTGCAAGAAATCTTATTGAATTGATTGCATTAGTTTCAGGTTGGCTATTGGGGGGTTTAGCAAGTTACGTAACATTCCTATTTGTTATCGGTATTGGCCCTGTAGTTCAATTTGTTCTTCCATTTGTTGATACGAGAAGTAATGATTAAGTTTATAGCTAAAGAAATTTTTTCATCAATTCTATCGATTTTAATTTTTCTTTTAATTATGTTTTATGGAATTAATATTCTAATTCCAGGTGATTTTCTTACACCTCTTAGGCTTATGATGAGCCAACAAGAATTAGACACATTAAGGGAAAGTTTAGGAGCAAGCGACCCGTTATATCAGCAGTATTTTAGATGGATTATTAGTGTTCTTAATGGGGAAATAACACCTGGGGGCTTTAGAAGAAATAACAGTCGAGATATTACAACAACAATATTTCCTACTATTCAAATTTTGCTCCCATCATTTTTACTATCTTTTTACATAGCTAGAATTCCTGCTTTAAAAACAAAAATAAAAAAATTACACAAAAATAAAATTTTTACTGATACTTTTGCAACTTTATTAATTAGCCTTTTCCCTCCAATAATTTACTATTTAGTGTCAGAACGAATTGAAAATGTTTTTGTTAACTTTTTAAATAATTTAGACATTGAAAAAGCATCTATTGCAATCCAAGATGAAATCGAATTTTTTTATAATATTTCTATGATCTTATTTTTAATAGGACTTGTTCTTATTTTTATATTTTTAATTGAGTTAATAACTTTGCAGAAGTTTTCATACTTTAAAGTTTCCATCGCTTTAGGTTTGCTTATAAGTTTATATGTCTTTTTAGATTTAGCTTTACTTTATGAACTTGTTTCAAACTCTAGAGATGCAGTAAAAACAATTTCTGTACTATCAGTTTTTTTAATTGGAGAATATATTTTAATGAATAGTGTAATTATACAAAACATATCAAGAGAGCCGCACGTGCTTACAGCAACAGCAATCGGATACTCTAATCAAAAAATTTTTAATAAGCATATTTTGAAAAATTCTTTTGGTCCCTTTGCTGCACGTCTAGGTTTAAATATTCCATTTTTGATAGCTTCATTAGTAATAGTTGAATCAACAACCGGTTGGGGTGGAATGGGAAGTTTACTTTATAGGACAATACTGAATCAAGATTCAAATGCTGCAATGGGAATATTGTTTCTTTTGTCTCTACTTGCTACATCTATAAGAGTAAGTATTGCAATAATTCAATCGATAATAGACCCAAGGATTTATTCAGATGATTAAATATATTTTAAAAAGTACCTTTAAAACATACCACGGTAAATTAGGTTATATATTTTTGTTCACGCTAGTTTCATTATCATTTTTACATAACTTACTTTTAGGATCTATATGGCCAGAAAATATTTATGATCCAATTGTAGGTTTTGATTTGGAAATCTTTCCCCATCCAACTTCCCCTTCTAGCTTGCACTATTTTGGAACAGACCCACTCGGTAGAGATGTTTTAAGCATGTTTATGGCTGGTTCGGGACCATTAATTAAACTTTCAACTACTGCATTTTCAACAGGACTAATAATTAGTTTATTCATGGGAACAATAGTTCCGTTTATTTTCTCAAAAGTAGATAATATTGTTAAACAAATCTCTTCTGGGTTAATACTTTTATCACCACCAATCGTTTTGTTGATACTTGGAACAGGAGACTTTGCAGATAAACTTAATCCTTTTAATGTAGGAATAATTTATGGATTACTATCCGGATTTGGTGTAGCTTATTTAGTTATTAGAACAAAAGTAATAGAAATTTCAAATTCAGAATTTATTAAAGCATCCTATCTTTTAGGAGGAAAAAAATACTACATTGCTACACGACACATCCTGCCTGTAGTAGTGCCTTATGCCGTTAGTTTAATGCTCTCGAGTACAACATACGGAATTATTGCCTATGGGTTTGCCTCATTTTTTGGACAAGTTGGTTGGACACCAAATTGGGGAATGATGATCTATGATGCACTTACATATGGTGCCTATCTCGGTGGTATAAATTATTGGAATCTAATTCCTCCGACAATTGGTTTTACTCTTTGTGCCAGTTCTTTTTATTTTCTAAGTATTAGCGTTAAAAAACAATTCGGAATAAGCGTTTGAATGTGAACAATAAATATTAATAAGATAATATTATGGAAGAAAAATTAAATTTTAGAATTATCATAAGAACCATAATTTTCTTTCCACTTTTTATAGTTTTCATTCTTTTTCCAATTATTCTTTTAATTATTTTTGTATCTTTTCTTCCTTTTGGAAAAATTATTGCGACAAGAATTTATGAGTTTTTTGGTTGGATTGGATTGAAAATTGCTGGAGTAAAACTAATTGTAGATGGTCTTGAGAAAGTAGACAAAAATAAAAGTTATGTCGTTGTTTCAAACCACCCTTCTACACTAGATATTTTTACTCACATTACAGCTCTTCCTATTTCAATTAGATTTCTAACTAAAACTGAACTATTTAGAATTCCAATATTTGGAAGAGCCCTTAAAGTTTTAGGACTACCTAGAATCGACAGAAGTAATGCTAGTGCAAATTTTGATAAAATTAATAAATCAATTAAACAGGTAATAGAAAATAAATATTCCATAATGATTTTCCCTGAGGGTACGAGAAGCAACCAAAAAAGCCTTTTACCTTTTAAAAAAGGAGCCGCACATATTGCTAAAGATTTTAAACTTCCTATAGTTCCAGTTGTTTCACATAATGCACATAATCTTATGACCAAAGGAAAAATCTGGTTAAAAAATGGTGAAGTTAGAATTCAAATTTTGGATCCAATAACTGATTTAGAAAATTACTCAGTTGAAGAACTCACTTCTCACCTTTTTAAAATTATTAATGACGAATTACACACTTAAAAATTTATAAACAAATTTTTCTAAATTAGAAATAACTTCTGATAAGTTAGATAAATTCTTTTCATTGTTGTGCTGGTTTTTAGTTATTAAATGAAATTCATCAAATACATTTAGTCCATAATTTGATAACTGAAGTGATAACAATTTAAAGGCACTTTGTGCATTTCCACCTAAACCCTTTACTGCACTTATCACAGCAACTGGTTTTTCAATAAATAACTCATTGTATTTTTTATTACCATATGATAAAGACAACCAATCTAGACTATTTTTTAAGTGGGAAACAAATCCACCATTAAATACTGGACTAAATATTATTAACTTTTCTAAGCTTTCAAAACTTTGACGCATTTGAATAATTTTTGAAGGAGTTGTATTGGTATTTTCAAGGAGAAAAGGAATATCAGCATACAAGTTGTCAAACAAAACCGATTCTAAACCTGTATCTTTAAAACTTGTACTTAAATTATTTGCAAGCTTGTTATTCAATGAATCAAAACTGCTCCCTGCACTTAAAATAATTATCTTTGACATGATATAAGTATGTAATTATGTTTGATATATGAATCAAAATATACAAAAAAATTTTCAAAGTTTAGATATAAGAGTTGGAAGAATTATTGATGCTTCAATCTTTAAAGAAGCTAAAAAACCTTCATATAAGTTATTAATTGATTTTGGTGAAGAATTAGGAATAAAAAAAAGCAGTGCACAAATAACAAATTATCAAATTGAAGATTTGATAAACAAAAAATGTGTAGCTGTAGTTAACTTGGGGGTCAAGCAAATTGGTCCATATGTAAGTGAGTGTTTAGTTCTTGGATCTACCGACTGCAAAAATAAAATTCTATTAATTGAGCCTTCAGTAGATTCGATGCCTGGAGAAAAAATTAGCTAATTTAAACTTTTAATAAATAAATTTGAGTTAAAAGTACCTTTACTTTTTGCTAATTTTTCACCTTTGTCATTAATTAAAACATAAGTTGGGGTAGTAAATAATTTATATATTTTGATAAATTCATGTTCTTTTTGTTTACTTGCGTTAACAGATACAAAGTAAACCTCTGGATATTTTTTTTTAAATTCATCAACTATGAATTTTGATGCAGCAAAGCCAAGTCAGTAGTCAGAATAAAACTCTATTATTGTAAATTTATGCTCTTTAATATCAAAATTTACATCAACCAATTTACGTTTAGAGCTATAAACAATTAATAAATAAAATATTCCTATGACAAAAAAACTAAGAAAATACAAAATTGAAGATGGTTCAAAAGTTATAAAGAATATTGCTAACCCAATTACCCACATTAAAGGAAGATAAAGTAAACTATATCTATTTAAAATCTTTATTAATTTTTTTTTCATGAATAATCTTTCAAACATATAATATACATGATATGGATTTTGTTAGTGAATTACAAAAAAGAGAATATAGGGTAACTAATTCTAGAAAAGTAGTTTGCAACATATTAGAAAATTCAGGCCATGAACATTTTACTGCTGACGCATTACACAAATTAGCTTTAGAAATAGATCAAAATATTGATCTAGCAACAATTTATAGAACATTAGAACTTCTTGAAGAAATTGATATTGTAGAACATTCACATTTACCACATGGTTCGGGTATATATTTCTTAAAAAACTTACAATCAAGTGCTCACATAATTTGTGATATTTGTGGTTCAATATTTGACTTAAAAAATTCAACAACTAAAAATATTTTAGATTTACTAAAGTCAGATTCACAATATAAAGATATAAGAAACCACTTTCTTTACTCAGGTGTATGTAAAAACTGTAAATAATATATCTTATTGCAAATCTTTTGCATTAAGATATATTTTATGCAAACTACCCACTCTCATCATCTGGAAGTTCATTCTTCAACATTATTAAAACAGTTAAAACCCCAAATTAAAATAGCATCTATATTTTTACTGGTTTTGTCAATCGCTTTTTTAAGGCTAGACAATATATTTATTATTTTGTATCAAACTTCTCTAGTTATTTTTTTACTATATTTATCAAAAATTAAAATGAAAACATACTTAAAAAGATTATCTATAGATATTCCATTTGTACTTTTTGCTTTTTTTCTACCTTTTTTAAGTAAGGGTGATGATGAAATTTTATTATCTATTTTTGGATTATCTGTATATAAAACTGGATTTTATGAAATGTCAGCAATTTTAATTAAAGTTACACTTTGTGTAACACTTGCTATTGTACTTACAGCAACTACATCAAACATTGAATTAATATACGGATTACAAAAATTAAAAATTTCTCCAATTTTTATTTCAATACTCTCTTTTGCAATCAGATACATCGATGTATTCATTGATGAATTTAAAAGAGTAAAAATTTCCATGAGATCACGAGGGTATAGTGAAAAAGGTATAAAGGCTTTAAAACCTATCGCATATGCATCCGGTGCGATGTTAATAAGAGGGTATGAAAGAGGCGAACGTGTATACAATTCAATGCTCTCTAGAGGCTTTAAAGGAAAAGTTGAATTAGAAAATAGAGATTATAAATCATCAAGTTTTATTTTGATTTTGTCTATAAGCTCTGTTTTTTTTAGCTTACTTGAAATTTTTGTATTATGAAAAATAAATATTTAAGTATAAATAATTTAAGTTTTACATATCCTGATGGCCATAAAGCGCTAGATAATATTAATTTAAGTTTAGAAGATAAAGGCAGATTAGGAATTTTAGGACCCAACGGTGCTGGAAAAACAACTCTTATTCTTCATCTAAATGGAATTTTAGGGTCACTTGATGGAAGTATAGAAATTAACAACCTAGATTTTACCGAAGAGAATATATTTAAAATTAGAAAAAGAGTGGGTGTTGTATTTCAGGACCCAGATGATCAATTGTTTATGCCTACAGTTTTAGAAGATGTGATGTTTGGACCTAAAAATTTTGGATTTTCAATTGAAGATGCAAGAATAAATTCAATAAAAGCATTAGAACAAGTAAAAATGATTGACTATGTTAATAAACCACCCCACCACTTAAGTTTTGGACAAAAAAGAAAAGTTGCGATTGCAAGTGTTTTAGCGTCAGAACCAGAATTGATGGTATTAGATGAGCCAAGTTCTAATCTCGACCCAGCATCAAGACGAGAGCTTATAGAGATTTTAAAGAAATTAGACATATCAATTATATTAGTTACACATGACTTACCAATGGCACTTGAAATTTGTGAAAGAAGCATAATATTAAATAATGGAAGAATAACGGCCGATGAGAAAACAATTAATATTTTAAAAAACGATAATATTATGTCAGAAAATAGACTTGAACTGCCTTACGGATTTGCATTTCATCACTTAGAAGAGTGAAATTCTTTAGACTTGATGAACTCTATGATTTTATCTATTGCTTCTTGAGCTTCCTTAATTGGAAAAAAGTGCCAAGCATGCCAGACTCCACTCCATTTTTGTACTTGCACATTAAAACCTTTATCTTTTAACTTTTTTTCAAATTCAATAGAATCAATATATAAAAGTTCATCAGTGCAAACTTGAATTAAGACGTCTGGAAATGATTCAATATTAGCAAATATTGGAGAAAGAATTGGATGATCTGTTCCATAATTACCTGCATAGTGCTTACCAACATCGAACATTCCATCTATAAGAATTGTGACATCCCTATTTTTAAGAAACTTTCTATCCTGAGATTTATCTGAAAGATCAAGCCATGGTGACATTAAAACAAGTTTGTCTGGATTAGTATCGAATAAACTATCTACAACAAGACCTGTAGCAAGTCCACCTCCCGCTGACTCCCCTATCCAAATGCTAATTTCATTTGGATGTAAATTCCTAATGAAATCAACAGCTTTCTTTGCATCATCATGTGCAGCAGGAAAATTGTTTTCTGGACTTAATCTGTATTCAAAAAAATATATTATTAAATTTGATTTTCTAGAAAGTTGTGAAACAAAATTTTTATGAGAATCAATACTTCCAGCAAAATATCCACCTCCATGAAAGTATATTGCATATTTATCTTCATCACAATTCTCAGGTGTAAACATATATGTTCTTACTGGGGCGTCTTCTACTTCGGTAAGTTTTACCTCTTCACAATATTTAAGCAATTTTTGCCCTGATTTATTTAGGTTGTATCTTGAGTCGATAGCGTATTCTAATCTTTGATTAAATGTGGGATTTTTTTGTGTTTGCCTTATGCGAAGACTGTCTCGAACTTTTCTTAGTTTCAATAAGTTAACGTAAAGAGAAGTTCTGAAATTAATTGGGAACTTTGGAATAATATCTAAAGTAAATTTTTCTAAAATTGCTGCAATAAGTTTCAACACAACTTAATTATACACTTTTGGTTATGTACAAAAAATTATATAATAGGTAAGTGTTAACTCAACTAGGTTCATTAGCAATCCTTGGCTCGGGTGAAACAAGTCCCAATCTTGTTAGTGTTCACAGGGAAATGTTGTCATTAATGGATAAAAATGCTAATTTATGTTTAATTGATTCTCCTTTTGGGTTTCAGGAAAATGCTGAACTACTAGTAAAAAAAATTCAAGATTTTTATAAAATAAGTTTAAATGCAAATCTAGAGTTAGCTAGCTTTAGATCAATTGAAGAATTAAATACTAGTAAATTTTTTAAATTTTTAGCATTATTAGATAAATCAGACTTTATATTTGCAGGACCGGGAAGTCCAAGTTATGCAAGTAAAATGTGGGCTGACAATGAAGTTAAAATTCATATAATTAACCATTTAAAGTCAGGTAAACACGCTTTATTCTCTAGTGCAGCAGCTGCAACAATTGGGGAATACACACTGCCCGTATATGAAATCTATAAAGTAGGTTCTGATCTTTTCTGGGAGAAAGGGTTAAATTTACTTAGCTTATATGGTTTATCATGTACTGTAATCCCCCATTTTAACAATAAAGAAGGCGGTAAACATGATACAAGTTATAGCTATATTGGAAAAAGTCGAATGTTTAAACTTCTCAAAAAGCAATACACAAATTTACTCGGAATTGATGAGCACACTGCTCTTATTTTAGATGGAAAAAATAAAACTTTTGAAGTAAAAGGATTGGGGAAAGTAACAGTTTTTTCAAACAACCATGTTGCAGAATTTAAAAGTGGTCAGATTGAAAATTTAAAAATTCTTCAAGATTTGCTACCTATAAATAATAATTTAACTACACCTAGTAAAAAAGAAAAAAAGATTGAAAATTTTGATCATTTAAAAATTATTGCTGATCTAGAAATAAAAATTGAAACTCAAAACAAAAAAGAATTAAAATATGAAAAACTTATTAATCTTTTAAAAAACCTTAGAAAAAAACTAAGACAAGATAAAAATTATTTATTAGCTGATGAATTGAGGAATATTTTAGAATCAATAGGAGAGAATATTAGCGACACTAAGGAAAACTAATATTCGATTATTTTCTAGCACTTGGATAATGACCTAATATTTTAAATTCTTTAGAAGTATTCTTAATTTCAGAAGTAAGTTTTTCCTGTACTTCTAAATTTATCAGCTGATAGTCAATATAAAATTTGTACTCCCAAGGCCTTCCAAGAATTGGGCGTGACTCTAATTTAGTTAAATTAATTTGGTAATAATCAAAAATATTTAGTGCTTTTAAAAGAGAGCCTGGCTTATCATCTGAAATTAAAACTGATGAAATTTTATTACTTGATTCATTGATTTTGAAGTTTTCTTTTCCAATTAAAAAAAACCGTGTAAAATTTTCAAGATGATTAGATATATTTTTTTTAAGAATTTTTAATCTATTGTCTGACTTAAAATGATTTCCAGCTATCGCTGCTAAATTTTTATCATTATTATTCAATATTTCTAAGACACTACCTGCAGTATCAAAAACTGGAGATATTTTTAAATTATGGTTCTGAATAAATTTACTACACTGCTGTAATGCTTGAGGATGTGATATTACTCTTGTTATTTCTTCAAGTCTTGAGTTTGATAAACCTATTAAGCTGTGGTCAATTTTTTTTATATGCTCTGAATATATTTTTAAATTACTATCAATAAGTTCCTCATAAGCTTCAATAACTGTTCCAGCAATTGAATTTTCTACTGGTAGTAGTCCTAAAATTTCTTTGCTTTTAACATTCTCAATCAAATCAGAAAATGTTTCACAAGGCAAAAAATTTTTTTCTGGATACAGTAAGCTTAACAACTCTTCTGAATACGAGCCTATTGAACCTTGATATGCAATTAAATTATTTTTTTTCATAAACATATTCTAAAGCTTTAACATATCCCTCAGCACCTTCTCCTTGTATTGAGTATTCACATAAATCCTGAATTAAATTAATTTTTCTATAACCTTCTCTCGAATTAGGATTCGTCAAATGGACTTCAATAATTTTTTTTCTATCTTTTATGCTTAAAAGGGCATCTCTAATAGCAATACTTGTATGCGTATAAGCTCCTGGGTTGATTATTATCCAATCTCCATATTTATCATAAATGGATTGTATATAGTCAACAATTTCACCTTCGATATTTGATTGAAAATATTCAGTTTCTACATTTAATTCTTTAGCCCTTTGTTTGATCAAATCAATTAAATTAGCGTATGATATTTTTCCATATTTTTCAAGTTCTCTTATTCCAAGAAAGTTAATATTTGGACCATTCAAAAAATATATTTTTTTATTCATAAGCCACTTCGATTAACTTTTCTAAATTTAATTTCATAAGCTTTGGCTTAGCTATATCAGAAATTAAAACTATTTCAATATTATTATTTATAACTTTTTTGTCATTTTTTAAAATTTGTAAAAGCTCTGTTTTTGGTTTTTGAAAATTATATGAGTAAGTAAAATTAATTTTTTCAAGAAATTTAAGATAAAGATTAATTAATTCATCTTTAAGTCCAAAGTAAATTTTGGATAGTAAAAGTTCATAATACATTCCAATAGCAACAGCTTGCCCATGAGAAATTTGAAATTTAGAATCTTTTTCAATTAAGTGTCCAATAGTATGTCCAAAATTTAGATACTTTCTTTGGTTAGACTCAAGAAAATCTTCATTTACTATTTTAGTTTTAACGTTAATGCCTGACTTAATTAAATCATAACTTACTTTATATTCGGTACTAGAGAACATTGTTAAAACAATTTCTTCATCAGCAATTAGCCCATGTTTAATTAACTCTATTAGACCGTTTTTATAATTATTTTCATCTAAAGTATTTAAAAATTCAAAACATACAAATACAGATTTTGGTAAATTAAAAGTACCTATTTGGTTTTTACCAAACTCATTATTAAATCCATTTTTACCCCCATGAGATGCATCTACTATTGACAAAAGAGTGGTAGGGATATAAGTAAAGTTTATCCCTCTTTTATACGTGCTTGCAGCAAACCCAGCTAAATCAAGTAAAACACCACCACCTATAATAAGAACATCACTGGTACGATCTAGTTCACACTCAAAAAATATTTGCCATATTTTATTTACAGTATCTAAAGATTTAGTTGTTTCTGAAACATTAATTAATATGTTTTTAGCATTTAAGCTTTTTTGAAGGTTCAGGAGTGATAAATTTTGATCAATTAAAACTAAGGTATTAGTTGAATAATTAGAATTAATTTTTTGAACCAAATCATTTAAGCTCTCAAAGTAATAAATATTATTGTTAATTGTCATTGTTTAATAGATTTATTACACGTCTAACATTACTATCGATATCGCTTGATGAAATTCTAAAATGTAATTTTTCAAAGCGATGTCTTCTATTCTCATATCTATCTTTAACATATTTTTTACCATTTTGTACTAATGGTCTTGAAGAATCAGAAATTCTACTCCATAATATATCGAATGTTTCTTCTAAATAAATTCCTTTTTTAGAATTTAATATATAATCATAAATTTCATTATCATCAATAGATCCTCCACCAAGTGCAAGAAGATTAAATTTTTTATAATTTTCAAAAAAAACATCTTTTTCTATTGATCTGAAAAAACTCTCTCCATACTCTTTAAAAATTGTTTCTATCTTTCCATGTTTTTTTTCAATTAACATATCAAGATCTGAGGTTGAAAAAATACTTTTATTATTTATTTTTTTTACAATTTCAGATTTCCCTGACCCCATAAATCCACATAAAAACATGGTATTACTCATTTTCGTACAGCATTTTCCAGTTTTTATTCTTTAAATTGAAATCATCAATTGTATAATTTTGAAGTTTTTTTACTCTTTTAGAAACTTCATCTAATGAGTCTCCTCCAGTTTTTTCTAGAAGAGAGTTTAATAAATCAATTGAAATTACGCTTTCAAATATTGGGACAGCTCTAGGTACTGCACAAGTATCAGATCTTTCATATACAGTGTTAGTTTCGACTTTAGAATTGAGATCTACACTTTTTAAGGGTGTTAATGTTGTACTGATAGGCTTTAAAAAGCTAGTTACCTCTATTGGCTCACCAGTACTCATACCACCTTCAAATCCTCCCATTGTGTTTGAAAGTCTTCGAATTTTTTTATTTTCTAAAATAATTTGATCTTGCGCTTCAGAACCAGTAGATTGTGAAGCTAGAAAACCATTTCCAAATTCTACTGCTTTTACACTTTGAATAGAAATCAACGAAGATGCAATTTTTGCATCAAGCTTTCTGTCAAAATGTACATAACTACCGCAAGCTGCTGGAAAATTTACAGCTAAACAAGTTATTGAGCCTCCTAAAGTATCTTTTTTAAGTCTTGCATGTTTTATTTCTTCTAGCATAGAATTAGTCATTTCATTATCTGGACAAGAAACTTCAGACAAATATGCTAAGTCTCTCAAAAGATCTAAATTTCTAATATCTTTTACTTTAAAGCTTGCTGTCCCAATTGAAGAAACGTACCCAAAAATAAAAACCTCTAATTGTAATAAAATTTGATGTGCAATAGCCCCAACAGCACATCTAATTGCAGTTTCTCTTGCACTAGCTCGTTCTAAAGACAACCTAATATCTTCATGGTTGTATTTTAAGGTTCCAACTAAATCTGCATGACCAGGTCTAGGAACTACAAATGGTTCTATTTCCTTATTTTTCCAATTTTTCCAATCTTTATTTATAATTTTTATTGAAATCGGTGCACCAGTAGTTTTTTTGTTTATTACTCCTGATGTAATAAAAACTTCATCTCTTTCAATATTCATTCTTCCACCAGCACCAGTAGTTTTTTGTCTTCGAGAAAGAAATGAATCAATGTAATCTTTACTAATTATAAAGTTTGAAGGAATGCCTTCAATAATTGCATTTAACTCAGGTCCATGACTTTCACCCGCTGTCAAGTATTTAATTCTCATTATCAAGTCTTTCTATTAATTCTTTTTTAATTTCATCAAATTTTAATTGTTTTCCAGTCCATATATTAAAGGAAGCAACAGCTTGAGACATTAACATTTCCATACCATCAATATATAAAATATTATTTTTGAATAAATTAAACATTGAATTTTTCAATTTATAACCTAAATTAAAGAATAGCTCAAGATTAGTAAAATTATCATAGGGTAAGTCGAGTTTTTTGTCTTCATAAGGTGGCATTCCAATAGGAGTTGTGTTAATTAAGACATTGAAATTGGAAGCTAGTTTGTTTATTTCAGAATACATGATAGTTTCATTAGATTTGGTTCTAGAAGCAACAGTAATATTATTGTTAACGCCTAAAACATAATTAATAGTTTTAGAGGTAGCACCATTACCTAAAATTAATACCTCCTTGTTTGTTATCTCATAATTTACAGAATGAAATGTTTCCACGATTCCTTCTGCATCCGTATTAAATCCATAAATTTTATTTTTATAGTTGTAAATTGTGTTTATAACATTAGAGTTTTTCACAATATTATCTATTTCATAATCTTCTAATTTTTTTATAATTGAAAAAACTTTCTCTTTATGAGGAATTGTTATATTGTAACCATTAAATTCTGAATTTAACTTTTTTATTAAGTCAGGAGTAATATTTTCAAAAATAATTTTTTCATAACTTAAATCAATATTTGTCATTTTTCCCAAAAGTACATGAATATGAGGAGAATAGGTCTTTTCTAATGGCCAACCAAGTATCCCTAGCCTAAGAGTCATAATTCACTCCTAATTTATTTAGATCAGAAAAAAAAGACGGATACGAGTCCGAAATACAATTTATATCATCAGCTTTTATCCCGTTGTTGAGTGATAAACTAGCTATTACTGCTGTCATTGAGATTCTGTGATCATTATAAGTTTTGATAATCCCTTTATTTAACTTTTGAATTCCCTGTAGTTTAAACCCATCAGAAAATGTTTCAACTTTACCTCCAAGAGTATGAATAAATTTTTCCATTGCCATAATCCTATCTGATTCTTTGTATCTAAGTTCTTTAGCTCCTTTAACTAAAGTTATTCCTTTAGCTTGGGTCGCTAAAAGAGTGAATATAGGAAATTCATCAACCATGTCTGATACTTCTGATTTATCAATCTCAACTCCAATTAGATCTGATTTTTTAATATAGATATCTCCCACTGGCTCATTATTAATAACCTCGATATTTTGAAATTGAATATTTGCATTCATTTTCTTTAAAATCTTAAAAAAACCAATCCTTCTTTCATTTATAAGAACATTTTTTAATACTATTTCTCCCCTACTAAGGATTCCAAGTGCAACTAAAAAAGAAGCAGAAGATGGATCTCCAGGAATGTCATACTCTATCGGCTTTAATTGTTTAGTTGGCTGTAATGTTATATTATTTCCTAGCCTAACAACATTGACACCCATAAAATCTAACATTCGTTCTGTGTGATCTCTTGTTGGTGTATTTTCAGTAATTGTTGTAGGTTCATTGTGATACAAAGCTGCTAATAGAAAGCCGCTTTTTACTTGAGCACTTGGAGTAGATGTAGTAATTTTTTCAAATTTGAATTCACTTGGGTAAATTGAAACAGGAAGTTTTCCTTTAGTATCACTGATTAATGCACCATTTTCTTTTAATGGTTCGACAATTCTTGCCATAGGACGACTCGTTAACTGCTCACTACCTTCTAAAATACTTGAAAATTTTTGCTTTGATAGCAACCCTATAAATAGGCGGGCTGTTGTTCCTGAACTTGCAGCATGTAATGACTTTAAAGGTTTCTTTAAACCGAGTAATCCAACTCCAAAAATTTTTAACTTATTTTCTCCTTCTTGAATTATTTCTACTCCAAGACTCCTTAAAATTTCTATTGTGGCATTTGTATCTCCAGATATAAGAACATTACTCAACCTTGAAACACCTTCTGCTAAAGAGCATAAGATTAAACTTCTATGAGAAATTGACTTATCTCCAATTATTGATAATACGCCACTTGGTATATTCATTAATTTAATTCTCTTTCACCAAATTTATCTGTTAATGCTCTTCTCCAATCCACCGTCTTTGATAAATAATCCATCATTATATTTTCATTGTTTATATTTAAAATTATTTCTAATTCACTTATTAAATTTTTAATTAAATTTTTTACGTTTTTAGAGTTGGTTATATACATATCAGCAATCATATTTGGAGATGTTCTTGATAACCTTGTTGATCCATCAAACCCACCAGAAGCTAAGTCAAGTATTTCTTCCATATCTTGTTCTTTCATAGCTAAGGATACAAGAGCAGAGCTCAGTAAATGTGGAAGATGACTAGTGAGTGAAATTAATTCATCATGTTTTTCAGAGTCAATCCAAATTTTTTTTGACTCAATTAAGTCAACAAAACTATTAATAATTTCTTTACTAAATTCATTCGTTGTTTTAGTTTCGCATAATAAAAATGGAGCACCAATAAACATTTCTGGATTTGGATTCCAATTTTTATTATCCGCTACACCACATAGCGGGTGTCCACCAATACTTGGAGTTAAAAAAATATCCATTTTATTACAAATTAATTTCTTTGTACCTCCAATATCTAATAAAACCTTTGAATCAACAGAAGACTTACCGTATTCAAGATATTTTATAATTTCACTTATCGGCATAGCTAATATAGTGAGATCATATTCTGAATCAATCATTACATCAGAATTAATTGCTTTGTACTTTTTAGCTCTTAAAATATTTTTTTCAAGCAAATCTTCTCCGCTGACACTAACACCTTTATTAACCAACTTAATTCCAAGATTTGTTCCCATCAATCCCAGGCCTATAATGTGAACTTTATGAATCATTTATATAGTTCTTCCAACTGCTTGAGCTACTATCGATGTTTTGTTAATTAGAGATTTTAATTCAGTTGGAAGTAATGCTTGAGGACCATCGCATAATGCTTCATCAGGTCTTGGATGGATCTCAATGAGAAGGCCGTCTGCACCTGCAGCAATTGCAGCTAAAGCGACGGGTTCAACCAACTGATTATCTCCAGTCGCATGACTTGGGTCTGCAATAACCGGTAAATGAGAATTCTGTTTTAAAAATGGAATTGCATTTATATCGAAAGTATTTCTTGTAGCAGTTTCATAAGTTCTAATTCCTCTTTCACATAGCATTACATTTTCATTACCCCGAGAAAGAATATACTCACTTGCCAATAAAAGCTCATCTAATGTTGCCGCCATACCTCTTTTAAGCAGAACTGGTAAATTAGACTCCCCAACAGCTTCTAAAAGCTTAAAGTTCTGCATGTTTCTTGCTCCAACTTGGAGTACGTCAACATAATTTTCCATCATAGACAATTGTTGTGAATCCATAATTTCACTAAATAATGGTAAAGATGTAACTTCTGACGCCTCTTTTAACATTTTTAAACCTTCTTCACCAAGTCCTTGAAAGCTATACGGTGAAGTTCTTGGCTTAAAAGCACCTCCTCTAAGCCCATTAGATCCAGCATCTTTTGCAGCTAATGCAGTTTCTAAAGTTTGTTCTAATGATTCAGCACTATCTGGTCCAGCAATAATTGCAAGTTTGTTGCCTCCAATTGTTAGATTTTTAATATTTATATTTGAGTTTTCATTTTTATAGTTTTTACTTGCTAATTTATATGGTTTTCCAATAGGAATTACTTTACTAACATTAGGTAGTAATTTCATCACTGCTCTGTGGTCATCAATTACGTTACCACTTACTGCAACAACATTTCTTTCGACACCATAAATTACAAGAGGCTCATGACCTTGCTGAATTGCTTTTTGTTTAACTTTTTCTATATCTTCTTCAGTTGAAGCTTGCTTCATTACTATTATCAATATTCCTCCTAATAAAAAAAATCGGGCTTTTGCCCGATTCCAAACAACTAACTTTAGGGCAGCTTATATGTGCTCTCTAAAATAAAAAAATGTTGTCACTGTTTTCATTAGATACATATTAGCAGAGTTTCAAAAGTTGCAAATTTTTATTATCTATCAGGTCTCAATTTTTTTGCATCATTTAGATATACATGTTTTGTATTTTGTAAGTTTTTATTTACAGTAAGTAAAATCCTAATACAGCCAGATAAGTCGTTATCAACTTTTGGAGCAACAGAATCTAAACATGCAACAGATGTAAAACCAATTTCTCTAAACGCTCTAGCGGGGAAAGCTTTATTTAAATCACTGGTAACAGAAAATAATGCAAACACTATATCATCTTCTTTAATGTTATTAATTTCAATAATTGAAGTAATAAGTTTTTTAGATGCTTCAACTATTTTAAATTCATCATTAGGGATTGAAGCGATTGCTCCTCTTATGCTTTTCATAATATTTGTTTACTATATAAAAAGAGTGGACAATTGTCCACTCTTTTTAAAACTTAGATGTAAATTATTTTTTTACATCATTCCGTCCATACCACCCATTCCGCCTCCCGGCATTGCTGGTACGTCCTCTTGATCTTCAGCAATTAATGCCTCTGTAGTCAAAACTAATGAGGCTATTGAAGTTGCGTTTTGCACAGTTGATCTTGTAACTTTAGCTGGATCAATAACACCAGCTTTAACTAGATCAACTATTTCTCCTGTAGAAGCATCTAATCCCATATTTCCTTTTTGAGATTTAACTTTTTCTACCATAACGCCGCCTTCGTATCCAGCATTGATAGCAATTTGTCTAAGAGGAGATTCAAGTGCTTTCTTTACAATATTTCTTCCAATTTTTTCACCATCAGTACCACCTGTTAGTTTATCAATTGAAGCTTGAGCTCGAATTAATGTTACACCACCACCAGCTACAATTCCTTCTTCAACAGCAGCTCTTGTTGCAGCTAATGCATCTTCAATTCTCATTTTTTTTTCTTTTAATTCAACCTCAGTAGCTGCTCCAACTTTCACTACAGCAACACCACCTGAAAGCTTTGCTAGTCTTTCTTGAAGTTTTTCTTTATCCCAGTCTGAATCTGACTCGTCAATTTCTGCTTGAATTTGTTTAATTCTGCCTTCAACATCAGATTTCTTACCTTTACCGTCAACAATTGTTGTTGCATCTTTTTTAACAACAACTCTTGCGGCTTCTCCTAGCATGTCAACAGTTGTATTCTCTGTTTTCAAACCAAGTTCCTCCGAGATAACCTCTCCACCTGTAAGAATTGCTATATCTTGCAACATTGCTTTTCTTCTTTCACCAAAACCTGGAGCTTTAACAGCAACAGAAGTAAATGTTCCTCTTAACTTATTTACAACCAAGGTAGCTAACGCCTCACCTTCAACATCTTCAGCAAGAATCAACAATGGTTTACCTGAATTCATAACTTTTTCAAGTAGTGGAAGTAAATCATTTACTGCTGTAATTTTTGAATTGACTATTAATATATAAGGATTCTCTAATACAGCTTCTTGTCTTTCTGCATCTGTTACAAAATAAGGAGAAATGAAGCCTTTATCAAATTGCATACCATCAGTAAATTCAAGTTCCATACCAAATGTTTGCCCTTCTTCTACTGTGATAACTCCATCTTTACCAACCTTGTCCATTGCCTCAGCGATTGTTTCACCAATTTCTTTATCTGCAGCTGAAATAGATGCTACTTGTGCTATTTCATCTTTACCGCCAATAGATTTTGAAAAACCAGCAATGAAGTCTGTTACGGCTTTGGAAGCCTCCATCATGCCTCTTTTTACTTCCATTGGATTGACCCCAGAAGAAACTGTTTTCATTCCCTCGTTGACCATAGATTGAGCAAGCACAGTTGCTGTTGTAGTACCATCACCAGCTACATCGTTTGTCTTAGAAGCAACTTCTTTTGCTAGCTGCGCACCCATGTTTTCAAATGGATCTTCTAAATCTACTTCTTTCGCAATCGTAACACCATCATTTGTTATAGTTGGTGAACCCCATTTTTTTTCTAAAACTACGTTTCTACCTTTTGGACCTAATGTAACTTTCACTACATCTGCTAGTTTATTAACTCCTGATTCAAGCGCTTTTCGAGCTTGTTCATTGAAAACTAATGTCTTTTTAGCCATTAACTTCTCCTCTTACTTGCTTATCTTTGCAAGAATATCTCTACTTGAAAGAATAAGATACTCTTTGCCTTCAATTTTAATTTCTGTTCCACCATATTTTGAATAGATGACTTTGTCACCTTTTTCAACATCTGGTTTTACTTTTTCACCCTTTTCATTAAGCTCCCCAGGGCCAACTGCAATAACTTCACCTTCTTGTGGTTTCTCCTTTGCAGTGTCAGGAATGTAAATTCCTGAAGGGGTTTTCATATTATCTTCGGACAGTGGTTTAACAATTACTCTGTCTCCTAGTGGTTGAAGATTCATATTTTTTTGCCTCCTAAATAAATATCCACATTGTGAATTTAATATGGTCACGTTTATATATATAAGAAATTTATGTAAAAATTAATTGATAACAGAATTTAAACGAACGTCATCTAAGCCAAGTTCATTTGTAATTAGATTATTTTGAGCGGCTATGCATATCATTGCTGCATTATCAGTTGATAACCGTGGAGATGGTAAATAAATTTGTAGCTCCTCTCTAGAAGCTAGCAAATTCATCTTTTCTCGTAAACGAGAGTTTGCCATAACACCTCCTCCTCCAGATATATTTTTTACTTTTGTATTTTTTACTGCTCTTTCAAAGTTAATCATCAATGAATCAACTATTGCTTCTTGGTAAGATGCAGCAAAATCTGCTTTTGTTATTTTATCACTTGGATCTAAATTGTTTAAAAAATTAGTCGCAGCTGTTTTAAGACCTGAAAAAGAATAATTATATTCATGTTTTGTTTTAGGCCTTGGAAGGTGAATTTTGTTTGGATTACCATCTTGACTAATTTTTTGAATTGCTGGTCCACCTGGAAATCCGAAACCACAAAATCTAGATAATTTATCAAACGCTTCACCCGCAGCATCATCAATTGTTGTTCCTAGTAATTGATAGTTACCCCATTCTTCAACAAGTACTATTTGGGTATGGCCACCTGAAACTAACAATGTTAGAAATGGGGGTTTCATTTCTGGATTCTCTATTAACGGTGCAGCCAAATGACCAACCATATGATCAATAGTAAGTAAAGGCTTGTCTAAAGACCAAGCTATTGACTTAGCAAAATTATAACCAACAACTAAACTTCCAACTAAGCCTGGACCATCTGTTGTAGAGACAATATCTATGTCAGTTATTTGTAGGTTTACACTATTTAATGTTGAGTGGAAAATATTTCTAATCATTTCAGCATGAGCTCTTGAAGCAACTTCTGGAACTACTCCACCAAATTTTTCATAATATCTACCTGAGAAGAAATTGTATTTATTAATAACTTCTCACCTTTTAAAATCGCAACCGCAGTCTCGTCACATGACGTTTCAAATCCTAAAATTATTTTATCTTTATACATTTAATTTCTCCAGAAAATATAAAAGACCGTCTTCATTTTTATAGTAATTTCTTCTTATTCCATACTTAACAAAACCCATTGATTCATATAGTTTTATGGCACTAGTATTAGATTCTCTCACTTCTAACAAAATTTTTGTATAAATACTTTGGTTAAAATATCG
>JBEROH010000019.1:0-2174 GCA_041234785.1 Candidatus Actinomarina sp. | reverse complement strand
AGAAAAAGAGGAGATTTAGTTATAGCAAAGACACACCATGGATTTATTTGTGCAAATGCTGGAATTGATAAATCTAATGTAAGAAAAAATTCAGCCTTACTCCTCCCTAAAGATCCCAATAAATCAGCATTAAAATTTCGAAAAAAGTTTGAATCATTAGCTAATTTACCAATAGCCGTCATTATATCTGATACGTTTGGTCGAGCGTGGAGAAAGGGTCAAGTTAATTTTGCGATTGGTTCGTCCGGAATAAGTCCTGTTGATAGCTATATTGGCAAATTAGATAGCTTTAATAATGAACTTAATGCTACAGAAATAGCAGTTATTGATGAGTTAGCAAGTGCTGCTGAGCTGGTCATGAAGAAAACCATTGATGTTCCAATAGCATTAATCAGGGGTTTTGATTATAAAAGTTCTTCGCTAAATGCAAATGAATTGATACGAGACGATAATGAAGATTTTTTTCTTTAGGCTTTCAACCAATTAAACACTTGTTTCATACCATCATCCAAATCATGTTCTGGCTTCCAATCTAATTCTTTTTTTGCTTTTGTATTATTCAATACACTTCTTTTTAATTCACCTTCTCTTGCTGGTTTGTAAATAGGATTAATTTCAGAATTAAATTGTCTTTTCATTGAATTTGCAAGATCATTAACTGATGTTTCTACACCAGTTCCTATGTTTAAAAAATGATTTTTATCAATTTTTGATGCTTTTATTAATGCACTTACAACATCTTTTACATATACATAATCTCTGGTCTGCTCACCATCTCCATAAATTATTGGTTCCTCCTTATTTAAATATTTGTTTGCAAATATTGATACTACTCCTGCCTCTCCATAGGGATCCTGCCTAGGTCCATAAACGTTAGATAGATTTAAAATTGAGTATTTTAGATTTGAATTATTTGTCATTATCTTTATTAATTCATTTAATCTTTTTTTTGCAACTCCATACGGAGACTCTGGCTCATCTGCATAATCGTCTTCAGCCGTAGGTATTACAGAAGGTTCACCAAAAATTGTTCCTCCAGATGAAGTAAACACAAATTTTTTACAGTTAGATTTTAAAAGTACTTGAATAAGCTTTATTGGCTGTAAAATATTGTGTTCAAAATCAAGTGCTGGGTTTTCCACTGATACTACTACTGAAGATTGTGCAGCTAAATGGAAACATACATCTGGATTAAACTTTTCAACTTCTTTTAGAGAATTTTCAGAACCAAAATCATCAATTATAAATTTAAAATTACCTGTTATTTCTAAATTTTCTTTTTTACCAGTTAGACAATTATCAAAGATTAAAATTTCATTTTCATCATTTAGAAGCTCTTCAACAAGATGAGAACCTATAAAGCCTGCTCCGCCAGTAATTAAAATTTTCATTTTTTAAATTTTCCTTATAATTTCTTTGTTTATAATAGTGCCAGTTTTGATAATCGAATTACTACTTATTATTGAATCTGAAATAGTTACATTATCTTCAATAATGCAGTTATCCAAAATAACGCTATTTTTTACTACGGCACTTTCGCTAATTTGTACATTGTTTGTAGAGATCCAATTCTCTTCTCCCTTATCAATATGTGCAGAAATGTATGATTCAAGTGTTCCAACATCCAACATTTCTCCATTAACCGTATATGTGCTTAATAAGCCAGCTCCAGAAAGTGTCGGAAAAACCTGTCTTTCAAAAGAACAGGGAATTTCAAGATTTTTATGTATTGATAATATGTCCTTCTTATATAAGTGATACAAACCCAGGCTTATTTTGTTTCCATAGCTTTTGTCTTTTGGTTTTTCTATAAATTGGGTTACTTTACTTTCTTGGTCTATTTCTAATACGCCAAATCTTGTTGGGTCTTCCACCTCAAATGAGCCAATTAGAGAATTAGAGCATTGACTAGAAGCATTAATGAAATTGGATAAATCAATATTTAATAATAAATCACCATTCATACAGTAAAATCTATCGGGCATTGTATCTAAATTTTCAATGATATACCCGGCCGTGTCTAGCTTAGATTTTTCAAAATGCAGATTTACATTGTTGTTGTGGTTAGTTTTATAATTTTTCCAATGTTCTTCATGTTTGACTGAGCAAATTAAATTAAAATTAAAATTTTCTAAATTTGAAAATTGTTTAATAATTTTATCAATTATTCTTTC
>JBEROH010000010.1:0-24143 GCA_041234785.1 Candidatus Actinomarina sp. | reverse complement strand
CATAAGGTCTAATAACCATTGTTCCTTTAACTGGAGCATAGTCAGCAAGTTGTGCTTGTTGAATTATGTCCGTATACCAATCATTGAAATCTTGAGACATTGGAGTTAACTTTTCAACCATGTTTATATAATAAAGGTTTTAATTTTCAATATCAGTTTTTGTTGTAATCTCTACAACAGATTTAGTTTTTTCAACAAAATTATTGATGTCACCTTGAATGTCTAATAAACTTTTTACGTCTTCGGCTGCTAACTTTGCGGCATCTTTGTCTGCAGCTGCGAGTCGTGCCTCAATACCCTCTTTGGCTATCAATCTTCCTTCATCTAAAAGGGCTTGTACCATTTCATTTTCGTTAACAACCTTAACTACTTGTCCTTTGATAAAAAGGTGGCCTCTTTTTTTTCCGGCCGCAATACCAAGATCAGCAGACCTTGCTTCACCTGGACCATTTACAACACAACCCATGACTGCTACTTGAATGGGTAGGCCTTCTTTTTCTAAAACTTTTTGAGCTTCACTTGCAATTTTTATAACATCAACTTCAGCTCTTCCGCAACTTGGACAAGCAATCAAGTCTAATGATTTTCTTTCTCTTAAATTTAAATATTCTAATAATTGTCTTCCATACTTTGCCTCTTCAACTGGATCAGTTGTTAATGAAAGTCTGATAGTGTCCCCAATACCTTCTGACAAAAGGGTACTTATTCCAGCTATAGATTTTATTAACCCTCCAGGTAGTGGACCAGCTTCTGTTACTCCCAAATGTAATGGATATTCAACTTTTTCTGCTAAAAGCCTGTAAGACTCTATCATTAGAGGTACGTTGGAATGTTTGACCGATATTTTTATATTATGAAAATTTACATCTTCGAGATACCTGGCTTCAATTAATGCTGATTCTACCAATGCTTCAGGTGTTGCTTCACCGTGTTTTATAAGCAAATCTTTATCTAATGATCCTGCATTGACACCAATACGAATGGGGATGTTAGCTTGTAAACATTCCTTCGCGACGGACTTAATTTGTGATTCATTTCTTATATTTCCAGGATTTAATCTTAAGCCTTGAACGCCTGCAGTAACTGCGGCTAAAGCTAGTTTATATTGAAAATGAATGTCAGCAATGATTGGAACTGGACTTCTTGTACATATTTTAACTAAAGATTCAGCTGCTTCCAACTCGTTACAAGTTACTCTGACAATATCTGCACCATTAGAAGCAAGTTCATAAATCTGTTCAAGGGTACCATCTGTATCACGAGTTTTAGTTGTTGTCATTGATTGAACAGATACAGGAAAATCTGATCCAACACCAACTTTTCCAACCTGAATTTGAGAAGTTTTTCTTCTAGAGATCATAATTTGATTGGTTGAGTGATGTCAAGATAAAACGCAGTTATCCCCAGAAATACAAAAATTAAGATAACAAAAGCTGCAATTGGGTAAAGTTTTTTATCTGAAACTTTTTTTCCAGTAATACCTTCGTATATAGCTAGAACTACCCTTCCTCCATCTAATGGAACTAAAGGTATGGAATTAAAAACTGCAAGAAATACATTTACAAAAGCAAGAAGACTAAACAAATTAACATACCCTCCTTCAGCAATTTGACTTCCTGCTTGAGCTAAACCAATAGGACTTAATGGTCTAGCTTCGTCAGGTACATCTTCTCCAAAATATGTTCCTAAAAGAGTTTGTAGATTTTCAGGACTAAACAATGTAAATATTCCATCTACTGCTGCTTTAGTCATTTGTATTTCAACTAAAGTTGTTGAAGTAATGGAATCAATTATTCCTAATTTTTGTTTTTCTATTAATGGAGAAACTCCCAAATATCCATACTCTATACCAGCAATTATTCGAGATTCTAATATTGTAGTTGTTAAGTAATTTTGACCATTTCGAATATAGCCTATTGAAACTTTTGAATTAGGTGAAATTTCAATTATATTTACTAACTCTTGCCAGGATGAAACTTTGACCCCATTAAACAGATATATCTCATCTCCTGGTTGTAAACCAGCTAACTGGGAGGGTGCTTTTGCGCTTGTATCAATAACTGATGTACCTATTGTTTCAATTTTTAAGGTTGGTTGGTCTACTCCGTAAATGGAAAATATTGAAAACAATATTAACCAAGCGAGAAAAAAATTAACTAGAATCCCAGAAGAAGCAATGTAGAGCTTTTTTTTCCAATGTGCATTGTGAAATAATTGATTTGAAGAGTATCCTGTAACTTCTTCATTTTCGTCCATACCAGGAATTTTTACATATCCTCCTAGCAATAATGCTTTGACTCCATACTCTGTATCATTTTTTTTAAATGAAAATAGTTTTGGTCCAAATCCAACAAAAAATTCCGAAACTGCAATTTTTGACCTTCTAGCAGAAACATAGTGACCAAGTTCATGTAGTACAACAAAAAGTGTCAACATTCCAATTGTTAAAATTGCATTCATATACTAATTATTACACTTATTAAATTAAATCTAAAAATTGCAAGAAAAGAACTAGAACTGGAAAGCTAAGTAGTTGTGAATCAATCCTGTCCAAAACTCCTCCATGGCCAGGAAGAAAGTGACTAGAATCTTTTACGTCAAGTGATCTTTTTATTTTTGATTCAAACAAATCACCTAAAGTTGCAAAGATAATAAAAAAGACTGATACTAAAAGAATTACTGAAAATTTGATATTGAAAAAGACAAATAAAACAATAGACATGCTTATAACGCCCACAATTAAACCCATTACGAATCCCTCAATAGTTTTGTTGGGAGAAATGTTTATAGCTAATTTTTTTTTACCGTATCTTTTTCCGTATTCATAAGCTGCAACATCTGATAAAGATATAGATATTAGTGAAAAAAAAAGTAAACCAATTTCCAAATGTACTTAGTAGATAACCTATAGAAGCAAGTCCGGTACCAAACCAAATTAGAAATAAAAAAGAACTTCCAAACTTATCATAAATTCCATAACTTACAAAAGTACCGGTATAAATAATAAATCCTAATGGGAATATTAAAAAAGGAACATAAAAATTCTCAAAACCATAATAAAAAGTAATTAAGACTGGTGCTAATGCAGCATAAAGTAGCAAAGGATAGGGCAAAATTATTCCATAATCAAATAAATCAAACCATTCTTTTGTAGCTATAAAAGCTATAAGAATCAATAGGATAAATGCTGAAGTTTTTGAAGTAAAAAATAAAGTTACAAATAGTAAAAGACTGATACCGGTAAAAATACGTGGATCAGAAAATAATTTCTTTTTAGTTATTTTCTGAGTAGAATCAATTTTATCTGACTTAATTTTTTCGGGGATTTCAATTAAACCTGGCCAAAAAGTTCCATCATTGTCAGCTCTATACAGTTTTTTAGACCTCAAGTAACTCATTTTGTTTCACCAAAAGTAGTTGTTCAATTTTTTCTACATATTTATTTGTTAAATCCTGTACTTTTGATTCTAATCTTTTTAATTCATCAGCAGAATGATCATCTTTTAACTTTGAAATTAAATCAATTCCATTTCTTCTATGGTTGCGAATAGATATTTTGGCATCTTCAGAGAATTTAGAAGCAACCTTGCCAAGTTCTTTTCTTCTCTCTTCAGATAATGAAGGTATTGGAATTCTGATTACCTCACCATCATTCGCTGGATTTAAACCTATATCAGAATTCATAATTGATTTTGATATTTCCTCTAGAGAATTTTTATCATAAGGTTGTATTAATAATAATTTGGGATCTGGCACTGATATAGAAGCTAGTTGTTGAAGTGGAGTTTTTGTACCATAATAATCAACAGATATTTTTTCTACTAATGACGGATTTGCTCTTCCTGTTCTGATTGATGCGAAATCGTCAATAAGATGATTAATTGCGGTGAGCATACTTTGTTCTATAGTTTTAATTATTGCTTCAGACATACTCTTAGTTTATTAAGGTACCCAAGTTTTCACCAATTAAAGCTTTATATATATTTCCTGGTAAAGTTCCGTCAAAAACTCTTATCGGCATTTTATTTTCTTCACATAATGTTATTGCAGTTAAGTCCATTACTTTTAATTTTTTTGATACAACATCTTTATAAGTTATATTTTCAAATCTATTTGCTTTGTTGTTTTTTTCTGGATCAGAATCAAAGACTCCATCTACCCTGGTAGATTTTAACATTAAAGTAGCATCTATTTCAGCAGCTCTAAGGGAAGCTGCTGTATCAGTAGTGAAATATGGATTGCCAGTTCCAGCAGCAAAAATTACAACTCTTCCTTTTTCAAGATGTCTTATGGCTCTTAGTCTAATGTAAGGTTCTGCGACAGCAGTCATTGTTATAGCTGACTGAACTCTTGTTTGTGTTCCATTTTTATCTAGAGCATCTTTTAATGCAACTGCATTAATTACTGTGGCTAGCATACCCATATAATCGGCATTTGCTTGTGCCATATTTTTAGCAGACTCTTGTACTCCCCTAAAAAAGTTTCCACCACCAACTACTACACCAATTTGAATTCCTTCTTTCGTTGCGTCTGAGATTTCAGATGCAATCCTTTCTATGACTAAAGGATCAATACCGAAATTTATTTCTTGATTTGAAAAAGACTCTCCTGAAAGCTTTAGTAGAACTCTTTGCAAACTAAACCCCTACTTCAAGCCTTGTAAATTTCTTAATATAAATTTTTTCACCCAATTTTCCTGAAAGTTCATCTATCATAGTGCCTACTTTACCGTCATAAAATTCTGGGTTACAAAATGTTTGCTCATTCAATACGTAATCTTTATAAAAAGATGAAATTTTTCCTTCAACAATTTTAGAAATTACTTCTTTTGGTTTTCCTTCATTTTGAGATTGTTTTTGAATTATTTCTTTTTCATCATCAATTCTATTTGTTGGGACATCTTCTATATTTAAAAATTCAGGCTTAAAAGCAGCAATATGCATTGCTAACTGTTTAGCAACATTTTTAAATTCATCAGATTTTGCAACAAAATCAGTCTCACACGCAAGCTCTACAAGAACCCCAGAAACGGCTCTATCTTGTTGATAGTGAATATAATCTCCAATAGTGCCTTGGTTTGCTTCTTTATCTGCTCTTTTTTTAGAATCAGCTAATCCCTTTTCTCTTAATGATTTAACTGCTTTCTCAAAATCACCATTACTTTCTGAAAGAGCCTTTTTAGCGTCCATCATTCCTGCGCCAGTCATGTCTCTAAGTTTTTTAACATCAGATGCTGAAATTGACATTATTCAGTCTCCTTATCCTCTAATTCTTTTCTTTTACCTGATCCCTTGAGGCAAGCATCAGCTATTAAAGACGTAACAACTTCAATAGATCTAATAGCATCATCATTTCCTGGAATTACTATATCTACACCTTCAGGATTAACATTTGAATCAGCTAAACCTATAACTGGTATCCCAAGTATTTTAGCTTCTGTTATTGCTGTAGATTCATTTCCCAAATCTACAACAAATATTGCATCTGGTAATTTATTTAAATTAACAATACCTCCAATAGATTTTGTTAATTTATCTATCTCTCTTTTAATTTTTAATCTTTCAGATTTTGTATATGCATTTATTTCTCCAGAAGACTCTAAAGAGATTAACTCTTTTAAGTAAACAACTCTTTTAACAATTGTTTTAAAGTTTGTAAGCATTCCACCTAACCATCTGAAATTAACATATGGCATACCTGCTCTAATAGCTTGGTCCTCTATAACTTGAGTTGCTTGAGGTTTAGTACCTACAAATAATACTTTTCCACTATTAGCAACTAGCTTTTGTACAAATTGCTGTGCTTCTTCTAAGGCTTCATAAGTTATTCTTAGATCGAGAATATGAATTCCATTTTTAGCATCGTATATATATTTATCCATTTTTGGATTCCATCTTTGCGTTTGATGACCGAAATGGACTCCTGCTTCTAGCAGGTCCTTCATTGATGTAGGCATTAATTCTCCTTTGGTTGTTTCATCCCACACTCCTTGCAATAGCGGTTTCCAAACTTTCGTTCACCAAGGAAACTTGTAAGTGCAGTGTCTATTTTTCTTTAGAAATTCTAATATCAATGTGATATTAATCAACCCCTAGGATGAGATTGTTGATATTTTTTTTTCAATTGTTTTTTTGAGACATGTGTGTAGATCTGAGTAGTGCTTGGATCATTATGCCCTAGTAATTCTTGGACTATTCTTAAATCTGCACCGCCTTCTAATAGATGTGTCGCAAATGTATGTCTAAGACTATGGGGAAAGGTACCTGCTCTTAGTTTTACAATTCTTCTTACTTCTCGATCTAACAAAGAAGATCCTCTGACACCTAAAAATAAGCTATCTTTTGATTTTTCATTTTGAACTTCTTGACGAGCATTTAATTTATAAGTATTTATGGCATCATATGCTCTTTTTGTTATTGGTAAGACTCTTTCTTTATTACCTTTTCCTAAAACTTTTATGGATTTATTTTCTTTTACATCTTCTATTTTAAGATTTACTACCTCACTAACCCTTAAACCAGAAGAATACATCAACTCTAAAATTGCTTTATCTCTCAAATCCTTAAAGCTAGAGGTTGGCATATTATCAAGAAGATTATTTATATAGCTTGTAGTTAAAACTGTCGGTAATTTTTTATCTAACTTTAGGTTGGTTGCTTTCTTTAAAGAAGTAGATTTAAGATAGTCTTTTTCAACACACCATTTCAAAAAAGTTTTAATTGAAGTAATTTTTCTGTTTATAGTAGTTTTTGCAAATTTTTTTTGATTACAAATTCGTAAAAATTCAGTAAATTCTCCAATTTCATTCACATGTCTAAGATATTGAGTTATATCATTTTTGTATGATTTAATAGTATTTGAGGAGTAATTTTTAATTTTTTCTAATAAAAATAGGTACTCTTCTAATATTTTATATTGATCATTTTTGTTATTTAGATTCAAGTCTTTTTTCAAGCCTTCTCTGTAGTCCAGATAAAATTAACGTAATTATTAAATACAAAACAGTTAAAACTAAATATGTTTCAGCAAATCTAAATGTACTTCCTGAATACAACCTTCCTCTATAAGTTAAGTCCTCAACGGCTAATACAGATAAAAGCGAAGAGTCTTTCATCATTGAAATAAAATCATTACCTAAAGCAGGAAGCATATTTCTAAATGCTTGAGGTAAGACTATAAATCTCATTATCTGTCTTTCTGAAAGACCTAATGAAGCACCGCCTTCTCTTTGACCAATGTGAACAGACTCGATACCTGCTCGAAATACTTCAGCAATATATGCTCCATAAAATACTGATAGAGCTATTATTGCTCTCACTATCATTGGTACATTACCATTGTTTATATTAAAAAACTGAGCACCCCGTACTACAACAACAAATGCGACAGTAAAAATTAAAATTAGTACAGGAACACCTCGAACAAATTCAATGTATGTGCGTGAAAGTGTGCTAGCTATTTTATTGTCAGAAATTCTACCAATACCAGAAATCAATCCTAATACTATTGCTATAAAAAAAGAAACAATGGTTGATAAAAAAGTAAGTTTTAATCCTGGAAGAATAAAATAAAATGCTTTGTTGTATTCGGGATTTGAATAAATTATAAAAATCATCCAAGCAATAATTGAACCAAGAATTATAATCCACCAATTTTCTGGTTTTAAAAGATTCTTTATTTTCATTGTTTTCTCATATTAAAGCAATAGGCACGGAAATCCGTGCCTATTACAAATTTATGTATTAATAAAATTAATTATTAAACTTCACAAACATCTGGTCTGTATTCTTCTGGTATATTTTCATCGCACTCAGCAATGTCATCATATGTTACAGAAAAATCAGGTGAAAAATACTTGGAATTAATTTCAGCAAGTTTTCCACTAGCTTCCATTGCTGCTAATCCTTTGTTGACAACATCAACTAAAGGGCTTCCGTTAGGAAAGGCAAATCCAAGTTTTTCAGATGTGAGATCTCCACCAACTAATAAAACTTTGTCTTTATTTGCACCCATATATCCAAGACCAGCAGTTTCATCAATTATTGATGCATCTGCGTCTCCAGAAATTACAGCTGCAATAGCAAAATCAAAAGTGTCAAAAGCTTTAACTTTATCTTCTCCTAATTCTGAAACAGCAAATTCATAATTAGTTGTACCTTTTTGAACAGCAACTGTATAGTCGCCATTCTTAAGATCATCAATACTTTGGATTTCAGTATTACCTGAAGCAACAAGCACTCTCTGAGCTAAATTAATATAACCAACAGAAAAATCAACTATTTCATCTCTTTCTGCAGTTATTGTTATTCCGTCACCAGCAATCATAAATTGTCCATCAGCTGTGGCTTGAATCATGCCATCCCAAGCAGTTGGAACGTAAACTGGTACGAAATTCATTAATTCTGACATATGATTAAACACATCATAATCCCAACCTTTTGCAACTCCGTCAGAAGAATCAATATAATTAAAAGGTAGGTACGCATTTTCAACAGCGAATGTAAATTCACATCCACCAAGATCTGGTAATCCGTTTTCTCCTGTAGTAATTTCTACTTCGTCACATGGTGTAGCTCCAGTGCCTCCACAAGCAGCTGCTACCAATGCAAGTACAAAAATTAAAAGGAGCGATTTTTTAGTTTTCACTTAATAAACCTCCGTTTTCTTAAGTTTAGATTATTGCATAAATATGCATATATATAGAAAAATATGCATTTATTTTATTCATCCAATGTATTTTTAAAATCTGGCGCTCTTCTATCTAAGAAAGCACTCATTCCTTCTGCAGCATCAGAGTGTAAAAAACGTAAATTTTGATTAACTGTCTCAATTTCTAATGTTTGGCTAAAAGTTCTATCAAGGCCTTCTCTAATTTGCTGTTTAACCATGCAAATTGAAATAAAGCTTTGCTTGTTTAATGTTTCAATTAAGTTTTTAAATTCTAAATCCAAGTTCTCAGAAGAACATAATTTATACAAGATTCCGAGTTTATTAAGTTCTTCTCCATTAATTTCATTTGATGTCATCATCAAAGCTTTTGCTTTTTGTATACCAATTATCCTTGGAAGGACCCATGATCCTGCGAAATCTACAACCAAACCTCGCCGGACAAATACTTCAATAAATCTCGTTTCTGGAGTGGCGATAATAAAATCGCTTAATAGCATCATGTTTGAACCCGCTCCAGCAGCTACACCGTCAACAAGAGAAATTACAGGCTTTTTACAATTCCATAAAACTTTAGCAGCGTCTGAAACGTCCTGCATTAATGCATTAATGTTTTCACCCATTTTAGCTCCAGCAGAATAATTATTATTTACACTCTTAATAACAAGATATTTCAAATCACTTTTTTCAAATAATTCAATCTCTTTTTTAAAATCTATCCAGTCATCAGAAGATATGGCATTGAGAGAAGACTCATCATTAAATTGTAGATATTTTATTTCATTTATTTCGTTTGATTCTAAAACCATATTTTAAAGTTTAATATAATTTAATTTAGAATGTAGATATGGGATTTGATCCAAATAGACCTTATAAAGCTAACAAAACAGATTATATCAATATTTTTGCAGCACTCTTTCTTACTATTATTGTTATTATTTGGGCGTTAAGTTAAATGTTTTTCTATGAAGATCAGATAATCCATACAATTTAATAGCATCTCTATGTTCTTGAGTTCCATATCCCTTATTCCTATCAAATTTATAATGTTGATAATCTCTTGCTAACTCAACCATAAACTTATCACGTAGGACTTTAGCAACAATGCTTGCTAAGGCTATTGCACGACAATGATCTTCTCCTTTTATCACAGAAACAGCATTAAATTCTTTTATTTTGAAATGATCCACATAAACTAAATCACCGATTTGGTAAATATTTTGAATAGAATCTAGTAGAACACGTTCGTTAGCAGTTTTTATGCCAAATGAATCTATATAAATATTTGAACAGCTTTGGTAGGAGTACTGAATATTATTTTCAGTAACAATGTTATATATTTGATCTCTTTTTTTTGGAGAAAGCTTTTTAGAATCTTTTACCTGTTCTAACAAAGGTAAATGACTATAATTTATTCTTACTGCTGCACCAGATATTGGTCCTGCAAAACACCCTCTTCCAACCTCATCAGCTCCTATGATGAATTGCTGAGGATTGTTTAACCATATTTTATCTTCAATCATCTAGATTCGTAAAGTTGTCAAAGGGATAAATAATATAATGTGCCTTTCCTAACACATTATTTATCGAAACTGTACCAATATATCTTGAATCTTGGCTGTTAATACGATTATCACCTAATAAAAATATTTCATTTTCAGGTACTAGATATGTTTGTTCGGTTAAATACGTGCCTTGTTCTATGTTTGGTACAACAAATTTTATATCGTTTACAAAAACTTCTCCATTTGCTTTTATTAAAACTTCGTCACCGCTTAATCCAACTACTCTTTTAATTAAGGCCGTATGCAAATCAGAAGATTTATCAAAAACCTTCCAGACCATAAATGATTCAAAAATTTCTTTATTAAGATTCTTTTTATAGTCAGACTCAGGAGAGTAAAATACAACAATATCTCCGTAATCAATCTCATTGTTAATAATTGTATTTTTGATAACTAAAACCCGATCTTCAATATTTAGAGTTGGCACCATTGACGAAGACGGAATGTAATATAGTTGAACTAAAAAGGTTCTAACTAAAGTTGCGCTTAAGAAGGCTACAAAAATTATAAGTGTAGTTTTAAAAAGATTTTTAATAATAAGATTAGTTTAGTTTCTATCTTCTTTTATTTTTGCTGATTTACCAACTCTATCACGAAGATAATAAAGTTTAGACCTTCTGACTTTACCTTTTCTTATTACTTCTATTGAATCTACAATTGGTGCATGTATTGGAAATATTCTTTCTACACCAACTCCAAATGAAAGCTTACGAACCGTTAAGGTTTTGTTTAACCCAGAACCATTTATGCCTATAACAACACCTTCAAAAGTTTGAATTCTCTCTCTATTACCTTCTGATACTTTTACATTAACTTTTACTGTATCTCCAGCTTTAAAAGTTGGAATTTCTTCTTTTAAATAATTATTTTCAATATCTTTAATTAGGTTCATAGACTCTCCAGAAAAGAATTATATAAGTAAATTAAGTTTATATGTCTTTTAAATTATTCTTTTTCCAGTTCTCAATTTCTTTATGATTGCCTGACAACAAAACTTTAGGTACTAATAAATCTTTAAATTTTTCTGGTCTTGTATAGACAGGAAAATCAGTTTTATTATCATTATATGTCTCATTAATTAACGAGTCAGGGTTTCCTAGAACACCAGGAATCCTTCTGATTAGTGCTTCCATTAGATACATAGCAGGAATTTCACCACCAGAAACAACAGAAAAACCAATTGAAACTTTGTAGTTGGCGTGTAAATCTAAAACTCTTTGGTCAAAACCTTCATACCTACCACAAATAAAATTTATTGAATTAAATTTTAAGAGCTCAGTCAATAGTGATTCTTCCAACTGTTGACCAGACGGTGTCAAAAATACATTTACATCTGCAGGGTATGATGATATTGCTTTATCTAAAGGTTCTGGCATAAGCACCATTCCTGGACCGCCTCCGTATGGAGCATCATCAACTTGTTTATATGAACCTATACCAAAGTCCCTCAAATTTATTGTGTTTATGTTTACAAAATCTTGCTTTATTGCTTGATGAATAATTCCAACTTTTTTCCATTCTTTTATTAAGTTTGGAAATAGTGAAACTACATTATAAAAATTCATTGCTTATTAGAAACACTTTTAGTTTGTTGAAAATTTGTATAAAGAGTATTTCTTAACTGAGGAATTTTGTTTTGTGATTCAATAATATCTATAAACTGCTGTTGTGTGGTTTCTTGACCATGGTCAGCTCCGGATGCTCTACTTATATTTTCATTTATGAGTGTACCACCTAAGTCGTTAACTCCTGCATGAAGTAATTTTCCTGCTCCATCGTGTCCTAATTTAACCCAGCTTGCTTGAATGTTGTCTATTGAATTAGCAAAATATATCCTTGCTAAGGCATGGATCAAAACCACTTCATCCCAAGTTGGGCCTGGCATACTTTTTCTTTGTAGGAATATTGGTGAACCCATATGAACAAAAGGAAGAGGTACTATTTCAGTAAAACCAGAGGTATCATCCTGAATTGATCTTATTAAAGAAAAGTGATTGACCCATGATTCAACATCATCAATATGTCCAAACATTATAGTCGCAGTCGATTTAATTCCTAGACTATGAGCTACTTGCATCACATAACCCCACTGTGAAGAAGTAATTTTATCTGGACAAAGATGACGACGAACCCTGTCATCAAGAATTTCTGCAGCAGTTCCAGGTAATGTATTTAGTCCAGCATCTTTAAGTAAAATCAAATATTTTTCCACAGAAAGATTTATTGTTTCAGCTCCCTGCCATATTTCCAAAGGTGTAAAACCATGAATATGCATATTAGGTACTTTTTCCTTTATGTCTCTAACCATTTTTAAGTAAAACTCACCCGTATAATCAGGATGGATTCCACCTTGTAAACAAACCTCAGATGCACCCATTGAATAAGCTTCAACAGATCTCTGAACAATTTCATTTATATCTATAGAATATGGTTTTTCTTTCAAATTCAAACTGTTTGGTCCTTTTGAAAATCCACAAAACCCACATTTGTAATAGCACTGATTGGTGTAGTTAATATTTCTATTCTTTATATAACTAACGTTATTTCCATTTTTTAAAAAATTTAATTTATTTGCGGTTTCAACAATATCATTGATTCTTTTTCCAGAAGTATAGAAGAGAGCTTTAAGTTCATCATTGGTGATTTGATAACCTTTGTTTACATTTGCTAGTATTGTGTCAATCCTTGAATCAATGTATTCACTATTGTCATTGTAAAAAAAGTTATTTAGTTTAGGTATTTGCTTTCCACTGCCAGGAGACCACTCAGTGTCTTTTCTCTTGTACCCTCTTACATCCTTAGTTATCAAGTATCTGAAAAAACTATCTTTGTCTAATTCAGCTCTAGCTTCATCTATAGAAAATAGAGGTGAGAGTAAGGTTCTTTCATGTAAATTAAAATTAGAAGTATCTTGCAGTTCAGTTATTTGCCTGGAGCTCCAATCTCTTAACAACAAATCATCAATCCCATGATTTAAATAATTATTTGCATCTTCAATGGTGTCAACATAAGTAGTCGTATTAAATTTGGAATTAGTTTTAATAGAATTTAAGAATTTAATGTCTTTAGGATCTGAAATGAGAATATAACTTGGTTTAATTCGATCAATAACTTCAAGTGCAACCTCTTTGTTTCCCTTATAAATATAAATCAATCTTTTTGGATGCCTATCCTTGAATTGGTCCCAATTATTATCTGAAAGAAACCACATATCAGATTCGGTTTCAAAGCCATAAGCAATTGTCTGAAAATTTTTGTTGTGTATATTTTTAACGTTTAGCTTTGTATCATTTTTTAATACAAATGCAGTAGTTCCTTCTTTGCGTCTAGAGTTTAAATATATTTCATTATCACTATCGCATGGTCGAATTCTCAAAAATGATTTATTAAATTCCATGTTAATTTTTTGGGTATCCATCTGTATCAATAATATTATTCACTTTTTCTAACATCGCTTCATTTAGCCAATCTTTTTTTATAAAATTTGGATAAACAGGAAGTCTTTTTTTAAGTTCTTGATCTGTACTAACAACCATAGAGTTTAATTCATTTAAATTTGGCCATAAATGATCAGGATTTACCCAATCTATTGTTAATGGAGAAATTCCACCTAAATCATTTATCCCACTCTTTAAATAAAGTGATAGATTTGGGGAAAGGTTCGGAGGTACTTGAAGTGATACATGATTTGAAATATATATTCTTGTTGTAGCAATTACTCTCAAAAATAAGTCATTGGTTATTTCTGAATTATTTTTCATTTTTGTATTAAATTTTGCTCTAAAATTTTGTAATATTATTTCCTGAATTGCATCATTTTGATTGGTGAGGTTTATTACCCCTATAATATCATCAATTAACTCTTCTTTTGTATCAGTTAAACCCAGTAGTAAACCAGTAGTCACCGGATATTTTGCAAGTTGAGCATTCTTTAAAGATTCAATTCTGTAATCAATAAACTTTGTGACAGTTTTATAATGTGCTTTCCCAATTGAATAGATATTTTTTGAAAATGATTCTAACATTAAACCCCCCGAAGGTGAATGTTTTTTCATGTCTATAATTTCTGAATACGTCATTAATCCTGGATTCGAATGGGGGAATAGTGCGAAATTATCATTAACCTTTTTCATACAAGCTATTAGGTATTCATGTGTTGTTGGATATCCAAAATTATTTAATTGTTCTTTAGCAAATTCCCATACCTTTTCAGGTTTATCACCAAGTGTAAATAAAGCCTCATAGCAACCAGCTTCCTCACCAGCAGCAGCAATACTTGTAACTTCTTCAAAATTTAAATATGTACCCCCCTCTTTTGGGGATTTGACAAATGTACAATAAGCACATTTGTCCCTACATAGAGTGGTAAGAGGGATAAATACTTTTGGACTGTAAGTAATAACGTTGCCAAAATATTTACTTTTTTTTTCAAACGCTTTATTTAACAATTCTTTTGTTGGGACTGAACCAAAAATTGATTCTCTTATATTTTTTGCTAAATCTATCATAAACAATTGTTTTAAGCTATATTATGATTTGATTGTAACAAGAATTGTTTAATAACTTTAGAAGGTGGGATGTCAAACATTGCGTTAGTAGGTTTTGGAAGGATAGGAAGAGACCTATTTAGACAATCTCTTAGTAATCAAGAATTAAATATTGTATCAATTTCTGATATAGCTGATAAAAAAAACCTTTTATATTTATTAAGGTATGACTCGATTTATGGAAAATTAGATACTGAAATTCTTGAATACGATGACGGAATAATCGTAAATGGAAATAAAATATTTTTTAATAACTGGAGAGATTCTAATGATGCAGATTGGGATGCTTTAAACGTCGACATAGTTGTACTTGCAACAGGAAAACCTAAAACTAAAGAAGATATAGATAATCAAATTTCGAAAGGGTGTAAAAAGGTTATAATTGCATCAACTCCTGTAAATTTTGATGATGTTCAAATTTATATACCTGGTGCAAATGAAGCTTCAATAGATTTTTCAAAATCAAGCATTTCTCTTGGTTCAAATACAGCTAATGCTGTTGCCCCAATTTTAAATGTAATCAATAATAAATTTGGTGTTGAAAGGGCATTTCTAACAACGGTCCACGGATATTCAAATTCTAATCGTTTAGCAGATGTTGCTGGAGAGGGCCTTAGACTTAACAGAGCTGCTGGAGAAAATATAATACCAGGTATTACTAAATCGTCTGATGTTATTGAATATGTTCTTCCATTTATGAAAAATAAAGTATCTTCTTCCTCTATGACTGTTCCAGTTCCCGATGGAAGCGTTGTTGACTTGAATATTGACCTAACTCATAGTGCCTCATCTGAAGAAATAAACAATCTATTAGTATCAGCTAGTCAGAATGAACTAAAAGACATAATTGGAACTACTTATGATCCAATAGTTTCATCAGATGTTGTAAAAAGTAGATATTCTGGTTTGGTTGACTGTCTCTCAACAATGGATATTAATAATAAAAAAATAAAGTTAATAGTTTGGTTCGATAATGGCTGGGGCTATACAGCAAGAATTATTGATACATTAAAAAAATTAAACATGGAGCTCTAATTGTGGTAAATATTGCAATAAATGGATTCGGAAGAATAGGGCGTTCTATTTTAAGAATACTAATTGAAAAAAATTCAGATATAAATGTTGTTGCTATAAATGATCTTGGTGATTATGAAAATCTATCATATTTACTTAAACATGATTCTGTAATGGGAGTACTTAACAAAAATGTTTCCTTAGAGGGAAATACTTTAATAGTTGATGGTAGAAGAATAAAATTAATTTCAATTAAAGATCCGGCTGAGCTTCCTTGGAAAGAGTTAGAAATTGATATTGTTATCGAATCTACTGGAATATTTAGAGATAATAAATCATTAAATAAACATATCGATGCCGGAGCTAAAAAAGTTCTTTTAACTGTTCCACCAAAAGATGATATCGATGCAACAATTGTCCTTGGTGTAAATGATTCAGACCTAAAAAAAGAGCATAAAATTGTTTCTAATGCCTCGTGTACTACTAATTGCTTAGCACCAATTGCTAAGGTTTTAGATGATAATTTTGGGATAAAATCAGGTTTAATGACAACTGTACACGCATATACAAATGATCAAGCTCTAGCAGAAACAACTCACAGTGATTTTAGACGAGGTAGAAATGCGACTCAAAATATAATTCCTACTTCAACCGGTGCTGCAAAAGCTGTCGGCATGGTGCTGCCTAAACTAAATGGAAAGCTTGATGGAATGGCTATGCGGGTACCAGTACCAAATGGTAGTGTTATAGATTTAGTGGTAGAACTTGAAAAAGATGTAACAATTGATGAGGTTAACAAAGCAGTAAAATATGCTTCTGAGAATGAACTAAATGGAATTCTTCAATATTCTGCTGTACCACTAGTGTCAACTGACATTCTTCATAATCCACATTCAAGTATTTATGATGCATCTTCAACCCAAATTTTAGAAAAAAATCATGTAAAAGTAGTCTGTTGGTACGACAATGAATGGGGTTACTCAAATAGAGTTGTCGATTTAATTCAGCATTTGATATAAATGAATTCCTTACCTCCAGCTCCAAAAGCAATAGGAAATTATGTTACTTTTAAGCATTTTGATAAATTTATCTATACTTCTGGACATATTCCTGTAACAGAAGATAAAAAGTTTATTGGTAAAGTTCCAACACAAATTTCTATAGAAACAGCTTATGAGGCAGCTTCACTTTGTGCAGAGCTAACATTGTCAACCTTAAAAAATCACGTTGACATATCAAAAATAACACCAGTAAATATTGTTGGTTTTATCAATACAGACAATGATTTTATGGAACACGCTAAAGTTTTGAATGGATTTACTGATAAATTATCTGAATATTTTGATGAAAAATCTACTAGATCAGCTGTTGGAGTAGCTAGCTTGCCATTAAATGTTTGTGTTGAAGTTCAATGTGTTTTTATTCATGAATAAGCTGATAGCAATTTCAACTGGAACAAAAAGTGTGGACATGGCGCCAGGAAATATTTCGTGTGCAGTTTTAAATAATGATTTTATAAAATTGTGTAACGGTTTTGGTAACACTGCGGTTGTTATTGGACCTCAAGAGAATTTATCAAGTATTGATATTTCAAAATTTGATGCACTTATAATTTCTGGTGGTGGCGACATAAACCCAAAATATTATGGTGAGAAAATTGGTGAGAAAACTATAAGAATTAATGATGAACGTGACGAGACTGAACTAATGCTTTTACAATCTGCTGAAGATAACAATATCAAAACACTTGCAATTTGCAGAGGACAGCAACTACTTAATGTTTATAAAGGTGGAAATTTGTATCAAGATTTAAATGACTCAGGTTTTATAAAAATAAATCATGAAAAACCATTTGAAAATGCTCGTTCACACGTACATTCTGTCACATTAGATAAAAAATCTAAACTTTATAATTTAATTGGTATTGATAATTTTGAAGTTAATTCTATACACCATCAAGCAATCAAAAATGTTGGAAAAGATTTATCTGTCTCAGCAAAATCTCCAGATGGTGTTATTGAGGGAATTGAGACAACAACCACTTGGGAAGCACTAGGTATCCAATGGCACCCAGAAAATATGCTTGAAGATGAAATCACTAATAAATTATTTACCTGGATTAATAATTGAGTTTTCTACTAAAGCAAGTTCACCATTTTCGTAAGTAAAAAAATTAGAATTATAAGGCAACAAAGAATCAAGATTTTCTACTTCACAAAAATACATCTGATTCATTAAAGAATAATTTTTCAAATTTAAATCTTTGTAAACTAAATTTGAACCTCTAAAAAAACCTGGCCATGGAAGCCTATCTTCATTTAATAACTGATCTTTGTATTCTGAACTAATTTCTAGATGTTTATTTCTAAAGTGAGATATTGAATTTATAGAATCGTAGGTTTTAAATTTAATTAGATTTCTATTTTTTAAATGTTTTTTTAGAACTTCAATAATATATTTTTTGTTATCTACTAAAACTTCTATATTATTGAATTCAAAATTTCTAAAAAAATTTTCGATATTAATATATTGAAAACCACTTAGTGAATGAGGTTTACCTAAAACTCCAATTGGAAAATATTCTTTATTAGTCAATAAACTCGACTGAAGATTGAAGTCCTTCTTCGTCAGCAGCAGCTTGTGCAACAGTTCTAATAGCTCTGGCTACCCTACCTCTTTTACCAATAACTCTTCCCATATCATTTGGAGATGTTCTGACCTCAATTGAGATATTTTCACTATCGGACGAAGATATATCAACTTTTACTGATTTTGTGTCTTCAACAATTTGTGTAACTATATATTCAACTACATTTTTGACTATAGATCCAGAAGCCATTATTCTTCCTCATTTTCTTTTGATTCAGAAGGCGTATTTTCTTCAGAATCAACCTGATTACTTTCACTAGCTTCTAATTTTTTCTTATTAGCTTTAGAACTAGATTTGATTTTTTCATTTGGTACTTGAGGAATAGCAACAACTTCACCTTTTGAAGATTTCCATTGAGCCCACGCTCCAGATATTTCTAATAACTTTTGTGCTCTTTCTGAAGGTTTAGCACCTTTATCTAGCCAAGATACAGCTTTATCAACATTAATTTCAACTGTGGATGGATTATCGTGAGGATTGTAAAAACCTAAATCCTCAATAAACTTACCATCTCTAGGAGACCTTGCATCAGCTACTACAACTCTATAAGTTCTATTCTTTTTCTTACCTCTTTGAGCAAGTCTTATTTTTACAGGCATTGATTTCCTTTATTTAAATAGCAATACATTATATTACATTAAGTTAAACATAAAACGTACAATATTTAGATTAACTTCTTATAAAAAATAACTAGAAAAGATTTAATGTTTTGCTAGTCTGTTTCTGATGCAAATAATAGAAGTATCCCATCCACTTAAAGATCATTATCTTTCAATCCTTAGAAATAAAAATACAAATGTAGAAACATTTAGAGAGTATGCTTCGAAACTATCTTATTTACTTTTTATAGAGGGATCAAAAAATATTTCATTGTCTGAAAAAATAATAGAAACTCCACTAACAAAAACAATAGGTTATGAAATAGAAAATGAAAATGTTGCAATAGCAGTTCTAAGAGCAGGATTGGGTTTAGTCGACGGTGTAAAAAATCTTCTCCCAAATACTTCATTTGGTTACATCGGTGTACAAAGAAACGAAGAAACAGCCGACCCTGAATATTATTATGAAAACCTTCCCGAATTAAAAAATAAGAATGTATTTATTCTTGAACCAATGCTTGCAACGGGTGGCTCTCTATCATTTGCTGTTGATAAAGTTAAGGAATATAACCCTAAAAATATTATTGCATTGACTGTTATTTCAGCTCCAGAAGGAATCAATAATTTAAAACAAAAACATAATGACATTACCCTTGTCACAAGTTGCATTGATGAAAAATTAAATGATAAATGGTACATAGTTCCCGGATTGGGTGACATGGGAGACAGACTTTTTGGTACTACTTAATGAAAAGGTGTTTTTTAGTAGTAGTTGACTCTTTGGGTGTTGGAGCTGCACCTGATGCAAGTACTTATGGCGACGAAGGAACAAACACTCTTGGAAATGTTGCAAAGCATCTAGGGGGTATAAGTCTTCCTAATTTTGAAAAATTAGGCTTTGGAAAAATTACTACGGTAGAAGGAATGAGTAGCTCACATATTGCAACTGTTGGTAGGTTGTCCGAGAAATCAATGGGAAATGACTCAACAACAGGACATTGGGAATTAGCAGGATTAATTACTCAAACAGAATTTAAATCTTTTCCTAATTGTTTTCCTAAGGAATTAATAAGTTCAATTGAATATGAAGCTAATTGTAAATTCGTTGGTAACAAACACGCATCGGGTACTGATATCCTTGATGAGCTTGGTGAACATCATTTAATTACTGGTGAATTAATTTTGTACACTTCTGGTGATTCTGTATTTCAAATAGCAGCACATAATAATATCTGCAGTCTAGAAAGACTTTATGAAATCTGTGAAATAGCTAGAAAATACTGCGATTCATATAATATTGGAAGAATTATTGCAAGACCATTTATTGGTGAAATTGGAAACTTTACAAGAACTTATGATAGAAAAGATTTTGGAATGAATCCTCCTGGTGTAACGATTTTAGAACACTTAATAGATAATGGAAAAAGTACATATGGTATTGGAAAAATTAGTGATCTTTTTGGAAATAAATATCTTACAAAATATGTTCATACAGAAGGTGACGAAAATGGTTTGTATTTTCTATTAGATGAAATTTATAATCCAACGGTTGATTTTACTTTTGTTAATTTAGTTGATTTAGATATGCTTTATGGACACAGAGAAGATCCCTTAGGTTACTATCAAGGGTTAAAAATTATAGATGAAGGAATTGGAAAGATTTTAAATTCTATGAACGCAGATGATCTACTAATCATTTCAGGAGACCATGGAACAGATCCCACTGATGGAAAAACAGATCACTCTAGGGAATTTGTTCCCTTTGTAATGTATAAAAAAAGTTGTAAACCAACATATCTTGGAGATATTGAGGGGTTTAGTAATGTTGCAACTACGATATCTGATTACTTTAATCTTGATAATATATTTCCTGGAATAAGCTATCTAAAATATTTATAAATTATTAATCTTATTACTGACATGTTAGATAAGATACTCGAATCAAAAAACTTTGTTAGCAACCTAATAGAAGGCAGTCAAGTTGATTCAATGATCATTCTTGGTTCAGGAATGAGTGGATTTGAAGAAAATTACAAACATAAATTTCAAGTAAATTATTCTGCTATACCAAACTTTTTAATGCCATCAGTTCAAGGTCATACAGGAAAATTATCTTTTGTAGAGATAAATAATAAACTCACAGCAATTTTATCTGGTAGAGCTCATTTTTATGAAGGATACCCAATTCAAGACTTAGTATTGCCAATTAGAGTATTTTCTAAGCTTGGTGTCAAAAAACTAATTCTAACTAATGCTGCTGGAGGAGTTGCGGATCATTATGTTCCTGGGGATATTATTTCAATTAAAGACCACATTAACTTAACTGGAAGTAATCCATTAATGGGAAAAAATTTAGATGAATTTGGACCAAGATTCCCAGATATGTCAAATGTTTATAGTAAAGAGCTTCTTGAGATAGCAAAGAAAATATCCACTAAGCATTTCGAATTTAAGACTGGCGTGTATGCTTGGTTTACTGGACCTTCTTATGAAACACCAGCTGAAGTTCAATTTGCAAAAATTATTGGAGCAGACTTAGTTGGAATGTCTACAGTCCCTGAAGCTATTGTTGCAAAGCATTGTGGAATGAAAATTGCAGCTTTTTCTTTGGTGACAAATCTTGCAGCTGGAATTAGCAAATCACCCTTAGACCATTCAGAAGTTATTGAAATAGCAAATGAATCAAAATCTAAATTACAAAATTTTATGAGAGAATTTTTAGATGAAATAAATTTAGATAAATAAGTATCTAAATTATTATAATTTTATGAATATCACAGTATGTGCAAAACAAATTCCTGATCCCTCTAATGAAATAGTTTACGAAAATGGTCTCATCAAAAGACCCCATGAGCAAGTGCTAGATGATACAGACAGATATGGAATCGAGTTAGCTTTACAACTTAAACAAAAATTTGATTCTCAAGTCACTATTATTTCTATGGGACCATCGGGAAGCCAAAAAGGACTTCAACAGGCATTGCAAATGGGCGCTGATAAAGCATATTATGTTGACGATCAAGAACTAGTTGGTGCTAACTCTTTAATGACAGCAAATGTTTTAGCAGAACTAGCTAAATTCTCAGATGCAGATATTGTTATTTTCGGTACTGAATCTACTGATGGTTACTCGGGTACAGTTCCACAGCAAGTTTCAAGATTTTTAAGACTAGATTGTATTTCATATGTAAAAGCTATTGAAATAGATGATGTAGTGACATTAACTAGACAAACTCTTGATGGCTCTGAAAAAGTTGCAATGCCAGAAAAATGTGTAATCTCAGTTACAGCTGGTGGTGTTGAACCAAGGTATCCAAACTTCAAGGATATAATGGCAGCCAAATCTAAACCACTTGAAAAAGTTGAACTGTCTTCTTTAAATTTAACTATCACTCAAAACCTAGAATTTGTTGATATTCAAAATATTGAAAACTCTAAAAATGGAACAAAAATTATTGACGAAGGTGATGCTTATTTAGAAATAATTAATAAATTAAAGGAATTAAAAATAATATGAAAACACTAATTTTAGGAGAAGTTTTTAATAACCAACTTAGTGTTGGGACTCTTTAATTATTAAAAAAAGCAAACGACCTAAGTCTTGATTGTCTCATATTCACTATTGGAAGTGAAGAAAAGCCATTGATAGGTTCTGAAACATTTAATCAAACATACATAAAAAGATCAAAAGACTTTTTACAATTTAACAATATTGCGGATAGATTGTTTCAAATAATTAAAGATGAGGAAATCAAACTAATCTTAGCTTCTTCAACTTATCAATGTAGAGATTTAATTGCTTTTCTTTCAGTAGACCTACAAGCAAGTCCAATATCTAACGTTATTGATTTTAATATAGAAAACCAAAAGGTTTTTACTATAAACTCTATTAGTGGCGGTGAAAGTCTTTATAAGTCAAAAATTAATTCTGAATACTCTCTTTTATTAATAAGACCAAAATCATTTAACCCTATAGATGTCGAATTAAATACAGATTATAAAATTGAAGAAATTGAAAATAATAATTTAAATGTTTTTGATATTTACAAAGAAGAGAAAACTGGTCCTCAACTCGAAGATGCTAAAATCGTCATTTCAGCTGGAAGAGGTATGGTCAGTAAAGATAATTTATATATTATTGAAGAACTTGCTAATAAATTAAATGCTGCAATTGGTGGAACTAGAGCTATAGTAGACGCTGGATGGATGCCTTACTCTCAACAAGTTGGTCAAACTGGTAAAACTGTTAAACCAGATATATATATTGCTTGTGGAATTTCAGGAGCTACCCAACATCAAGTAGGAATGAAAGATTCAAAATTTATAATTGCAATCAATAAAGATGAAGAAGCACCAATTTTTCAAATAGCTGATTTAGGTATTGTTGGAGATACACTTACGGTGCTACCAAAAATTAAGGACAGTATTTAAAATTTAAAATTAAAAGGCAATATTTCATCAAAAGTGTATTCCTTAAAACTATTTTCAGTAACAACTAAAACTTTTTTTGTTCCAAACTCTGCTAGCCGTTGCCTAGATATTCCACATGGAAATATTGCAGTATCTGACTTAGCATCAATACAAGCGACTGCAATTATGTCAATTTCAGTTTCACCTTCAGAAATAGCTTTTACTACTGCTACGTCTTCAGCACAAACTGTTGCTGGATAAGAAGCATTTTCAATATTGCATCCCGTATAAATGTTTCCAGAACTAGTTATTAAAGCAGCTCCTACACGAAAGTTTGAATAGGGAGCGTATGCTTTTTTTGCAATATCTCTTGCTAATTGTGAAAGTTCTAAATTCGTCATTTATTGTTAATCAATGCTTCAAAATCTGATTTTGTTTTAGTGAAAACTCTTGAACCAGAACCAGGTTCCATGGTAACACCATATAGAACATCTCCAGCGTGCATAGTTTGTTGTTGATGGGTCACAATTATGTACTGAGCGTCATTTTTGACATGATTTAAAAGATTGATCATTCTATGTAAATTAGCATCATCCAAAGCAGCTTCAACTTCATCAAGAATGTAAAAAGGACTAGGAAAAGATTTAAAAATTGAAAATAAAAATGCAATAGCCGCTAAGGATCTTTCACC
>JBEROH010000055.1:0-20689 GCA_041234785.1 Candidatus Actinomarina sp. | reverse complement strand
TTTGAACTTAAAAGAAAATTATCTATCATGTGGAAGTGGATTAAGAGCTGGGCTGATATCAAGTATTATTAACGATGATAAGACAATATTTTTGAATGACTCTTCTGTTGATTCTTTAAATTAAATTGTTCGAATTAAAAGCATAATATATTGCTAATCTCTAAAATTGGATTGTTGAGTTAATATGAAAAAATTTTTTAAGTGGCTGTTTATAATACTTATTTCACTCCAAGTAATTATACTCATAGCGGGTATTGTAATATTTAGAATGCCACTTCCAGATCACGAAGTTGATGTTTCTGGACTGCCACTCAATGATTTTATAGAAATAATACGAGATGAACGTGGGATTCCACATATATATGGAACTAATATCGATGACATTTTATTTGCACAAGGCTATGTACATGCACAAGATAGATTTTGGCAGTTGGAATTTTGGAGCCACTTAAGTACTGGTAGACTCGCATCCTTGATTGGCGATCCCGGAATTGGTGCAGACCTATTATTTAGAACTTTTGGTTTTGGTAGAGTTGCTCAGGAAGAGTATGACAATCTATCTCCAGAGCTTAAACAAGATCTCATAAGTTATACAAACGGTATAAATGCTTATATTGAATCTAGACCACAAAATAGACTTTCTTTAGAGCATTTTTTCCTACAATTTTTAAATCCCGATTATGTAGTTGATAAATACGAACCATATCTTCCACTTGCTTGGGCAAAAATGATGGCATACGATTTGAATGGTAATTTTGGACAAGAGATTCAAAATGCTAGAACTTATAATACTTTAAGCCAAGAAGTCTTAAGCTTACTTACCCCACCTTACCCTGTTGACCATCCCTACATTGTTGAAGATTGGGAAGGCAGAGCTTCATTTGCTTCGTTCAGCAAACCAAACAACATTCAAGATTTGTCACAGTCAATATTTATTAAATATGTGACTAAAGATTTACAAACTAACCAATCTTTAGGATCAAACTCTTGGGCAATATCTGGAGAACATACTACAACTGGAGCACCATTGTTGGCAAATGATCCACATCTTTCTGTTCAGCTTCCAGCTATTTGGTACGAGAATGGATTACATTGTTATCCAAAAAATACAAAGTGTCAGCTTGATGTTATAGGATATTCTTTTGCAGGATCTCCCTATGTTGTTATTGGTCACAATAGCGATATAGCTTGGGGATTTACAAATATGGGACCTGATGTACAGGATTTATTTATTGAAAAAACTAATCCAGCAAATCCAAATCAATATGAAGTCGATGGAGTTTGGCTTGATATGGATAGAGTCACAGAAATTATTGAAGTAGCTGGTTCAGAACCTATTGTTATTGAAGTTCGTTCTACAAAACACGGGCCAATAATCTCGGATAGAAGCTATCCAATAAATCTAAATCCTGAAGAAGGAGAGACATCATTTGCGGAAGAGGCAAGAATTGAGTTACCGGATTCTTTTGCTGTAGCACTTTCGTGGCCAGCATTAGAACCAGGAACTACATTTGTTGCGATAAGAGATTTTAATTATGCAAGTAGTTGGGAGGAATTTAGAGAAGCAACAAAATTATTTGATGTTCCAGCTCAAAATCTTTTATATGCTGATAAAAATGGAAACATAGGTTATCAATCACCAGGTTTATTGCCTATAAGAGCTGAAGGACAGGTTGGAGATTTACCAATACAAGGATGGTTAAGTGAAAACGACTGGCAAGGATATGTACCATTTGAAGAGCTTCCATTTACACTTAATCCTTCATCAGGGTACATCATAACTGCTAATCAATCAGTACATCCACAGCAACCATGGCCAAACTTATATGCAAGAGGATATAGAGCTGAAGCTATTGAAAAAGTAATTGGCATGTATATTAATGACAAAATTAGCGTTGAAGACATGCAAGCCATGCAGATATATAACTACGATTTTTCAGCCGCTTATGTTTTACCATATGTTTTTAACAACGTTTATGTTGATTCACCTGTGCTCACAACTATGAAAGAGTGGGCAATCAGTGATACGAAATTTGAAATGAATATAGACTCTTCAGGAGCAGCAGCTTGGGCAGTGTTTTATAAAGCATTAGCTAGTCAGACTTTTGAAGAACTTGTTGTATTTGATAATGCTGGGAATGAAATATCACTTCAACCTGGCAACTCAGATTCTACTTCAGAGATTTTTAGAACATTACTCAAAGATCCAAACCACCTTATGTGGGATGACATAAACACACCTGAAAAAGAAAATCTTACCGATATTTTAGAAAGATCATTAGCTATTGCAGATGAATCAATTGTTGCATTATTCGGATCTGATAATAGTAAAGATTGGAGGTGGGGGGAGTTGCATACTATTACCTACCCTACAAATCTGCTTGGAGAAGCTGGAATTCCAATTCTTACGAACCTTGTCAACATTGGACCTGTTGAAGCTAGTGGAGCTTCATTTGCTATCAATTCAACAGATTGGGGTTTTGGTGATGACTTTACAATTGGCAGTTATCCCTCAATGAGAATGGTTATTGATTTGAGTAATTTAGATAATTCACTCTCAGTTTTACCTTCAGGTCAATCAGGACATGTCATGTCAAAATATTATGATGACCAAGTCGATAATTGGATAACTAATGAAATGTACCCACTTTATTTTTCAAGAGAACTTGTTGAGTTAAATCAAAAAGATGTAATGTATCTTAGACCTTAGTTTCTTTTCTATAAAAATTAAAAAAACTTAAAGTAGCAACTGCACAAAGTAGATGCCAAATCATATGTGCTTGTATCCAAGAATCCGGGTTACACCAAGGATGATTAGGCACTCCAGTCCCCCAAATTAACAAAGCACCAAAAAATGAAGCAAATCCAACAAAGAACCAAGGAGTGTATTGTCTTTTTATGTTGCTTTGAATGTTAGGCAAGAAAGCTGGAACAAAATATAAAAACACCTCCCAATGTTCATGAAGATTAGAAAACAATTCAACTACCGATGTTCCAAATAGTTGCTGAACAAGTAAAACTGTTAATCCAGAAAGTACTCTTCCATAAATATTAGGTAGTTTAATTAGTACTTCAGTGGCTATCCATAAACCAATACTTACTTCAAAAAGGTCAAGACCAATTCCTAAGCCAGAATCAAAGAACCAGTAACTATAAGCGTAGTAAGTAAGAATTAAACTATATGAATAGAAGTAAGCTTTCTGTGAAAAGTTAGTAAGTTTTTTTAAGTTATATAACCAGAGAATAAGAATATATGTAATCATTGAAACATTGTCTAACCATGCTCCAAACTTTGTATGAGTTCCATGCATTGCCATAGAGCCTGGACCTAAAAAAGTTGAAGCAGAAGCATAAAGAAGTCCGATTTTAAAAGAACCAAACATAGGGCTTCTATTTTGAGTTGCATCATTAGAAAGCTTATAAAACATATACAATCCAGTAATGACAAACCCCAAGTTACCAAGAGTATTAGCTGGCTCTCTAAAAAAACCACCACTTACTCGTTCACACCATCGGGATATTTCACCAATTGCTTGCTCGTTTGCTGCAGGAGTACCCCAGCCGTTATAACCAAAAACTAGAAATAAGCTAAACGTAATAAAAACAGCAACTAAAGCTTTGTAAAAAGGATTACTCTTAATTTGCTGCAGCATTAAGAGCAGATTCTAGGTCTTCAATTAAATCTTCAGCATTTTCGAGACCAACTGAAATTCTGACAATATCATCAGCAATTTCTGCATCAGTGCCTTCAGCATTGTCATGTGTCATAAGCCTAGGTAGCTCAATTAATGATTCAACACCACCTAAGCTAACTGCAAGTTTAAAAAGCTCTAATGACTCCCAGAATTTTTTCAAATCTATATGATCTTCTACATTAAAACTAAGCATTCCTCCAAACATCGCCATCTGTTTTTCTGCAATTGAATAGTTTGGGTTAGATTTTAATCCTGGATAGAAAACCTCTTTAATATGTTTTGAAGTTTCTAAATACTCAGCAATTTTATGAGCATTTTTAGAGTGAACTTCCAATCTAACACCAACTGTATAAAGACCTCTTTGGCAAAGATAAGCATCAAATGGTGACATTATTGCACCGCTTGTTTTCTGATAAGAGTGAAGCTGTTCCCAAATCTCTTTTATATTTGTAGTTACAACTCCACCAAGACTATCACTGTGTCCACCAATATATTTTGTTGTTGAGTGAAACACAATGTCTGCTCCAAGTTCAAGTGGTCTTGTAATAAATGGTGTTGAAAATGTTGCGTCAGTTACTAGTAACGTTGAATTCTTATGTGCTATTTCAGCATATTTTTCATAATCAAATAACTTAATTCTTGGATTTGATGGACTCTCAAACCAAAGCAGTTTTGTTTTATCGTTTAGTAAAGAGTTAAGTTTATCTAAGTCATCTAAATCGCAAAAGTTAACTTCAATACCTCTTTTTGTTGCAATTTTAGAAAAGAATGAAGTTGTTCCTCCGTATACATCTTGAGTTATAACAACATTTTCTCCTGGTTTAACTAATTCTCCAATTAATGAAACTGCAGCCATTCCAGAAGCCATGGCAAAAGAATGCATTTCATCGTAGTTCTCAACTCCTTCAAGTGAAGCCATAGTTCTTTCAAACAGCTCTCTTGTAGGGTTTCCACTTCGACCATAAAAATATTCATATTCGCCTGGTTGGGTGTTTTCAAATGTAGTAGATAGATGTAGTGGAGGCATGACATCTCCAGTTGGTAGTTTTACTCTAGTGTTTGTGTGGATTGCTCGAGTATTAATTCCGTATTTTTTAGAATTAGCCATATAAAGATTGTAAATGCAGAAATTAATTTAAGTTGAATAAATTTATATATTTACTAGAACCTTTTTAAAGCCACGAATTCCAAAAGCGCCTGTTCTTTGTGGCTCTTCACGTAAATTAACACTTGTATCTAAAAGGTTGTTAAATGAAACTTCAAGTTCTAAACGTGCAAGATGAGCACCTAAACAAAAATGAACGCCGCCTCCAAAGCTTGTATGGTTAAGGTTACTTCTTTCAAAATTGATTGTATCTGGCTCATCAAAAGCTTCCTTATCTCTGTTTGCAGAACCTAATAGTATTGCTACTTTACTTCCTTTTTTAATTTCATAACCTCCAATAATCGAATCTTCTAACACCCACCTTTGAAAAAACTGTAAAGGACTGTCGTATCTAATTAATTCTTCAATTATATTTTTTACATTATGTTGCTGATGAAGATTCTTAGTTTCTATATTATTTCTTGATAAGGCAACCATAGAATTACCAATAGTGTTTACAGTTGCTTCGTGACCAGCATTTAATAATAAAATCACGGTACATATAATTTGATTTTTAGTTAATCTTTGGTCGTTTTCAGTGACATTTGCAAGCCTTGTTATCATGTCATCTTCTGGCTTTGCAATTTTCTGATTAATTAGGTCCAAAGTAAACTCATAAAAATCATAGGCAGCTTTCTCAGCTAATTCAGCATCATCCTTGCTTACTTTTAAATCGTACATTTTTACGATTTTGTTTGACCAATCAAGAAATTCATCATACATAGTTTCTGGAACTCCAAGAAGTTTGCCGATTACAGCTATTGAGTATGGTTGTGCATAATCTGACAAAAGATCAAACTCTGAACCTCTTAATCTATTCATAAGTTCTTTAGATTTGAATTCCATAAAAGGTCTTAATTCTTGCACCTGTCTATTTGAGAATGCTTTGGCTACCAAATTTCTTAAATCACCGTGAAGTTGACCTTCTAGATTTAATAAAGAGAACTCCTCAGTTTTATAAAAGTATTCGAAATCTTCTTTTTTTATCATACTTGAACTTGCTTGTTCGAATCCCTCAGCTGGACTAGATGAGAAATTCTTACTAGTTTGAACATTTTTAACATCTTCAAATCGAGTTATAAGTTGTAAACTAGAAATTTCGTCTAAAACAACTGCGGATTGCTCTCTAATTTTTTGTAAAAATGGATAAGGATTATCTATGAAATCTTTATTTTCATTTGGGAATTGAATTACTGGAATTTCCATAGTTCTAAATTATCAGTATAGAAAGCAATTTGTCAAAATTTTATAAAAAAATAGTGACAATTAGTGACTAATTGATAACATTTTTTTATGTCAAATAAAAAATCATTAATAGATAGTGATATACAGTATCACATTGGAATGAAGGAAGGCGACGTAGCAGATTTTGTTATTTTGCCAGGTGATCCGGGTAGGGTGGATTTTATAGCTCAACATTTTGATGAAGCTAGAGAAGTTGCTTACAACAGAGAGTATAAAACAGTAACTGGAACCTATAAAGGAAGACCAGTTAGCGTTACTTCAACCGGTATAGGATGTCCATCAGCTGCAATTGCTATTGAAGAATTAGCAAATATCGGAGCAAAAACTATGGTAAGACTAGGGACTGCCGGTGCTATGCAAGAATTTACTAGAGTTGGTGATACAGTAATTGCTACAGGTGCTGTTCGACAAGAAGGAACCTCACCACAGTACATGCCAATAGAGTTCCCAGCTGTTTCTTCACATGACATGACTTCTGCACTAGTAAAATCAGTTTCTAAATCTGGTGCAAATTATCATCTTGGAGTTGTTCAGTCAAAAGATTCATTCTATGGTCAACATAGTCCAGACAAAATGCCAGTTTCATATGAACTGAACCAAAAATGGGAAGCTTGGGTTAAAGGTGGGGTGCTGTGTTCTGAAATGGAAGCAGCAACTCTTTTTGTTGTAGGTAGTTACCGAAAACTTAGAACAGGAGCACTGCTAATAATTGCAGGAGATCAAAACAGAGAAGAGTCTTTAACAAAAGATGAATATCTTGAAGCTGTAAGTAAATCAACAAAAATGATTCTTGAAGCTAGTTTAGAAATACCCAACTAGTTTTTATAAGAACTCTGAGTTCCTTTTCTTGTTACAGAGTCAGTCGCTTTCTCTAAAGCTAATTGTAGTGATTCAACAATAGAGAGATTCAATCCCAAGGCATACGAGAACGCACCTATAAATGCATCCCCTGCACCCGTTGTATCAATCGCAGTAACATGTTTAGTTCCTAGTATCTCAACTTTGCCGTTATTAATAAATGCACAACCTTTTTCACCAAGCGTCACAATTATTTTTGAATCAATTTCACCCGAAAAGTTAAATAAATTTTCTTCATTAAAAGGTGCACCATAGATTTCTTCAAACTCAATTTCATTGGGTATAAACCATGAAGTACTTTGTAGAAGTTTTTTTGTAGGTTTATTTGCAGGAGCTGGGTTCAATATAGTTTGCACACCTTTGTTAAATGCATACTCAAAGACAAGCTCAGTCACATTCATTGGAATTTCAAACTGACCAACTAATACATCAATCTTTCCAATTGCTTCTAAGGAGTTAATTGTTTGCTCTGTATTAATTAAATCATTGGCACCAGGTATAACAATTATGCGATTTTGTCCTGAGCTATCAACCCAGATTGGAGCTACACCGCTAGAACCTTTAACAGTTTGAATATAATCAGTTTTGACATTGTTTTTTTTAAAATTTTCAATGGTCATATCTTTATAAACATCACTGCCTAAACAGCAGACCATATAAACTTCAGCACCTAATATTCCCGCCATAACAGCTTGATTAGCACCTTTTCCACCAAATCCCATCTGATAGGAGTTTCCAAAAACAGTTTCACCGTCAGCAGGTGTCTTCTCTACATAAGCTATTTGATCAATATTTGCGCTTCCTACAATACATATTTTTGGATTCATAATTTCAAAGTATAAAAAGGTAATTCAAAAATTTCTATTAAGATTTTCATATGTTCGTTAATTGGGACTCAAAAGTATTAAAGTCAATCGAACCTGTAATCAATAATCTTAAATTTATTACAATAGATTTAGAAAAACTCAATATTGAAGCAAAGAGACTTGCTGAGTACGATTATTCACTGCCTAAAGCTACTGTCTTATCTATTAATCCAGAATTGTATATAAGAAAAAATATGTTTATTAATACTTTAAACTTCGCTTTCACAGATTTTAAAACTTCTATTAAATATCAAATTAAAAACAAAGATGGTGAATATTCTGATACCGATGCAATGGTGTATCAAATTGATCAAGCTATTGAAAATGAAATACCTATTTTGGACGGTAGTTTTATGGCTGAGCTCACTGAAAAGCAATTCCATAAAATATTTTCTGCAAATATAGTTATGCCAATGTATTCAGAGAAAATTAGTACTTTAAATAAAGTTGGAGAAATTTTATGTGAAGAGTTTAAAGGAGACTGGCTAAATTTTATTAAGGCTGGTCCAAAAAAACTGTATCACGAAGGTGAAGGTTTAATTGAAAGACTGATATTTTACTTTAAAAGGTTTGATGACTACTCGAATTACAATAATCAATCAATCTATTTTCTTAAACTTGCTCAATTAGCATTTTGGGGCATACATAGAGAGCTTTCCAGTAGTAAATATTTTTCTATTGAAGATATGGAAAATATGACTGCATTTGCAGACTATATTATTCCAGTTGCTCTTAATCAAATGTTGATAACAGCATATTCACCAGAGTTAATTAATAAGATATCTCATGGTGAAATGATAGAAAAAGACTCCGAAGAAGAAATTGAAATCAGGGCTGTGACATTATTTGTTACTGCAAAACTTACAGATGCAATAAATCAACTTAAATCGCAGGAAGAAAAAATAATTATTCCTCAGTTAGATTTCAGATTATGGAAAGAGTTTCATGCCAATGATGAGCCACATCATTTAACTAAAACTATAATGTATTAACTATCTCCCCAAGTATCTTCTAGAAAACCTTTCCTACCACTAGCTTTTGCATACATCTGATATCGCATACTTTGTTTTTTGTAAAAATCTTGATGATACTCTTCAGCAATATAGAACTCTGGTGCTGTTGAAATTGCTGTAACAATTTCTTTTGTAAACTTACCTGAATTAGCTAAATCTAATTTTGATTGTAGAGCTAATGCATTTTGTTCATCATTTACTGTAAATATTTCAGTTCTGTACTGAGAACCAACATCAGCAAACTGATAATTAAGTGAGGTTGGATCTATATTTCGCCAAAAAACTTCTAATAATTCTTGGTAAGTGATAATGTTTGGGTCAAACAAAACTTCAACAACTTCGGCATGACCAGTTTCACCAGTACAAACTTCTTCATAAGTTGGATTTTCAACTGTTCCACCCATATATCCAGATGTCGCTTCAATAACACCATCTAGTGCTTCAAACGGCGGTTCCATACACCAAAAACATCCACCTGCAAAATATGCTTTTTCGTATTGTTCACTCACTTCTACCTCACTTGCTGTAATAGAACATGATACTAATAATAGTAAGAATAAAGCTCTTAAAATTTTCATATACATATATAAGTAAATGATATTTTCATTTTCTTTTAAAGGTAAATTCAAAAAAACTAAAAACAAGAGATACTTAGTTTTTTTATTGAAAAACTTTAATAGACTTATAAAATATAAGTATTCCTTCGACTTTTAAAGCGGAGAGAGGAAAATGAAAAAAACAGTACCTTATATTGTCGGTTTAAAACATAATCGTTTAATTTCAATGATTACTGCATACGATTTTCCGACATCAAAAGCTGCCTCAACAGCTGAAATGGATATTATCCTTGTCGGTGATTCTTTAGCTCAAGTTGTTTTAGGCCATGATGATACCTTGTCTATCACAGTTGATGAAATGCTGCACCATGTTAAAGCTGTATCGAACGCAAAACCAAATTCTTTAGTTGTGGCTGATATGCCGTATATGTCATATCACATATCTAATGAAGAAACTATTAGAAATGCAAGCAGGTTTATAAAAGAGGGTAAAGCAGATGCTGTAAAAATTGAAGGTGGCTCAAAAAGAGAACAGGTTATAGAAGCACTAATCAATGCTGAGATTCCAGTTATGGGCCATTTAGGGTTAACACCACAATCAAAGAATGTAATGGGTGGTTATAAAATACAAGGTAAGACTTTAAAATTAGCAACTGAGCTTTTTGAAGATGCTCTACTTTTACAAAAACTTGGCTGCTTTTCTATAGTTTTAGAAGGAGTTCCTACGATTGTAGCGCAATCAATATCTGAAAATTTAGAGATTCCAACAATTGGTATTGGTGCTGGAAAATATACAGATGGACAAGTTTTAGTTATACATGATTTAGTTGGTATGAAATCAAAAGATTATATAGATGCAAAATTTGTGAAAAGGTATGATAATCAATTTGATAATGTTGTAAATTCATTAACTCAATATAAAAATGAGATTGAATCTAGAGAATTTCCATCTGATGAGCACTCATATAGCTTAAGCGGTGCCGCAGAAGATTCTTTAAAAGAGTGGAAAAAAGAAATTAAAAAAATTCTGTCATAACACATTTCTAGTATTAAATTAATAAGTACCTGCTTCAAAAGAAGCCACGTACAAGTGTCCATAGGAGAATTATGAATAAATATGATTTAGTCTCAATAGTGAGACCAACAGCAGACGATACAATCGTCGAATCAATTCACAAAACTATCAGTGATGTTATTTTAAAATTGAATGGAACTGTTTCAGATCAAGGAGTTTGGCAAAAAAGAAAGCTCGCTTATGAAATTGGGAAATTTAAAGAAGGTATATATTCAATAACTACCTTTGAAAGCCCTTCAAATGTTCCGGCTGAGCTAGATAGAGTGCTAAAAATTTCTGATGATGTCATTAGACACAAAGTGCTAAAGATGGAAAGCTAGAGGTAGAGAAAAATGGTAGACAATACAGTTACAATTGTTGGCAATTTAACTGCTGATCCAGAAATTAGAGTTACGGATGGCGGGGCGACATTAGCTGAAATAAGAATTGCTCAAAATAAAAGAAAAAGGAATTCAGATGGTTCTTGGGAAGAAGGCGATGCTATGTATTTTCAAGGAACAGTATGGAATGAAATGGCAGAAAATGCAGCTGCGTCACTTCAAAAGGGTATGAGAGTTATCGTTGTTGGGCGATTAAATTATCGATCATGGGAAACACAAGAAGGTCAAAATAGATCAATAGTAGATATTTCAATTGATGAAATAGCACCTAGTCTTAGATGGGCCAAAGCTAATATTGAAAGAGTATCTGGAGGAATGTCTTCAAGTCAGCAACCAGTTGCTAGAGAAACGTATGAAGAAGACGAAGCACCATTTTAAGGAGAATTAGATATGGCAAATGATAGAAAAAAACCAGCAAGAAGATCTTCAAAGTATGAAGCACCTAAGCCAAGAAGAATAACTAAACAGCAAATTGAAAATGCTACCTACAAAGACGTTAGGCTTTTAGAAAAATTTGTGTCCGACCGAGGAAAGATTAGATCTAGTTTAATCACTGGGATTACAAAACAAGAGCAAGCTAAAGTTGCAAGATTAATTAAGGTCGCTAGAGAGTTGGCTTTGTTGCCTTATGTTACAACTAGCTCATATAAGCAAAGCTACAGTAGAAGATGAAGTTAATTCTTAACTCAGATGTTAAGTCTTTAGGGAGAAAAGGTGACATTGTTTCTGTTGCAAAAGGATATGCGAGAAATTATCTTCTTCCTAAAAAATTAGCAATTGTCGCTACTCCAAACAATTTGAAACTAGCTGAAACTCTTCAAGAAAAAAGACGTTTACAGAATCAATTGAACAGTGAGCTAGCAGAGTCAATTTCCATGGCCCTTGCTGACGCCCATATAGTTATTTCACAAACTTCAACCGATGAAGGAACACTTTATGCTGCAGTTAGTAACGAACAGATAGTGCAAGCTATAGAAAAATTTTCTGGATTTAAACTAGAAGTGAATCAAATAAATCTCAAACAACAAGTAAAAGAAATTGGACTACATACGATCACAATAGTTCTTGGACCTGAAACTAAATTTGATACTACCCTTGAAATAGTTCCTGAATCTAAATAATGGCTGGACCAGAGGCACTTTCTCAACGCGACAATCAGTCAGTAGGTAAAGTACCTCCTCATAGTTTAGAAGCTGAAGAAGCGTTATTAGGTAGCGCATTACTTTCTAGAGACGCAGTTACAAGGTTGATGGAAGAAGTTAAACCAGCTGATTTTTATAGCCCATCTAATCAAGCAGTTTATGAAGCTATGAAGGGGCTATTTGACACAGGTAAACCTATAGACACTGTTACAGTATCTGAACTTATATTTAAGGATGCTAAAAAATCAACCTTTATCAACGCTTCTTACATTGCAAGATTGGTTGACAATGTACCAAGTTCAGCAAATTTTGAAAGATATATAGAAATTGTATTAGAGCATTCTCATAGAAGAAAATTGTTAAAAGCTAGCGGAAGGATTGAGCTGTTGGCATTTGCTATGGAAAAAGAAATTAGTAGTGTGCTCGATGAAGCCGAGCAAACTATATTTGCTGCTTCTGATGATGCTATTGGAGACGGTCTTATTGGAGTAAAAGATGTTTTAGACAATGCTATTGAAAGGATAGAAGAGATAGAAAATAGAGGAACTGGACTTTCAGGACTTCCTACATATTTTTCAGATTTAGATAATTATTTATCTGGACTACAAGAGGGTAACCTCGTAGTATTAGCATCTCGTCCCAGCATGGGTAAATCATCACTTGCTCTAAACATTGCGACTAATGTTGCTAAAGAAAATAAAACTGTTGCGTTCTTTTCACTTGAGATGACAAAAGAAGAGCTTGTTCAAAGAGTACTTTTTTCAGAAGCTAAAGTTACTTCAGGTGATGCAAGAAAAGGAAAGTTAGGTCCTGAGAAATGGTCCAGAGTAGTAGAAGCAGCATCAAAAGTTAACAACTTGCCTTTATATTTTGATGATGCTCCTGTTATTACTGTCACAGATATTCGTGCTAAATCAAGGAGGCTTAAATCTTCTAGAGGACTTGATATGATAATTGTTGACTACCTTCAGCTAATGCAGAGTTCTTCTGGTGATAACAGACAGCAAGAAATTGCTGAAATCAGTAGAAATTTAAAAAATTTGGCTAGAGAATTGCGAGTACCAATATTTGCTCTTTCACAATTAAATAGAGCAGCTGAAATGAGAGAAGATAAGCGACCAAGACTTGGTGACTTGAGGGAGTCAGGTGCAATCGAGCAAGATGCCGATATTGTAATGATGCTTTACAGAGATGATTATTATAACCCTGGATCTGAACATCCAGGTGTAGCAGAAGTAAATATAGTTAAAAATAGATCTGGACAAACAGGAAAGGTTGAACTTTACTTTAGTAAAGAGTTCACTCAATTTAGTAATTACACTAAATATCAATCTTAATTTTGAACACAAAATTAAAAGCCTATTTTTTAATAAGTTTATTGGCAATATCATGGGGAACTATTCCTTTAATAATTAAAACATCAAATATAAGCTCTTTATCCTTAGTTGGAATACGAACCTTTTTAGGTGCTCTTTTTTTGTCTTTTTTTATTTTTATTAAACGAGAAATAACTATAGACCTAATTTATTCAGGCTTTATCCTTGGTCCACTATTAGCTATTCATTGGTCAACAATGTTTTTATCTATTGAGTTAAATACAGTAGCTGTGGGGATTGGTCTTGTGTTTTCGTATCCAATTTTTGTTATTTTAATTGAAAGGATTAGAGGAGTTTATATTAAAAGGTTTCAAATTTTCATTATTGTAATAGGTTTTATTGGGTTATTTCTACTCTTAGATTTATCCACTGTTAATTCAATCGAGGGCATATTATTTGGAATAATTAGTGCTATTTCACTTGCAGTGTTGATAATTTACGGTTCTAAAAAATCTAAAAAATTTGGTGGTCTAAATGTTGCATTTATTCAAATATTTTTTGCAAGTTTGATTTTGTCACCTTATACACTTGATGGATTTTCTTGGATGATTGAAAATTTATTAGTAAGTTTATTTTTAGGATTTTTCTTAACAGGTGTTGGTCTAGTCACATACTGGTATGTTATAAAAATTTTAACGCCAGTTTCAATTGGAACTATTACTTACTTAGAACCTGTAACGGGTGTTGTATTAGGGGCTTACCTGCTAAATGAATCTATAAACTTTGTTCAACTTATAGGATTTGCATTAGTTTTGATTGTTGGATTTTTACAAGTTTACTTAGATTCTAAATGAACTAAAGGTTTCACAGTATTGTATTCTCTATAGAACTCTTTATTGTGTAATAAAAATTTATTAAAGTCCCATTGATCATGTTTTTTAAAATACGACTTGACCATTCCAACGTTTGCAATACAAGGAGTAGATAACCTAATATATTCTTCTCGGTTTAAATGCTCAATTATTTGCCCAATCGAATTTATTCTCTTGATAGCATTAGTTACGTTATTTGTAGTAATTTTAAAATTTGAAGTAAGCAATGTATTAATAACCATTGATTTTTTTGGTTCATCTGGAGAGGTCTCATCAATCAATATACACTTCGTATCTTCTGGATATTCCTTTAATTCAAAGTATTTTAATTTAGATATTTCTTTAAATTTTAAAGAACCATTTACATAGTTTAAATTATATAAAGTAGTGAATGTATCAAACTCAAATACTAATATTTGCATATAATTTAAAGTAATAATAATTTAAAGTAAACAGAAATCTTTATAAGGTTTTTTTTAAAGAAAGTTGAAGTTTTTATGCTAAATGTTAAAGGGATTGGAGCATCTATAGGGGTATCAGTAGGGCAATCTTATTTATATGAAAACGATGTCAATTTTGATATACCAATTGTTTATGACTATTTCAAAGCTACAGAGCTTTTAATTGAAAAATTTAATTCTCAAATATTAAAATTTAAAAAAAACCAAAGAGCTGACGAAGCTGAAGTCTTAGAAGCTTACGTGTTAATTCTTAACGATCCAGAAATTGTTGCCCAAATAGACCAACTTGAAGAATTATCACCAAAGAATATATACGAAGTATTTGATTCCACTAGTCAAATATTTAAATCTATGGAGGATGTTTATTTTCAGCAAAGAGCTGAAGATATAATCTCTGTGGGTAAACATCTAATATTTTCAATGCAAAAAGTTGAGTTTCAATTAAATTTAAAACCCGGTACGATTTTACTAGCAAAAGACTTAACTCCTGCTGATACTTCCTCAATGAATCTTAATAATGTATCGGGTATTTTACTAAAAGAAGGAGGTCTTACATCTCATGCCGTTATTGTTGCAAAAAATTTAGGAATACCTTGTGTTATTGGCTTAGGTAAAAGTTTAGATAATGTTAGAAATGATATAAATCTAGCAATGGATGGTGAGACAGGTGAAGTAATAATTTCTCCTAGTTTAGAGGTAATTAATACTTTAGAAAAAAAACAGTTTAATCAGCAATATATAGTTAGTAGTTTTTCTGAAGAAAAATATCACAGCTTAGGTGTTGAGTTCAGAATTAATATTGGCTCTTCAGAAGAAATTAATACTTACAACCATCAATTTCTAAATTCAATTGGTTTATTTAGATCAGAATTTATTTATTTAGATAAAAAAAGTTCTCCAAATTTAGAAGAACAAATTAAAATTTTGAACAATCTCGGAAAAAAATTCTCTGGAACTATAGTCTACAGAACATTAGACATAGGAGGAGATAAGCAAGTTGAGTATCTTAATTTGCCGAATGAAGAGAATCCTTTTTTAGGGGTAAGGGGAATAAGATTGTCTTTAGAACAAAAAGAACTTTTTTCATCTCAAATTAAATCAATACTTTTATCGGATTGTCTCCCAAGGGTAAAAATAATGTTTCCAATGATCGCAACTCTTGAAGATTTTTTTCAAGCGAAAACTTTTATTGAAGATATAGCTAAAGAATTAAACACCTCGGTTCCTCCCCTTGGGATTATGATTGAGACACCCTCCTCTGTATTAATGATAGATAAGTTTGTGAAAGTTGTAGATTTTGTATCTATTGGAACTAATGATTTAACTCAATACATAATGGCTGCTGATAGAGGAAATGCAAATCTAAGAAAGTATCAAGACCCTCTGCATCCTTCTGTATTAAGATCAATTTCTAATGTTATAGAAACATCAAAAAAAAGTGGAGTTGAAGTTTCTGTTTGCGGAGAAATGGCTTCAGATCCAGTTTCTGCTTTAGTCCTTTATAAACTTGGCTTAAAAGTGTTTAGTATGTCTCCTTCTGCTGCACCTTATGTTTTTGAAGCAATCAGTAAGGGTAGAAAAATTGAAAAAAGTGACATGAGAAATGAATTACTAAATGCCGATAATCCTGAAGAAGTAAGACTTTTAATAAATAAACTTACCACATGAAAGTTCATTCAATTCTCCTTGCCGGAGGTTCAAGTAATCGTTTCAACAACGAGGAGAACAAAGTGTATTTTCCTATAGGCGGCAAACCTGCACTTGCTTGGCCACTTGAGACTCTAGATCGATCTGAAAAAGTTGATTCAATTTTACTTATTATTAGAGATGAAGATTGGGATAAAACTAACAATGTAATCGAGTTAGTGAACCCATTAAAATTATTAGGTGTTGAGACTGGCGGAAATACTCGCCACGAGAGTGAATATCATGGTTTGACATATCTAAAAGAAAGAGAAGAAGTAAATGAAGACGATTTAATATTGATTCATGACGGAGCAAGACCATTACTTCCAAACTATCTTCTAGATAATTTGATAGATGTTGCAAAAAAATATGGGGCATCAGCACCCGGTTTTAATTCAAAAAATTTGATGAAAAAAATAGTAATGAAAATGAAAATATACAAGACACTATTGTAGAAATTCAAACTCCTCAAATATTTCCTGCATCAGAACTATGGAAATCTTATGAGTCAGCAAAAGTTGAAAAATGGCAAGCAGTTGATACTACTGAATGTGTTTCAAAATATTCTAAACTTGAGGCAGTTGTCATTCCAGGCGATCCAAGAAACATGAAGGTGACTTTTATTGAAGATATTTTTACTCTTGAAGAAATGATATAGACACTAAAACATTTTGATTAATTTAATGTTTTATAGTTACAACGTTTTTTATAAATTAAGTTAATAATCAAGAATTCTTTTGCTGTTTTTTATATCATTGTATTAACCATAAAAGTTGGAGGAAAGGTGTTCACAGAATCACCATATTCTTTAGGCTTAATATTTTTGACTCTCGCAGTAATGTGGGTTTTACAAATGAGCCTAGCTAAAAAGCAAGCTACAGGTTTTCTTGATGCTGTAAATAGTATCAAAGGTCCTGGTTTAGATGTTGCGATAGGTGTAAACCAACCAAAGTGGGGGAGAAAAAAAATATACTTAGCAATTTCTGCGAATGAAGACTCAATAATAGTTGATAGCCTTACTTTAGAAGGTGTTACTACTTTTGCTAAAAGTAAAAAAATTTCAACTTTTAATGGACAACCTTTAGAGCAAATTGCTAGTACAAACAATACAGAGCCTATCTGGCAAGCTGCTTCAATGGCAGCAACAACTTTATTAAAAAAAGTTAAAAACAGTTCAGATAGTAGTTCAACAAGTTAGTAAAAGGGGGAATTGATGGATGCTTTGGTAAATGGCGCAGAAGCCTTTATACAGGTATTTAGAACCGCTGCTGACGTGTTTGTTGGATTCACAACTGGAATTATTCCAATTGTGGTTGTGTTTTTAACTGCAGTAAATGCTGTAGTTAAGTTTATTGGTGAAGAAAGAGTAGAGGGCTTTGCAAAATGGGCTTCTCAAGAAGGATGGATGTACATGCCTGTCCGATATACTTTGTTACCATTTGTAGCTGTATTCATGCTAACGAATCCAGTTTGTTATACATTTGGAACATTTTTACCTGAAAAACACAAACCAGCATTCTATGATGCAGCAGTAAGTTTTGTACATCCAATTACAGGAATTTTTCCACATGCAAATGGAGGAGAGCTTTTTGTTTGGTTAGGTATCGCAGCTGGTGTTGAGATTGTTGCACCAGAATTAGTGACTGCATTAGCAGTAAGATATTTACTAGCCGGATTAGTTGTAATTTTGATTAGAGGTATTGTCACAGATATTATCTACAACATTATGACAGCTAGAAAGGCGGGTGTTTCATAATGCAAGCATTAATTGAAAAAATTGGTAGATCAGTTGGTGGAGTCGTTGGAACTTTGTTTCAAGCTGGACGAGATGCAGTTGATTTATGTTTAAAAACAATTATTCCGTTTATGGCATTCGTAACATTTGTCATTGGTGTAATTTTAGAAACTGGTATAGGTGATTTGATTGCTAATGGAATCAAAGGTTTTGCTAGTAGCTTAACTGGATTGATGATAGTTTGTATCATTTGTGCTATTCCATTATTGTCACCATTATTGGGACCTGGTGCTGTTATTGCTCAGATTGTAGGAGTTTTAGTAGGAACAGAAATTGGTCGTGGAAACATTGATGTTTCAATGGCCCTTCCTGCACTTTTTGCTATTAACCCACAAGTTGGTTGCGACTTCGTACCAGTAGGATTAGCCCTTGGTGAAGCTGAGCCAGAAACAGTTACAGTTGGTGTACCAGCAGTCTTAACAAGTCGTATGATTACTGGACCAATATCAGTTGTTGTTGGTTATTTATTTGCACTAGGATTGTAATAAATAGATTAACAATTTTTAAATTTGTAACGCTCTGTGTAAAATCAGAGCGTTACGATTTTAGAGGAGGGTATAGTGTCAGAATATAAAAAAGTAAAAGTTGAAGCCGGTCCAAGTGGATGGGGCGGTCCTTTAGAAATTCAGCCTGATGATGTTAGAAAATATATTGTTTGTATTACTGGTGGAGGAATTCATCCTGTTGCACAAAAAATTGCAGATCTAACTGGTGCTGAGGTGTTTGATGGTTTTAAATCATCTCCTGAAGGAAGTTTCAAAGCGATGGCTTGCGCGGTTATTGATTGTGGTGGCACTGCACGTATTGGAGTTTATCCAATGAAAGGCGTTCCAACAATTGATATTCACAATACAACTCCAGCAGGCCCATTAGCATCATTTATAAAAGAAGAAAACTTTGTTTCTGGTGTTTCGGAGGCTCAAGTTTCTGAAGCGTAGTGGAAATATATTCTTCTTCTATATTGCAGATTGGAGAACAGGCTAATTTATTTCTTGATGAAGGTATTATTGTTTTTTTTGGAGACAATGCTCCAGAGGAGTTAAAAGAATTTTCAATTCTACACAAATTAAATAAAATCAACGGGCAAATAGAAGTTGGAGATCAAATTATTCTTTCAGGGTCTAAATTAGAAGTTACTGCAGTTGGACATGTTGCAAATGAAAATTTTAAAAACCTTGGTCACTTAGTTCTAAAATTAGATGCAGCGGATGAACCTGCATTACCAGGTGATGTAAGTTGTAAGTACAATCAAGTTCCAAAAGTAAACATTGGGGATAAATTAAAAATAATTAAATGAATTATACAGAACTACTACTAGCTAGAGAAAAAAATCTTGGAAGACCTGTAAGGGTTGGTTTAGCTGGTGCTGGTCAAATGGGATCTGGACTAGCAGCTCAAATTGGCAGAATTCCAGGAATGAAATTAGTTGCATGTGCAGATGTTGATATAAGTCGAGCTGAAAATGCCTTAAGGCTTGCTGGAATAACAAAAATCTTACATAATAGTCAAGCTATTGATTCAATTACCAAGGGACATGGGGGTGTTGTTGATAATGCTAGAGCACTGTCAGAGCTACCAATAGATATAGTTTTTGAAGCAACAGGTGTTCCATGGGTTGGCGCTGAAGTTGCTAATGCTTGTATAGATGCAGGAAAGCACATACTAATGTTAAACGTTGAAACAGATGTTACAGTTGGAATGTACCTAGCAAATAAAGCAAATAAAAAGGGTGTCGTTTACAGCGTTGCAAATGGAGATGAACCAGTTGCATGTAAAGAGTTGTACGATTTTTCTGTTGATTTAGGATTTGAAGTTATTTGTGTCGGAAAAGGTAAAAACAACCCTTTAGATCAGTCCGCAAATCCTGATTCATGCTCAGAAAAAGCAATTAAAAAAAATATGAACCCTAAGATGCTATCAAGTTTTGAGGATGGGTCAAAAACAATGATTGAAATGGCAGCTTTAGCAAATGCAATAAACCTTCCACCAGACAAAATTGGAATGAATGGTCCAGTTAGTAAAGTAGAAGACTTGAATAAGATTTTAATCCCAAAAGATGATGGTGGTGTTTTAAATAGTTCGGGAAAAGTAGACTATGCCTTTGGCCCTGCGCCAGGTGTTTTTGCAATTGTAAAGTCAGATAATGAAACAATAATTGAAGAGATGAAATATTTGTCAATGGGCGATGGACCATACTACACTTTTTACAGGCCTTACCATTTAGCATCTGTCGAAGCTCCTCGAAGTATAGGTATGGCAATTATAAATAATGAAGCAGGCCTGCAGCCAAAAACATGGATTGCAGAAGTAGTAGGGCATGCTAAAAAAGAATTAAATCCTGGTGATAAAATAGATGGTATTGGAGGCTATTTTACCTACGGGGTTACTTATCCTATAGAACAATCGATGAATTTAGTTCCCTTGGGGCTACTAGAGGGTGCTACTGTAAAAAATAATATTCAAAAAGGGGAGCCAATTTCTTACAATGACGTTGAACTTCCAGAAAATTTAATTAATAAATTAAGAATTCTTCAAAATCAGAGTATGGGATAACGTTGATTGAAAAAAACAAAAAATTAGATCT
>JBEROH010000045.1:0-4767 GCA_041234785.1 Candidatus Actinomarina sp. | reverse complement strand
TGTTCAAAACCTTGAGGTTGTATATCAAGATGTAATCCTTGTTCTTAGAGGTGTATCTTTCGAAATACCTAAAGGTAAAATTGTTTCTTTATTAGGCAGTAATGGTTCAGGCAAAACTACAGTTATTCGTTCAATCACAGGTTTACTTGATATTCAAAACGGAGACATAACAAAAGGCAGCATTACCGTAGATGGGGAAGATATTACTAATTTGAATCCATCAAAAATTGTTGAAAAAGGGATTGCCCAAGTTCTTGAAGGAAGAAGAATTTTTTCTGAGTTAACGGTTATAGAGAATTTAAGACTAGGTGGACACACCAATAGTAAAGACGTTCCTCAAAATATTGATAGAGTATTAGATTTATTTCCTATTTTAAAAGAAAGATCAAAAGGAGAAGCTGGCTATTTATCTGGTGGAGAACAACAAATGTTAGCAATTGGTCGTGCGTTAATGTCAGAGCACAATTATTTATTACTTGACGAACCTAGCCTTGGATTAGCGCCAAAACTAGTTGATCAAATTGCTGAGCTGATTACAGAAATCAACTCTCAAGGAGTTACAGTATTACTTGTAGAACAAAATGCAAATATGGCACTGAATGTTTCAAGCCATGGTTATATTATGGAGACAGGAAATATAGTAATGGATAACCCAAGTGATGTACTTTTAAAAGATGAAGATGTTCGAGAATTTTACTTAGGTTTAAACCCAGAGGGTACAAAAAGAAAATCTTTTAAAGATGTAAAGCATTACAAAAGAAAAAAAAGGTGGCTTTCATGAAATCTCTGAATTTTAACAACGTGACTTTGAAGTTTGGTGGAATAACAGCTTTAAATGATGTCAGTTTCGAGGTCAAACCCAAAACATTATATGCGATTATTGGTCCAAATGGAGCAGGAAAGACTTCTATTTTCAATTGTATTAGTGGTATTTACAGACCCACAGATGGGTCAGTGAATTACGGAGAGAACAATATCAATGATTTGAGACCAGACCAAGTTGCCAATCTAGGTATAGCTAGAACTTTTCAAAACATTGAACTTTTCGAAAATATGACTGTCCTTGATAACATTCTTATAGGTGCTCATAGACATTTAGAGTATGGTGCTATTTCAAGTTTATTTTTCAATAAGAAAGCAAGAAAAAACGAATTAGAAGCTAGAGAGATAGCTGAGGAAATCATTGACTTCTTAGAAATAGAACAATTTAGATATTCTTATATTTTATCTTTACCATATGGTGTCCAAAAAAGAGTTGAAATAGGACGAGCATTAGCTTTAAATCCAGATGTACTTCTACTCGATGAACCAGCAGCAGGTATGAATAATGAGGAGACTGAAGATATAGCAAGATTTATTATTGATATTCACGAAGAAATGGAAAAGACAGTTATTTTAGTCGACCATGACATGAATATGGTTATGGATATTGCTGAAGAAGTTATGGTTTTAAATTTTGGTGAAAAATTAGCAGAAGGTACACCTGCAGAAATTGTTAAGGATCCAAAAGTAATAGAAGCATATTTAGGAGTAAGTTAATTATGGCAATGACTATGAATGAAATTTATGAAGAAATTCTAAGAGATGGTGGTGTGACACCATCAAAAAAAATTAAAGATACTTCAGTAAGGTTTCCAAATAAAATAGCCATGAGATATAAGGAATTTGGTGTATGGCAAGAGACTACGTATAAAGATTTTTGGAAAAAATCAAACTATCTATCTATGGGACTTAAATTTTATGGAATCCAAAAAGGAGACTCTGTAGCAATTCATTCTGAAAATAGACCAGAGTGGTTTATAGCTGATATTGGCATACAGTCAATTGGTGCTGTAAGTGTTGGTCTTTACCCTACAAACCCATCTTCAGAAGTAGAATATCTTCTTTCTCACTCTGAATCTAAAATTTTATTTGCAGAAGATCAAGAACAGGTTGATAAAGCACTGGAGGTAATTGATCAACTTCCAAAACTTGAAAAGATTATATATTTTGAAGATAGAGGACTTTATAGTTATGACCATCCTAAGTTAATGAGATTTGATGAATTTCTTGATTTAGGAAAATCTGAATATGAATCATTTCCTGAGTATGTTGATCAACAATTAGAAAACCTAGAAGATGATGATGTTGCGTTCTTAGTTTACACTTCCGGAACAACTGGAAAGCCTAAAGGTTCTATGATTACACATGGAAACATAGCTTGGGTAGCAACTCAAATTCCAAACTTTTCACTTGTTGAAAACGTAAAATCAAAAGAACCACAATTTTTATCGTACTTACCACTGTGCCATATATTTGGTCGACTTATTGATTTACTAGTTGCTTCGCACACAATGGCAACTATAAATTTTGCTGAGTCGATTGATACTGTTCAATCTGATTTGGTTGAAATTCAACCAACTATTTTCCCTGCAGTTCCAAGAATATTAGAAAGAATGCATTCAGGAGCAATGGTAAGGATGAAAGATGCAACTTTTCTAAAACGTCAACTATTTAAGATTTCAATGTTTTTAGGAAACATTGCTGCAGAGAGAAAGCTTAATAAAAGTTTTAATGATCCAATAGCAAAAATATTATTAGGAATAGGGTGGCTACTTTCCTTTAGAACTCTAAAGAAAAAATTAGGATTAAGCAAAGCAGAAACAGCTATTTCCGGAGCTGCACCCATCGCACCAGAAATATTAAAATTCTTCCTCGCTTTGGGAGTTCCTATATTTGAAGGGTATGGGATGACTGAGAACTGCGGTTTTGCAACTGGAAATAATGAGAAAAAAATTAAATTAGGCACAGTTGGAGTTCCAAATCATGGAATGGAAGTAAAGCTTGCGGAAGACGGTGAGGTCTTAACAAGAGGTGGCGCTGTTTTTAAGGGATACTTTAAGAATGAAGAAGCCACTAAAGAAGTCATTGACGAAGAAGGATGGCTTCATACTGGTGATGTTGGTGTATTTGAAGGAGAATTTTTAAAGATAGTAGATAGAAAAAAAGATATCATTATTACAAGTGGTGGAAAAAATGTTTCTCCTCAAGAAATTGAAAACAAGATAAAAATTTCTCCTTTTATAAAAGATGCAATTGTAATTGGCGACAAGAGAAAATTTCTTTCAGCTCTAGTTGCTATAGAGTTTGATACCGTTTCTAATTGGGCATTAAGAAAAAATATTCCTCACACCACCTACAGAGATCTCTCAGAAAAGAAAGAAGTTCAAGACTTAGTCTGGAAAGAAATTATCAAAGCAAATGAGCAGACATCAACTCTTGAAATTAGAAAATTCAGAATGATACCTAAAGAATTAGATCATGAAGATGGAGAGTTAACAGCTACTCAAAAAATAAAGAGAAATGTTTTAATAGAACAGTTTAGTGAGTTGATAGAGGAGATGTATACTTGACAATCTTTTTACAAGCAACAGTTGAGGGGCTTTCTCTCGCAGCTATATATTCACTTGTTGCAATAGGGTTTGTATTAATTTATAAGTCTATGGATGTACTGAGTTTTGCACAACCAGCACTTGCAGTAGTTGGTGCTGGGATAATAAGTTCACTAGCTGTGGATAGAGGTTTACCATTTATACCTGCATTATTATTAGCAATAATTCTTACTGGAGTTTTAAGTTTAATAATCGAGAGAACATTCTTAAGACCAATGGTCGGCGAGCCCGTGTTTTCAGTCGCAGTACTAACAATTGGAATTGATATACTCTTAAGAACTTTTCTAGATAGCTGGATTGGTATAAATCCAAGATATTTAGGAGATCCATTTCCAACTTATGGAACATTAGGATCTGTGAATGTAGGTGGTATAAACCTGAAATATTTAGAAATTGCAGCTTTAGTTACAGCTATAGTCCTAATAACCGTATTGTCTATTTTTTTCAAAAGATCTAAATACGGAGTAGCTATGAGAGCAACATCTTTTGATCAAGAAGCTGCCTTAGCTCAGGGAATTAATGTAGGTAGAATTTTTGGTTTAGTTTGGTTTATTGCAGGTATATTAGCCGCTTTTTCAGGTTTCTTTATGACAGGTGGTTTCAACACTTTATCACAATTTAGTTTTGTTAAGGCACTTCGAGCACTACCAGCAGTAGTTATTGGAGGATTAGACTCTATTCCAGGTGCAGTGGTTGGTTCTATCATAATTGGATTAACCCAAGGATATGTTGCTTACTATCAGTTTCAATTAGAAGGTATTGTAGGTATTTCTCTAGGTAATGGTTTTTCTTTATTAGCTCCATATTTAATTATGTTTGTTATTTTAATTTTCAAACCAGATGGACTGTTTGGTACAGAAGAGGTTGAAAGAGTATGAGAGGTAGGCCAAATCTTTATACAGATTATTCAAAAGAATCTGCAATATTTTCAAACAACACTCAAAAAGTTTGGTTTGTAATTGTAGTAATTTCAGCAATTGTTTTTAGCTTTTTCGCATCTGATTATTGGCTATTACTTCTTACAACTGCTTTCTTAATTGCAGTCGCTTCTTGGGGGCTAAACATAGTATCCGGTTTTGCAGGTCAAATAAACTTAGCTCATGGTTTTTTTGTTGGAATAGGTACATATACGTCTGCAATTATCGGCGGCATTGCTACATCAAGCGTAATTGGATACGAGTTAGATATGATTATCTGGTTGCCTTTATCTGGAGTAGTTGCTTCGATCGTTGGTTTAATGATTGCACCTATAACTGTAAGATTAAAGGGATTAAATCTAGGACTTGTAACTTTAGCTTTAGTATTTATTGGATCCCATCTATTTTCAAATTTTAAA
>JBEROH010000050.1:0-5042 GCA_041234785.1 Candidatus Actinomarina sp. | reverse complement strand
TCTCAATCCAGTTGCAATTGTGTTAGATCATATTCAAAAGCTCTATACCATACACATTGATCACAACAGTGTTGAGTACTTTATGGCAGAATTATTAAAAAAAGTCTGCATTCCAGGATATTTTATTAATAAGACACATCTTAAAAAATATCTCAAACGAGTCCTTTCAGCATCAGTGAAACTTTCTAGAGAGATTACAAGAGCATGACCTTTGATGCACTCACACCAAATGAACAACGTTTTGTCTTGTTGTGGAATGAGGGATGGTCTCTAAAAGATATTGCCACAGAGATTGAGGTTGATGTCTCAACGCTATTTCGTTGGAGACAAAAATCTAATATCCAACTGGTGATGAGTAATTTATCACAAGAGCGATATCAAGACTCGTTTCATAAAGACTCCATCATTATGGATAAAGTGAGAACAAAAGTTGTCCAAGAGATGGAGAGCATCTCGTTAAAAGATCTTGTTTGGCTGTATCAGTCAATGACGAAACACCAGCAGTCAAAAGCTGGTCCATTTGCAAGAAATGAACAAGAGTTACTACTTCAACAACAATCTCAATCCATTATGGGATCTCAGGTTGAAGAATGGATACAAGGCAGCATTGAGAAAATGTTCAATGAGGTTATGTTTCCAGAGGAAGAATAAAAGTAGTGCAAAACCGTGCATTTAATTGCACGGTTTTGTTCTTCTAAAATCTCTATGACAAAGAATATATATTATTGCAATTAGCTAGATGATTTTGCCTCAAAGAATTTATTTTCATAGACTTCATTGGTATCACCAAGGTCTGCAATAAACTCTAAGTTTGCAACAACATCCTCTGATGGGTATATCGACTCATCAGCTAACATCTCTGGATCAATATAATCTTTTGCAGCTAGGTTTGCTGTTGCGTAAGCGTTCCATTCAGCATTTTGTGCTGCAACTTCTGCATCCATCATAAAATTTAAAAAAGTATGAGCAGTACAGACACTACTGGAGTTACTAGGAATCACCATGGCATCTGTCCAACGCACACCACCCTCATCTGGAATTAAGTAGACAAAGGAGGAGTAGACGTCCTCATATTGATCTTCTAACTCATAAAACAGTGCAAAGAAATCGCCACTCCAACCATGAGCAGCATTAGTCTCTCCTGAGATAATTAAGTCTTCAAACTGATCGCTATCGTAGGCGACAATAGCCTCTTGTGTTTCTTTTATAAGATCAGCTGCTTCTTGGATTTGTGTCTCATCAGTTGTATTGAGTGAGTATCCCAAATACTTCAGTGCAGCACCGAGTACTTCTCGTGAGTCATCGAGTAAGGTAAATTTTAATCCATACTGATCTCTTAAATCTTTATCAAAAACAAGTCCCCAGGTATTTGGTACTTCTTCAACACCGAGAGCATCTAAATTAACACCAAATCCTGTGGTCCCCCAAAAGTAAGGCACAGAGTAAAGATTCTCTGGGTCATAACCTAAATAGGTATAGTCAGGATCGATATTTGAAAAATTTGGTAGTACATCAAAGTTCAGTTCAAGTAGTAAACCATCTTCAATTAATTGGCTAATCATATAATCTGATGGAAACACAACATCATAGGCGTTGACACCAGTCTGAAGTTTCGTTCTTGCTTCCTCATTGGAAGTATAGAAGTCTTCAAACACGCTGACCCCATATGTTGCTTCAAACTCTTCCACTAATTCTGGGTCAAGATACTCTGCCCAGTTATAGAGAGAGAGGTTTCCATTCACTTCACCTACTTCACAATCAATGGCTGCTACGTCTGATGTGCCAGATGAGCATGCGACCATGATGAAAAGTAGCAACAATAACATTGATTTTTTCATTTCAATTCGTCCTTTCCGGATAATACTAGTACTGCGCTAACTAAAATAAGAGAAAAAATTAACATCAAACTTGAAATAGAGTTCACTACTGGGGTGATACCTTTTTTAATCATACTGAATACATACACAGGTAATGTTGTGCTTCCCGGACCTGTTACAAACATAGAAATAACTACTTCATCAAAGGAGAGAATAAAAGACAGTATTAAGGAGGCGAGAATAGCAGGCATTACAAATGGCAAGGTGATATGTTTAATTACTTGTAAATTATTTGCATATAAGTCAGCTGCTGCCTCCTCTAAGACTTTTAATTTTCTGGTAAATTTAGATCCGATTAAGACAGTGACAAACGAAATGTTAAAAGCAGTATGGCTAATAATGGTGGTTGCTATACCAAGCTTTAGGTCAATAAAGTTCGATAAAAAGACGAAAAACACTAACATCATCGCAGCCATTGTGACATCAGGGATCACGATAGGAACGTAAATAAATTTTTCAATAGATTTAGAAAATTTTGATTTGACTCTAAACATAAAAAGGGCAATACCGAATCCAAATATAAGAGACAAGATAGTTGATGAGATAGCAACAATAAGAGAGTTGTTAAAAGCAGAGATTAAATTTTGGTTATCAAATAACTGTCGATACCATTTAAACGTGAAACCCGTCCATTGATTAAAGTATTTGGAATCATTAAAAGAGAGTCCAATCATTAAAAAGATAGGTAGATAAATAAAGATTAAGACAAAGACGTAATTTAGTTTCAATCCAAGATGACGATTTAATGACTTCATAAATTCTTCTGCCCCTCAAACTTAAACAACACATTGATAGCTACACCCATAAAGACAAGGATGATAAGGGAGACCAGTGAACCAAGCGGCCAGTTACTAGCTTGAATGTATTGCAACACAGTGAAGTTTCCTAAGTACATGGCTTTTGATCCACCTAAAATTTGAGGAATAATGTATGCACCTAAGCTCGGTATAAAAGTTAATACTATTCCTGCAATGACGCCAGGCAGAGAAAGTTTAAAGGTAATGTAATAAAAGGTTTTAAAGGGGTTTGCATATAAATCTCTTGCTGATTCTAAAAGGTGATCATCTATATTTTCTAACGATGAAAAAATTGGAAGAATCATAAATGGTAGGTATACATAAACCATACCTAAAATCACTGCAAAATCTGTAAACAACAGCGAGTCGACATTTGTAAAAATAGAAAGTAGGCGGGTAAGGAGGCCATTTTTAGAAACTAGTATTTTCCAAGCATAAGTTCTTGCTAAAAAGTTAGTTAGAAAAGGAATAGAAATTAAAAATAGGGAGAAATATTTCATGGTATTGCTAAATTTTCTAATCTGATAGGCAAACGGGTAGCCTATCAGCAAGCAAATAACTGTTACGATAACAGCGGTATTGAAACTCTTAATAATTATGGGAAAAACATCAAACTCTAAGAGTTGTCGAAAAGAATCAAAGTAGATTCTATCAAAAGCAGTTTTGCCTGTCGGAGTTCTTGTTCCAAAAATATAGCTAAAAATAAATAGAGAGGGAGTTAGAAAGAATAAGGTTAAAAAGATTACTCCAGGTAAGCCAAGTAATACATTAAAACGCCTAAGTTTCATTTTTCAAAATCCATGCTTTAGTCGCATTCCACGATAAAAATAATATTTCCCCTTCACGAGGAAGAGCTGTTTGGAAATTATTTTCCTTTGAGATTTCGACTTTCACTCCATTGACATTTACTACAATATCTACCCAGCTACCTCTGTAAAGAATATGTTCGACTACACCTGGAATTGAGTTTTGCTGTGCATCTCCGGATTCTTCCAAACTGAATGAAATAATTTCTGGTCTCAAGATAAGAAAAGCACTGCCATTAATGTCAGTTGAAACTTGAATATTTTTCATGTAGTCAGAATTGAATATGTTATTTTCGACATGACCTAAAAAGACATTAGAGTTTCCTAAGAAGCTTGCAACAAATGGGTCTTGTGGTTTTTCGTATAATTTTTCTGGATCATCAAGTTGTAAAATATCCCCGTTATGCATTACAGCTATCTTATCTGACATTGCTAGAGCTTCGTTTTGGTCATGGGTGACATAGATAGTCGTTATTTTTAATGATTCTTGAATAGCTTTTATTTCAACTTGTAAACGTTCTCTTAATTTAAGATCTAGTGCACCTAAAGGTTCATCCATGAGCAGTACCTCTGGTTTGTTTATTAAAGCTCTTGCGATGGCCACTCTTTGTTGCTGCCCACCAGATAGCTGGTGAGGTTTTCTTTTTAAATAATCTTTTAAGTCAATTAAAGCGATAACCTCCTCAAGACGTTCAGCGATTTCTTTACTTTTAAAATTTCTAATTTTTAATCCAAAAACAATATTTTCTTCAACTGAAAGGTGTGGAAAGAGTGAGTAGGACTGAAACACTGTATTAACAGGTCGTAAATGAGGTTCAATCTGATTGACATTTTTGTCATTAATAAAAATGTCTCCTTGAGTCGGCTCTTCTAATCCGGCAATAAGTCGTAAAGTTGTTGTTTTGCCACAGCCTGAAGGTCCTAAGAGTGAAAAAAACTCACCTTTGTTTACTGTGAAGTTAATGGAGTTAACAGCAGTATTTTTATCGTATAACTTAGATACGTTTTTAAATTCAAGAGCATAAGTCAATTCCACCTCGCTTAATTAAGAGCAAGAAGTATTTTAGAACTAAATTATTGAAATTGTTACTTAAAAATTAAAAAAAATTAACTTAATTAAAGAAAGTAGAATTATTTAAAAATATAATATTCTTAAATGAATTATTTTAAGAAAGAAAAACCTGAAGAATTAACAGGAGAAAGCAATATATGAAACTTATATTAATTTTTTTTTTCTGAAAATATAAGAAAGGAAAAAAATGACAAGTGATGAAAAACGAATTGGGTCAAATATGGCCTACCTTAATGGTGTTGCGATATTAGTAAATTTCGCAATACTAGCATTATTGATAGGCCCAGATTCAACAGGTTATAACTCAACATATGGAGTTTTGACTGATATTTTGCAACTAGTTGGAGGATTCTCCGCTGCCTGTGTAGTTTTAGTTGCTGGAAAATTATGGGACTGGGAGAATAATTTTTATTTTGGCCTATTGTCTAGAGTCGTATTCGTAGTAGCTGTTGTGCAAATGCTTTACGGTGTTGCAGCAACTGCGACAGCC
>JBEROH010000034.1:0-4812 GCA_041234785.1 Candidatus Actinomarina sp. | reverse complement strand
AGGCTTCTCTACAATGAATTACTATTGGCAAATCGTACTCTAATGCTAATTCAATTTGTTTTTCAAAAACAAGTTTTTGCTGCTCTAAAAACTTTTTTTCCCAATACAAATCAATTCCGATTTCGCCTACAGCAACACAATTATACTTTTTAAGATTTTTTACAACTAAATCAATCTCTTCATTATTATTATTTGACACATATGCTGGATGAAGGCCTGCCATTATATTAAACATTGACCTATCCTTATTATAAGTACGTATCATTCTTTCATTATACTTTGAATGAATTGATGGAAAAATGAATTTAAATATTCCTTTGTCTTTAGACATATTTATAACATGATCAAAATCAGAATCAAATTCTTCTAAATATAAATGAGTATGCGTATCAATTAATTTCAATTTGAACTATAAAAAATTAGAGCAAATTTAAAATATATATAAAGTAAAATATATTATTTTAATTATTTTATATAATTATCTGTTTTTCAATACTTTATAAATAGAATACAAATAATCGAACTATCTATTTATTATTATTTGTATATTTGAAAACTATTTTAATACTACGTTTTAGAAAAAAGTTAAAATGAAAAAAATAATATTTATAATTATCCTTTTGCCTGCGCTTTTTTTTGGTCAAAATACAGATCAGTTTGGAGGTAAAAAACTAAATGACCTTAGTGATACTGAACTGATAAGCTATTGGAAACAAGCCCAGGAGAATGGTTATTCAATAGACCAGATAAAAATATTGGCTAGAGCTCAGGGTGTAAGTGAAGCTGAAATTACTCAATTTGAACAGAGAATTTATAAAATTACAGATAACACCAATAATAAAAGTGAAATTATAGAATTTGATTCATCATCACTCACGTCAATTTTTGGAAAAAACACTAATGAAGAGGATTCTGAAATAAATGATGATAAAACTTTAGCAAAATTACCTATTTATGGATCAAATTACTTTAACAATGAGAATATTAACTCTAGCCCAATATTAAATGTAGCGACACCTTCTTCTTACGAATTAGGACCAGGCGATGAAATTTTGATATCAATTTGGGGAGCTGCTGAAAATGAATATTCAACATTAATTTCTAGAGAAGGGTTTGTAAAGGTTGAAAGAATTGGACCTGTTTATTTAAGTGGTTTGACGATCAAAGAAGCAAAAAATAAATTAAAAAGATCATTATCTAAAATATATTCTGGCATAAATTCCAGTCAAAACTCAGAGTTTAAAGTTTATTTAGATATTTCTCTATTAAATACTAGGTCAATTGTTATAAATGTAACAGGCAATGTTGTTGCTCCTGATACATACACAGTGTCTTCACTTTCAACAGTCTTAAATGTATTGTACTCTGCCGGTGGGCCAAATGAATCTGGAAGCTACAGAGATATTAAAGTAATTAGAAATGGAAAAAACATTAAAACTATTGACTTATATGATTACTTTTCGAAGGGAATATATGAATCATTTTCACTCAGAGATCAAGATGTAATTTTAGTACCAAACTATCTGCAAAGAATTTTTGTTAATGGTGAATTTAAAAACAAAGGGATTTTTGAAATTAAGGATGGTGAAAAATTAAGTGATTTAATTAAATTCAGTGGAGGTATATCTTCATTTGGAGTAAAAGAAAAGTTATTCATTAAAAGAAATGATGGTCTTTTTAGACAAGCAGAAGATGTTAAACAGTCTAATTTTTCTGACTACATTCTGAATGACGGTGATATTATTGAAGCTAGACCAGTCACAGATATTTTTACAAACCTAATCACTATTGATGGTGCTGTTTCGACACCTGGAGATTACTCTCTGAACGATGTTAAAAATGTTGAAGAACTGATTTTAAAAGCTGGAGGATTAGCAGACTATGCAATTACTGAAAGAGCATATTTAATCAGAAAAGAAAAAGGAGTTGAAAGCAGTGTTATATCATTCAATCTTTATGAAAGCAATACTATATATCTTAAACCAAACGATAGAGTTATAATTAGCTCAAACATTGATTTAACTAGATCGAAAACAGTTAGTATTAAAGGAGAAGTTTTTGAACCTAACAACTATCCTTTTTTTGATGGAATGACTGTAGTTGATTTAATTTTTATGGCTAAAGGAATCACAGAAAAAGGTGATATAAGTAACATTCAAATATATAGATCAACGTATGATGAAGATCGTATAAATCCTATCACAACAATCAAAGTTTCTTTAGATAATGATTTATCGAATTTAAATGAAATTAACAACACTAAGCTGAAAGAAGATGATTTAATAGTTATTCGTGAAAAACTTGGATTTCAAGAAAAAGAATTCGTTACAGTTGAGGGTCTTGTAAAGTATCCAGGCACTTATGCAATAAAAAGTAATACCTTTTCATTTTTTGATTTAATTCAAGATTTTAATGGGTTTTTAAATGACGCTTCTTTGGATGGTGTAAAGATTATAAGAGAAAACAAATTAAATGAATTATTAAATGATGATAAACCAGAGAATGAAGAAAACGAGGAATTATTCGGATTATCAGATTTAGATTCGTTAAAAATAAAAGTTAAAATAAAACCATTTATAGAATTTGGCGTTAATGTAAAAAAGATTTTAGCCACTAATGGGTCTGATCCTAAATACAATCTGATTTTAAAACCATCTTATAAAATTATTGTTCCAAGAAAAGACAACACTATTGAAATTACAGGGGCAGTTCAACAACCAACTGCAGTTACTTACACTAACTCATTAACAACAGCGACTGCTATAAATAGAGCTGGAGGTTTTAGTGAAATCGCGAGTAAAAAAAATGTGTATGTTGTATATCAAAATGGAAATGTATCAAGTACTAAATCTTTCTTTATTTTTAATAATTACCCAAAATTAAAGCCTGGTTCCAAAATAATTGTTCCTCAGAAAAACATAGCTAGAAATAAAACAAGTGTAGGTGAAATTGTAGGATACACAACCAGTCTTGTGTCAGTGATTGCATTAATCAAAAGTTTATAATATGAATGATAATTTAAATGATGAAATAGATCTAATTCAAATAATTAAAAATTTATTTGAATCAAGAAAAATAATTATATACATATCATTCATATTTTCTCTTTTAGGGATTGTAATTTCTTTAATTTTACCAATAAAATACAATTCAACAACAGTTTTTATCCCTCAAAATCAAGAAGCTTCTACATCATCGCTTTCAGGCGTAGCAAGTTTAGTTGGAATTAATTTGGGGGGGCGTTCATTTGGGAGTGAAATTCCACCATCAATGTACCCGCAAATTATAGGTAGTGTAAAATTTAAAAGACTCCTACTTGATAATATTATTGATAAAAAAAATAACTTGACATTAAAAGATTTTATTGTAGAATATTATTCAATTCAAGAGGATAATGAACAAATTTTTTATGAATTAGGTATGAGTAAAAAAGAAGAAATTTGTTTTGAAATTTTATCAAATATAATTAACGTTAATGTTAATCAGAAAGACGGATTCGTATCGATTATGGCTGAAATGCCAATTGCTGAATATTCCGCTACGACAGCAAAACTTTCAAGAGAAATATTACAGAATATTATTATTGAAAATAAAATCGAAGCAGCCAGGCAAAATCTCATTTTTAGTGAAAGTCAACTAGTCGAAAAAAGAAAAGAATTTGATGAAATTTATTCAAAACTTGCTGTTTTCTCCGATTCTAACTTAAATTCTGTTAATTCGTTTATAATTAATGAAAAAAATAAATTAGAATCTGAATTTCAGATTATAAGTGCTGTTGTGCAAGAAATTTCAAAACAAGTTGAACAAGCAAAACTTCAATTAAAAAAGAACACACCTGTATTTTCTACTATTCAGGAAGCAGTTGTACCATTAACAAGAGCAAGTCCAAAAAGAAAACAACTAGTGCTTATTTTTGGGTTTTTAGGTTTTACTTTTGGAGTTATCTATGTATTGACTAAAAAAACAATAAAAGAGATTTTATTTCAGATTAAAAACCACTAAGATTTTTAAGATAAAAACTAAAATAAATTTAATAATTACAAAATCAAACCATATTCTAATTGAATGCATGGTGAATAATATTAACGGGGTTTTTATAGTTGATACTGGTGCATCAAATTCTTGTATCAATTCTAAATTAACTACAAAATTTAATTTGGATTTTGAAATTTCTAATGAAAAAGCATCCTCGGCAAGTAGCCAAATTAATGAAACTTACTATTCAAAAAATAACATATTAAAAATTGGAAACTATGAAGAATCTAATTTTGATTTAGTGCTTTTTGACATGACTTTCATAAATAATTCACTCAAGGAAAAAGGTCTTTCGGATGTTGATGGAATTATTGGAGGTGATATTCTTAATCAACTTAATGCTTCTATAAACTATAAAAAGAAAGAAATTATATTAGAGTTCCAATGCACTTGATGGGTTATTATCCATCAAAGTTTCAATTGGGTTTTCAAGTGCTTCTTTGACAGTTAGTAAAAATCCAACTGATTCTTTCCCATCAATTATTCTATGATCGTAACTCAATGCTAAATACATCATTGGATGAATTTCTACTTTACCATTAACCGCTATTGGTCTTTCAATAATATTATGCATTCCGAGTATTGCAGATTGAGGTGGATTAAGAATTGGAGTTGAGAGCATTGAACCAAAAACACCTCCATTTGATATAGTAAAAGTTCCTCCACTCATATCTTCAACTGTAATTTCACCATCTCTAGCTTTAAGTGCTAATCTTTTAATCTCAGATTCAATTCCTGAAAATGTTAAATCTTGACAATCTCTAACCACAGGGACCA